>JBAVJU010000105.1:0-21410 GCA_049687935.1 Desulfobacterales bacterium | reverse complement strand
GGCCTGAAGGAAGTATGCCGGTTGAGCCCGTTTAGCCGGTTTTGCCGGTTTAGCCGGTTGACGCTGTCGGTGTATGCAAATTCAGATTTGGCAGTTTTGTTCAGCGTCTCTCTTTTAAAAGGCAGTAGGGCACATAGGAAACGAAACCTTCAGACGGTCTGCTGATCTACCGGTTAAGTCCATTTGCCGTTGGCCTTTCGACGTGCGCCGTTATGATTTGCCATGTTTCCATTGCCGTTCGCCGTTTCCGTTGCCATCTTCAACTTGACGGACCGCGAGCGGGAGGCTATGGTATCGACTTTTAAACCATCATGGCCCTTTAAAGCCACCACGGTGCCTGAAAATAGTCCAATACCACTCCTAAAAGGGGTGGCGTGATGAACCCTTTAAAAAGGGCCGTTTTGATATTCATTTTCACCGCAGACGCTGAGCAGGTTGGGGATTAATTAAATTTTCATGACGTCACCGACACTCAAATCCGATGCCTTGCTGCTGCTCACCGCAACCATCTGGGGATTTGCCTTTGTTGCGCAGCGCGTGGGCATGGACTTTGTGGGTCCGTTTGCCTTCAATGGCATTCGTTTCGCCCTCGGCAGCCTGGTCCTGTTGCCCTTTATTTTGAAACAGGGCCAAAAACCATCAGACCTGACCGGTCTTGGCGGAGGCAGCGGCCCGTTAATGATCTTTTGGGGCGGCGGACTGGCCGGTATACTGCTGTTTGCCGGCGCTTCTCTGCAGCAAGTGGGCCTCGTGTATACCACTGCCGGAAACGCCGGCTTCATTACCGGGCTCTATGTTGTCATCGTACCGCTATTAGGCCTTTTTTTCCGGCAGCAGCCGAATATCGGAATGTGGATCGGTGTCCTGCTGGCGGCTGTCGGTCTCTATCTCCTGAGCATAACCGATCGTTTCAGCATTGCCTTCGGCGACCTTCTCGTACTGATCGGAGCCTTCTTCTGGGCCGGGCATGTGCTGCTCATCGGCTGGTTGTCGCCCCGGATGAATTCGTTGAAACTGGCCCTGGCCCAATTCACGGCTTGTTCTTTTTTCAGTCTGCTGACAGCGGCTCTGTTTGAAACCACCACCCTTCGAGGTGTCGCCCAGGCGACTGTGCCGATCCTGTACGGCGGCGTCCTGTCGGTGGGGGTGGCCTATACGCTGCAGGTGGTGGCGCAACGCAACGCCCATCCGGCCCATGCGTCCATCCTGTTGAGCCTGGAAGCCGTTTTTGCCGCCATCGGCGGTTGGATCATTCTGGGAGAGCGACTGACAGCCCGTGGATTTCTGGGGTGCGGCCTGATGCTGGCCGGCATGCTCCTTTCACAGCTCTGGGCTCTCGTGAGACTTCCGGAAACGAAAATCCCGAGAGTCATGTCTGTTGGAGCGTCCCGGAAGACAGTTCCGCGTTAAATCTTTTATGGTCCTCATGCCCAACATAGACCGCGACGAAATTCGCAAATTCGAGGGGCAAACCGCTTCCTGGTGGAACAAGAAGGGAGAATTCAAGGGGCTGCACGACATCAACCCGCTGCGGCTGACCTACATCGCCGAAAGGGCGGCTCTGGCCGGCAAGCGGGTCATCGACGTGGGCTGCGGCGGCGGCATTCTGGCGGAGGCAATGGCCCAACACGGTGCCAGGGTCACCGGAATCGATGCCGGTGATGCCCCCCTGGCCGTTGCCAGGTCGCATGCTGAAGCCTCCGGCTTAAAGATCATCTATCGCCGCGCGACCGCCGAAGAACTGGCGGAATTATCACCCGGTTCATTTGATGTGGCCACCTGTATGGAGTTGCTGGAGCACGTCCCGGATCCGCCTTCGGTTGTCCGGGCCTGCGGACACCTGGTGAAACCCGGCGGCGCCGTATTTTTCGGCACTCTCAACCGGACTTTGAGATCCTTTCTACTGGCCATAATTGCGGCGGAATACATTCTGGGTATCGTTAAAAAAGGAACCCATACCCACCGCCGTTTTGTCAAGCCGGCCGAAATCGACCGTTGGGCCGCAAATGCGGGACTGCTTCATCAAGACCTGACCGGTCTCTACTACAATCCGGTTTTCAAGAAAATGGGCCTGGGGGGCAGTACAGCCGTGAATTACCTGATGCACTTCAAGAAGCCGGAAGGAATCGACACACCTCACGGCGCACCGCGGTGACAGGCTCCATTCCGCCGCGCACAAGGAACATCGCACGCAATGAAACCACCGCCAGACTTCTATCCGTTGCCCATTCAGGACAACCACATGTGTTTTGCGTGTGGTCCGGCCAATCCGGCGGGCCTGAAGATGAGGTTTTTCGCCAACCAGGATTCGGTGGTCTCGTGGCTGACCGTGCCCGATCACCTGCGCGGTTGGAATACGCTGGTACATGGCGGGGTGACATCGACCATCCTGGATGAGATCATGAGCTGGGCTGCCATCCACCTTCTCAAGACGATCATTTTGACCAAGTCCATGAGGGTCGAGTTCAGGAAACCGGTTTTCATCGGTCAGCCGCTCCGAGCCGTCGGCAGGGTCGTCGAGATAAAAACGGAGAGGGAAGCCGTAATGGAAGGGCTGCTCTATGGCCCGGAGGACGACGTGTGTGCCGAAGCGAGAGGCATTTTTGCCCTTCTCAAGCCGAAAGTGGCGCGCAAGCTCGGTATCGTCGACGAGCAGGCCCTGCGGGACCTGCTCCCGGAAGGCGAAACCTGATCAGCGGATGAGTGCATGGGACCGTTGGCCCTTATAACCCGATCATCGAGGAGGCATTACCATGGTCGTTTCAAATTTTCTGAAGGCCGCGGAAAAATTTGAAATCCAGGCCTACAAGCGTCCGAAGAATCCAAAGGAATTGAGAAAAACGCACGTTGCCTTTACCGGATCGCCGCAAAAGCATCCGTACGACAACCAGCGGGTGATTCTGGTTTCAGACCCTTGCAGCTCCAATACGATCTACTGTGAATTCATGAAAAAAAATATTTCTTATATCGAGGAGTTGCCGAATGTCGTCAGCCTGGATGGCGATACAATGTTGATGGTCCGGATTTGGGTTAAAAAAGGCAGCATTGCCGTGCGCAGCTCCGCTTTTATCGTCGAGGACACCATGCCGTTCTGAGCCGATACTCAATCACCAATTCGCTGCTTCAGGGAATCTCCCGATTTTTCGATAAGCACCTTTTTGCCGCTTGTAAAATCGGGAATGTCCACAAAAGGTATGTCGATTATTTGAAACCATTCGAGAAAGAACAAAGCGACAAGGATGCACAGCGTGTAACCGAAGTATTTGGCCATTTTTTCTCCTTCAAGCTAACTGAATGCCTTATCTATTCTTCAATTTTACCATTTTTTGTTGTTGCCCTCAATCATGTCGTCGGTCGATGGGCGGAAGCAGTTGCCGGTCGATATCGTAACGGCAGATTTTTATTCTTTCACGCCACCTTTTTCGCATAAAAGATATAGTGATTCTAATTTGTTGTGTTTTATGGTAAGATGATTCATCTTACTAAAGGTAACTCAACAGGAGCGGCCGGCACAAAAAGAGGGGCATGCGATGGGAAAAAACAAGGTAGTGGCCAGGTTCAAAAACGGCTCGATTCTCAAAGGAAACACCAGCGATTTTCTACCCAACAAAAACCAGTTTCACCTGGAAACCGAGAGCGGTGGCATTCAGACCGTCGAGGTGGACCAATTAAAGGCCATTTTTTTTGTCAGAGATTTCACCGGAAACAAAGATCATGTTGAATCGTATGAAGACGACATCAGCGGCGCCGGCCGCAAGATAAGCGTAAAATTTTTTGACGGCGAGATGATCATCGGTTACACCACGGGATACTCGCCGGATCGCCAGGGTTTTTATATTACCCCCGCTGAAACGAAAAGTAACAACGAACGCATTTTCGTCGTGAAATCGGCGAGTGAAAAAATAGACTTCCTATAAATCCCGTTTTTGAATACGAAACTGGCCCGTGCTTATACCCTTTTGGCGGCGAGTTTCAGCCCCGACTCGAAACCGGTTATCCGGGCTCCGGCACCCACCTTATTTTCGGTTCAAACACTCATGGCCCCTTCATCATCTGCTCGCGGGCTCAAACAGCTCACTCAGCCGCAAACGCCTTTGTTTCCTTGTCCGGTGACGCCTCCACCTGTTTCATGATCTCATCGACCTTTTGCGTGTCAAGCCACTCGATCTTTCCGGTCCCGACGTCATAAATGGCACCGACAACCTTGGCCTTGCCCTCTTTCACAATGTTGCGCACCGCCGGACTTTTCATGAAAAGGTCTTCGACACCCTGCCACACATTCTCTTTAATCGCATACGGGATGATCTCCTCGCCGTGCACATCCTTGTGCTGCTCGATGGCCCGCTTCACTGCCGGAATAATGTTGTCTACCAGGGGCGGGATATTGCGCTCGAGCTTGTGACCATGACCCTGAATCGCGCGCGTAACCGCCGTAACGGCGCCGCATTGAGTGTGCCCCAGGACAACCAGCACCGGGGTGTTGACATGGGCCAGCCCGTATTCAATCGACCCAACCTCATCCGTATCGCACACGTTGCCCGCAACCCGTATGACGAAAATATCCATGACACCGGCATCGAAGATCAGCTCGACCGGAACCCGCGAGTCCGAACAGGTGATCACAGTTGCATATGCATATTTGCCCTGATCTTCCCTGCCTGCCAGAGCAAGCCGGGCCGCGTCGGCCTGCGGGTGGGTCGCTTTCCCGGTGAAAAACCGTTCGTTGCCGGATTTCAGCATTTGCAGCACAGCATCAGGAGTCGGTTTTTGGACGAGTTTTTCAGCTGCTTCACCGACTGCGGCCGGATGTGCTCCTGACGCATGGTCACCGACTTTTTTACTCACCGGGGAAATGGCCGGAGACTGCTCGGAACTCGTCACCTGAACACCAGGGGCACGAAAGACCAGAACGAACAGCAGATAAAGGGCGATCAGCGTGGTCGCCATTAGTAGGACGTTTGCCATCGGAGAGCTGTCTTTTTTCATTCTTTTCAATCCTTTCTTTTATTTCGAGCACCGACGCATCGTTGGCCCACAGGGTAGTATTTTACAAACTGACGGAAGTATTTTCTTTATACACAATCTTAGCTTGTAAGCCAAACGATTGATATTATCCTTTCTTTTTCAAGTATTTTGAGTTCTGGATCTCCTGTAAGCAAAGCACAATTGTGAATATTGGCCAGAGCGGCTGCAAAAGAATCTGCATAAGATATCGGATAGCCCGCCTTTAACGAGGCGGCTTTTAATAAGAGTTCTTCATCAATCTTATCGACAAATGTCAGCGGGAAGGCCTTAATACGGGCATATGCCAAATCCGCCGCGTTCTGCCCCTGCTCCCTGAGCGTGATGTAGTAAACCTCTCCAAGGTGAATGGCATGCAGATAAAGGGATGCTTCGGCTCTTTTTGCCTGCTTTAGGTATTTTTCAATACGATCGGCGAAAGGCTCATTTTCAAGATAGCCGATCAAGGCATAACTGTCTAATACAAATCTACCGGTCACGGCCTTTCTTATCCTCTTTCTTTTTTTCCCTCTTCTTATCCTTCAGGTAGGCCTTCAGTATTCCGGAACCCTTTAACATACCCCGGGCTGCAACGATCGGGTCTTCTGAATCCGGTATCATTAAAATGCCCTCTGCCTTCTCAACCCAATGTATCGAAGTAGAAGGGCTTATTCCATATTTATCCCTTATCTTTTTGGGGATTACGATCTGACCTTTGGAAGTAACTTTTGACGATGTTGTTTGCATGAATTCTCCTAAATAATTAATGAAAAATGCAGCGATTGTTTCAAAGCGCCTCTTGATGTTAATTATAAAGTAAGACGATGTCAATAAATAATTCTTACTTAATGTGCCCAGGATGCATGACCTGAAACAAGATTGCGGTCATCATTGCCACAGCCGCCTGCCCGTGGGTGAGCCCTTTTCTGCGGGGATCCAGGTCAAGCTGCTCGTCGATGATGCACCCGATACCGCACTTTTCAAAGTAGCACCCCGGAATGGGGGCAAAGCCCACGGCCTGAGTTTGGACATTTTTATGACGGTTTCGACCATCTTTGGGGCACCTCCACATCCTGCTGGAAGTATTCCACTTTTTAAACATAAATCTAGTATGATTTCAAACACTTGAAAGTTGTTGCAAAGAAATAGGGGCTATTTATATGCACTGTTCAACGAAGTTCACAGTTTTTCTTTGTTTTCCTCTGTTTTTCTAAATCCCGAACTTCCGAACGGAAAAAACGAATTGTGAGGTGCAGGACGCAATCAACCGGATTTTGATTTCGACGGGAATTGCGACTGGTCGTAGCTGTCAGCCGATAGCGGTACTTGACAAAGACCATGAAATGAGGTCAAATTTCATATCTCCGATTCTTGAACCAGGGGTGAAACCGGTGCCGGTTGGTCTTCCCTCCGGTGCCGCGGCTGACCCTTTTAAGCCCGCGCATATTCTTTCGGCCACTATGACAAACGACATTGGTTCGCCTGGTCCGCCATCCGATAAACTAATGAAGCTCGCCGGTCACTTGGGGATCGAACCGGAGGATGCGGAAACGTTCGCCACCGATATCATTCCGCTCCTGACCCGGAAGTTCGCGCTGCTCACTCATGCTGCGACCCCCAACGACCCGGTGGAAAACCGTGTCCAAACGGTCCTTCAGGAGGAGCTGCCGAGGGTGCTGTCGAACTACGCCCTCGATGACCTGAAAGCAAACAAGGGCGTGATGCTTTTTCTCGCCAAATTGTTGGCGCCGGAATTGACCGACCTGCGGGTCAAACAGCTCGTCGACCGCCAGGCCGGCCAGGCCGATCAGTCCCTGGCCGATCACCTAGCCGATCACCTGGGAATCCGGACCGAACAAATCCAGCACTTCAGAGACAAGGTGATTCCGAAACTGAAGCAGTATACCAAGGCCATGTATCGTAAAAAAATACAGAGCCGTGAACCCATCGAAGATTCAAAGGCCTTCAATCAGTTTATCATCGATAATGTCTTCATCGACGAATTCGAAAACCACCCGTACATCCGGTCGGTTACGGACAGGAACAACCAGGCCATTTTGCTGCCGGAGGTCAAGTCGGTCGCCATGCAACTCATTTCGGTCTGGATGAACGAGGTCATCGCCGAGAAAAACCGCAAGTGACACCGGCTCTCCTGCCTGCCGTTGGACTTGAACCTTACGCCGTTTACCGCCTCCCTTCTGTTTTTTCAAACCAGTCGATCAGCCGGCGGGCAATGCTCCATCGGCCGGGAACCGACGGCAGCGCGCCGGCGGAAAACCAGTCGGCGGCTGCGATCTCCGACGGATTCAAACGGATCTCGCCTCCGGCATATCGGGCGGTGAAGGCCACCATCAGGGCGTTCGGAAAAGGCCACGGCTGGCTGCCGAAGTAACGGATGTCCGTGACCCTCAGACCGACTTCTTCGCGTATCTCCCTGCTGACACATTCCTCCAGAGTTTCCCCCGGTTCAACGAACCCGGCCAGTACGCTGTAAAAACTGGCACCGACCCGGGTCGAGCGCGCCAACAGGATGCGGCCGGCATTGAGGACCGCGACGATAATCGCCGGCGACACCCGGGGGTAGTTGACGAGGCCGCAGGCCGGACAAATCTTGGCGCGTTCATTCTCCGCGTCCCGGGTCGCGTGTCCGCAGCGGCCGCAGAACTGATGGGTCCGCGCCCAGTGAATCATCTGGTTGGCCCTTCCGGCAACGGCCGCCAACTCGTCGTCGACCGCACCCAAAAGTTGCCTCACCCCCTGCAATTCGACACCTGAAGAGACCCTTGCCTCGGATGCCAGCTCGGCGGTGTAGCAATCGATGTCGTTCAGACATCCGAGGTACTGCCGGTGCTTCAAGTCTGATGCAACCAAGGACACATCGGTAAAAAAAGGACGCACGGACGCATCCTCACCCCGTCGGACCAGGATGCGGTCGCCGCGGAACAGGAACCACCACTGCGAGCGGATCGAATCGGATGCTGGGTGGAGTGTAGGGTCGAAGGCCATCGCGGGTTATCTGATGGATCGGTGCTCGGGTTCGACGCACCGGTTGATTTCATGTAGAAATGGATCTGAGGGCGCTCTATATTTCTTTATTTGCCCTCCGGGTCACGTACCGCCGCTAGAATTCGCAAACCCCGATATAATTTTCCGGTGTGATCCCCAACAGTTCGGATTTGACCGCATCGGCGACATCCAAGCTCTGGATAAATTCGGTGATCGCCCCCTGATCGATACGGGCGTGGGTACGGGTCAGAGCCTTCAGGGCTTCATATGGTTCGGGATAGCCCTCGCGCCGCAGCACCGTCTGAATGGCTTCGGCCACTACGGCCCAGTTGTTGCGCAGGTCCCGTCGGATCACTTCTTCGTTGAGAATGAGCTTGTCCAGACCCCGCAGCAGTGATTTCAGCGCGATAAGCGTGTGGGCCAACGGTACGCCGATGTTGCGTGTCACGGTGGAATCGGTGAGATCGCGCTGCAGCCGCGAAACCGGCAGTTTGGCGGACAGGTGGGCAAACAGGGCGTTGGCGACCCCCAGGTTGCCCTCGGCGTTTTCAAAATCGATCGGATTGACTTTGTGGGGCATGGCGGAAGAGCCGATCTCACCGGCCTTGATCTGCTGTTTGAAATAATCGAGCGAAATATAGGACCAAACATCCCGCGCCAGATCGATTAAAATGGTGTTGATCCGTTTCAGGTTGTCGCAGAAGGCCGCCAGATTGTCGTAGTGCTCGATCTGGGTCGTGTTGCGGGACCGCACCAATCCCAACCGTTCCCGTAACAATCGGTCGGCAAAGGCAAACCAGTCGACTTCCGGATAAGCCACGGCGTGGGCGTTGAAATTGCCTGTCGCCCCTCCGAACTTGGCGGTAAACGGCACCGCATCGAGGAGGTCCAGCTGGCGCTTCAAACGCTCCACAAACACGTAGATCTCCTTGCCGGTGCGCGTGGGCGATGCCGGCTGACCGTGGGTGCGTGCGAGCATCGGAATGTCTTTCCAGCGTCGGGCCTTGTCTGCTAAAGTGTCGATCACTTCGGCAAGGACCGGTTTGACGACATCCAGCCAGCCCTTTTTCGTCACATAGGGTAAGGCGGTGTTATTGATATCCTGGGAGGTCAGCCCGAAATGGATGAACTCCTTGAAGGGTGCAAGTTGGAGCTGATCGAACCTTTCCTTCAGAAAATACTCGACCGCCTTGACGTCGTGGTTGGTTGTTTTTTCGATATCTTTAACCCGCCGGGCATCCGATGCGGAAAAAGCGGTATAAATTTGGCGCAGCGCCGTCGCCAGAGTGCCGTCAAACGAGGTCAACTGCGGCAGCGGCAATTCACAGAGAGCCAAAAAATACTCCACCTCAATCATGAGGCGATATTTGATCAGCGCCGCTTCCGAAAAAAAGGCGCTCAACCTTTCGGTGCTTTTGCGGTAGCGTCCGTCAACCGGCGAGATCGCGTTAAGGGGCGTGAGCGTCGATGCCATTGAATTCCCTCTCCGTCGTCCAGGGGGGTGCGGCAAGAAACAAATGGGCCATATTGCGCCTGATTCGAGTCAAAGGCCAAAAAAACAAAACGCAGCGGTCGTCTTTGAACCACTGCGCTCTGTCGAACCAAATCCAGGTCCGGATGGTTTTCCCCGTAAAAAAAGAAAACCACAAAGTACCACGCTATTTTGTCGAATCAGAACTCGAGCCGCTTTTCTTGGAAGCGTAACCGTCGGCATACCACCCGCCGCCTTTGAGTTCAAAAGAACACGCCGAAATAATTTTCCTGGCTTTTTTACCACACTTGGGGCAAGTTATCGAACGGGTGTCCATCTTCGTCAGTTCCTCTGTTACCTCTCCGCAACTGCATTCAAATTCATATACCGGCATGCTCGTCACCTCCTCGTACAATAACGCACGGTCAACCGTTTTTGTCATCCTAAACGGCATAATTTTAGCCATAATTTGATAAAAGTCAAGCTGAATCGGGGCAATAAACCGTGTGAAACAATGGAAATCATCCCAACGCAGGCCGAGCTTTCGTTTTATGACAGCCTTTGGAGAGATGACGAAACGGCACTGTCGCGGTCGGCTTCCGGTAACTTTCAGGTGCTGTTTTCCTCTCCCGAATATTGTCACGGACCGCTGCCGTTGGGGTTGCCAGAACAAAATTGCGTTGTATAATATGATGATTTTAGGTGAAGTGCATGTAATATTATTACCCAAGCATCCCTATCGGCTGCAAAATTGACTCGTCAACTGCCGAACCCGCCGGCAGGGGGGTATTTAACCAGGGAGGAACATATGAGTTGGTCAAAGTTAAGGTCTACAAGTGTCGGAGTCTTCGTTTTTGTCGTCATGTCCGTTTTCCTGACGGGGATCTACATGCCTGAGGCTGCAGCCGCTGATGCCCCTCAAATGGTGCCCGAAAATTTCAGCCATTTAGCCGAAGTAGCCAAACCGGCCGTGGTCAACATCAGAACCGAGAAAACAGTTCAGGGGGGCGGCAAGGTGTTTAGGCACTTTTTCGGCAACCCCTTCGGCGGTCGCGAACGCGACCCGTTTCGGGAATTTTTTGGGCCCTTCGAGGAGGGCCCTTCGAAGGAGTTCAAGCAGCGCAGCCTCGGATCGGGCTTCATCATCGACAAGGATGGCTACATCGTCACCAACAACCACGTCGTCGAGGGAGCCGATCAAATCAAGGTCCGGCTGGCGGATGAAAGGGAGTACGAGGCCACTGTTGTGGGCCGCGACCCGAAAACCGATCTGGCCCTGATAAAAATTGAGGGCGCCAAAGGCCTGGTTCCCCTACCGGTTGGCGATTCCGACGCTCAGGAAGTCGGCACTTGGGTTGTGGCCATCGGCAGCCCTTTCGGACTGGAGCAGACGGTCACGGCCGGTATTGTCAGCGCCAAGGGGCGCATCATCGGCTCCGGTCCTTATGACGATTTCGTGCAGACCGATGCTTCCATAAACCCGGGCAACAGCGGCGGACCGCTGATCAATATGAAAGGCGAGGTGATCGGTATCAACACGGCTATCGTCGCCAGCGGCCAAGGCATCGGATTTGCCATCCCGATCAACATGGCCAAGGATATCATCGCCCAACTCAAGAGCAAAGGCGAGGTGACCCGCGGCTGGATGGGCGTCGGCATTCAGGACCTGACACCCGAACTTGCCGAGTATTACAAAGTCAAAGGCGAAACCGGTGTGCTGGTTACCCAGATTTTTGAAGGCGATCCGGCGGATAAGGCCGGAATCAAGGCCAATGACATCATTACAGCCGTCAACGGTGAACCGGTCACCAGCAGTCGGGAACTTTCGCGCCGGATTGCCGCTTTAGGAGTGGGGCAGAAGGCCGACATCACCATCATGCGTGACGGCCGGGAAAAAACGGTCACGGTCGAAACCGCCAAACGCCAGGAAGAACAGGCGCTGGCCAGTAAGGAGTCGGAAAGCGACGACAAACTGGGGTTGAGCCTGCAGGCATTGGAGCCGGACATGGCCGCGCGGCTCGGATATGACGAGGCCGAAAAAGGCGTTCTGGTGACCGGCGTGGAAAGTGGCAGCAAAGCCGACAAGGCTGGCGTACAGCAAGGCGATCTGGTCAAGGAAATCAACCGCAATCCGGTTGCCGGAATGGAAGAATTCCGCAAGCAGTTGAACCAGGTCAAGAAAGGCGACCCGATCATGCTGTTGCTGAAGAGGGGTCAATCCGGCTTCGTCGTCGCCAAAATGACCCGCTAATCGAAGGGACGCCAGTCCAACCGATAACAAACAGAGGACACCGTCATAAAAACCCCGCTGCGGTGCAGCGGGGTTTTTATTCAATCAGCGGATCACCGAAAAGATCAATGCTTGTCAAACGATCCCTGAGCCGGGTGTAGCGTCGCTGGGGCTCGGAATTGCCGACGGCGATCGCAAGGGCCTTGCGGGTGCCGACCATCACCACCAGACGGCGTCCGCGGGTGACCGCCGTGTAGATCAGGTTGCGCTGCAGCAGCACGAAGTGCTGGGTCGTCACCGGTATGATGACCGCCGGGTATTCGGATCCCTGGGATTTGTGGACCGAAATCGCATAGGCCAGGATAATGTCGTCGAGTTCCGAAAATGCGTATGTCACAGCCTGGTCTTCGAAACGGATGACGATCTCTTGGCCGCTCGGGTCGATGCGGCTGACCCGCCCGATATCCCCGTTGAAGACATCCTTATCGTAATTGTTTTTGATCTGCATGACCTTATCGTGTAGCCTCAGCTCGCGATCCCCCCGTCTGATCAATTCCCGGTTGGGGTTGAGCGTCTCCTGCAAACGAAGGTTCAGGTTGTCGGCACCGATCACGCCCCGATGCATGGGCGTGAGCACCTGAATGTCGTCGAACGGATCAAAGCCGAAGCGGCGCGGGATTCTCTCCTTTGCCAGCTCCAGAATGATATCCAGAATCTTTTCGGGGTCTTCCTGCTGGATGAAATAAAAATCCGACAGCGCCGGGCCGACCGAAGAGTTTGGGGCCCACTCCGGCAGCAGGCCGCTGTTGATCCGGTGCGCATTCACCACAATGCGGCTGTGCCGGGCCTGGCGGAATATCTCACTCAACTCCACGACCGCGGTGATCCCCGAATCGATGATGTCCTTGAGAACGTTTCCGGCACCCACCGACGGCAGCTGATTGACGTCTCCGACCAGAACAAAGGTGGCGCCTTCCGGAACGGCCTTGAGCAGGTGAAACATCAGGACGGTGTCGATCATCGAGGCCTCGTCGATGACCAGCAGGTCACACCGCAGAGGGTCGTTTTCGTCTCTCTGAAATCCGCCCCTGGCCAGGCTGTACTCCAGCAACCGGTGAACGGTGAGAGCCGCGTGTCCACAGGCCTCGCTCATGCGCTTGGCCGCCCGCCCGGTGGGCGCCGCCATCAGAACCCTGACACTCATCCGTGTGAAAATCTGTAGAACCGCATTGATGATGGTGGTCTTGCCGGTTCCCGGACCGCCCGTGATCACCAGCACCTTTTCCGTCAGTGCGGCCCTGACGGCGCTGACCTGTTTTTCGGCCAGCCCGATGGCCAGCCGCTGCTGCACCCATGCCAAGGCATCTTCGACCCGGACCGGGCGCAGGCTCTTGGGTGCCGTCCGGAGAAATGTCAAGCGCTCGGCAAGACCGGTCTCGCACGCAAAGAAATGGGCCAGATAGACCGCCGACTCTTTCTGCCCGGCGCTCCCCTTGGTTTTTTCGATATCCTCGACGACGATGCGCCGTTCGGTGGTCAACTTGTCAAGGGCCTTGTTTACGGTCTCATGGTCGATGCCGAGTACCTTGCGGCATTCGGCCTCGAGGTGTTCCCGTGGAGCGTAAACGTGGCCATCGCCGGACAATAGATCGAGCACATAGAGGATCCCGGCCGCCACCCGCAGCTCGGAATCCGACGGGAAACCGAGCTGCTGCGCGATGCGATCGGCTGTTTTGAAGCCGATGCCGAAGACGTCGGACGCCAATCGGTAGGGATTCTGCTTGACCACGGCGATCGACCGGTTGCCGTAGCGCTTGAAAATCTTGGTGGCGTACCCCGAACTCACGCCGTGGGACTGCAGAAAGATCATGACATCCCGTATTTCCTTCTGCTCGTCCCAGGCCGCTTTGATCTTGGCGATGCGCTTTTTGCCGATCCCCTCGACTTCGACCAGGCGTTCGATGGCCCCTTCGATGATCTCCAGGGTGTCCCGGCCGAATTTTTTGACGATCCGACGGGCCATTACCGGTCCGAGGCCTTTGATCATGCCGGATCCAAGGTAAATTCGAATACCGTCGGCGGTGGCGGGGATGCTGCTTCGATACTGCTCGACCCGGAACTGTTCGCCGTACTTGGGATGGCGCTCCCATTCGCCGGTCATTCGGAGAACTTCACCGGGAGTCGGGGCCAAAAGGCCACCGACGACCGTGATCGAATCCCGCCGCCCCTCGATTTTTACCCGGGCGATCGTATAGCCGGTTTCTTCGCTGGTGTAAGTGATGTGCTCTATCTGACCGACGAGATCGACTGGCATGGCTGTGTTGTCGGCTGCTGTCCCCGAAGGCGAAAACCCGCGCAAAGTTACTGCCAGTCGGGAACCTTGACCGGCTCTTCGTCGTCGTGGGGGAAAAAGGATTTGATGTCGATGACCGGTGAGCCCTCAAGGGCATCGATTTGATCGACCACAATGCTGTCGAGAGTGACCGCTCTGATACGACATCGTGTCAGGGCGACAGGATTCGGCCGGCGCGGCGAATGGGTCGCAAAAACGCCGGTCAGCGGATTAGCGGGATTTTTGCGCGGCGTAACCTGAAGGATGCCGCGCGCCTCAGGCGTGTCGTTGAGGTGCAGCCAATACAGCACGTTGATGTGTGAAAACTGTTCCAACCCCAGCAACCCCGCCGTGTAGGGAGGGTAGATCTCGATCCGAACCTCGTCGTCGGTCTTGTGGATCACGCCAATCGGATAAATGGTGAAGGCTTCGGCCATGATGACCTAATCTTCCTGAAGCTCCTTCAGGTTGCCGTAAAATTCGAGGACATCCGGATTGCTCAAGGCATCGCGATTGAGTACCGGCTTGCCCTCGATCATTTTCTTCACCGCCAGCTCCACCTTCTTCATGTTGAGAGTGTAAGGAACGGCCGGAACGCTGATAATTTTCTTCGGCACGTGGCGCGGTGAGGCGTTTTCGCGGATCATGCGCAGGATCTTGTTCCTGATGTCGTCGGTCAGCCGGCATCCCTGCGCCATTTTGACAAACAGGATGACCCGCACGTCATTTTTCCAGTTCTGCCCCACCACGACACTGTCCTCGACCTCTTCGATCTGCTCCACCAGGCGGTATATTTCAGCCGTACCGATCCTCACCCCGCCGGGATTCAACGTGGCGTCCGACCGGCCGTAGATCGTGACCCCGCCGTGATCGTTGATCATGATGAAGTCCCCGTGCCGCCACACATTGGGATACACGTCAAAATAGGCGCTGTGGTATTTGCGGCCGCCCGGATCATCCCAGAAGTAGATCGGCATGGATGGAAACGGCTTCGAACACACCAGCTCACCCTGCTTGTTGATCACCGGACGGCCGTTTTCGTCGTAGGCCTCCACCTTCATGGCCAGTCCCCGGCACTGAAGCTCGCCGGCGTAGACCGGGCCCATCGGGTTTCCCAGCGCAAAACAGCCGTTGAGATCCGTGCCGCCCGAGATGGACGCCAACTGCAAATCGGATTTGACGTCGGTGTAGATGAAATCGAACCCTTCGATCGAAAGCGGCGAACCGGTGGAAAGCAGTGCCCTGAGGGGCTTGAGATCATAAGCCTTTCCGGGTTTGACGCCGGCATTTTGAAGGGCGGCAATGTACCCGGCGCTGGTGCCGAAGACCGTGACTTTTTCGTTCTGAGCCATCTCCCACAGCGCACCGGGGTGGGGGTGAAACGGGTTGCCGTCGAAGAGCACCACGGTGGCCCCAACGGCCAAAGAACTGGTCAACCAATTCCACATCATCCAGCCGCAGGTGGTGAAGTAAAAAATCCGGTCTTCTCTCTTCAGGTCCGTGTGCAGCATCAGTTCCTTCAGATGATGGATCAAAATACCGCCGGCGCACTGGACCATGCACTTGGGCAAACCGGTGGTGCCGGAAGAATACATGATGTACAACGGATGGTCGAAGGGCAGCTGTTCGAATTCGATGTCGAGATCGGTTTCCGGGGCGATGAAATCGCCGAACATCACCGCATTGGGCACGCCGCTGATATCCGGATCCACCTGCGTGTAGGGAACCACGACGACTCTTTCGATGGACGGAAGCTGTTTCAGAATGGTGCCGATCCGCTCCAGCGAGTCGAGCTGTTTGCCTTTGAAAGAATACCCGTTGGCCGTGAAAAGCACCTTGGGCCGTATCTGTCCGAAGCGATCGAGAACACCCTTTATGCCGAAGTCCGGCGAGCAAGAAGACCAGACCGCGCCCATGCTCGTTGCCGCCAGCATGGCAATGATCGCCTGGGGCATGTTGGGCATGAATCCCACCACCCGGTCACCGGCTTGCACACCGGCCTGTTTGAGGGATTTGGCCAACCGCGACACCTCACGATAGAGTTCGGCATATGTCAGGTAGACGGCCTCCTGAGCCTCCCCCTTGAAGGCCAGGGCCAACCGGTCATCCCGATAGCGCAAGAGGTTCTCGGCGAAGTTGAGGCGGGCCCCTGTGAACCATTCGGCCCCCGGCATCTTGTTCAGATCATCGATCACCTGTTCGTAGGGCTCAGAAGTGATGACGCCGGCGAACTCCCACAGAGTGGCCCAAAAATCGGGAATGTTTTCGATCGACCACCGGTAAAGGGCCTCATATTCCGTAAAATTTCGGCCGAAGCGATCATTGATCACCTTCATGAAACGATACATGTTGCTGGCCTTGATTCTTTTCTCCGATGGTTGCCACAAGACTTTGCCCATGATCTGCTCCCTTTCATCGAGGATGTCGCAACGATCTAAATCTCGGCGCTGCCCGTCGTCTCACCGCCACCGGGGTGAGAGAAAGGCTCACTCCGATAAACGGATCGTCAGGCTCGCCGAGGTACCCCGCTTTTTTACGACGGGACCCTTTTGACCCTTGCGGTTAAAAGTCTGCCGCTTGGTTTCGAGTAATTTCGTCTCGCATCAGGATCGCTTCAATGACCGGGGCCGTAAAATCCGTCGAAGCGCCTCCTGCAAGACACTCTTCGCGCAAGCTTGCGTTTTCTATTACACGGTTCCCGAACGGTTCGTCAAGGAGCGCGTTGAAACCCGAAGCACCCCAAAACACGTTTCGGTGCGAAATTTCTTGTCGACCGGCCCGATATCCGATAATGAGTAAACGCTGAGAATACGACCAAGCGAGTAGAGGAACAGGAAATGAGCAACCGAAGAGTCGACCTGAGGTCAGACACGATCACCCTGCCGACGTCATCGATGCGCCAGGCAATGGCAACGGCGGAAGTCGGAGACGATGTCTTCGGCGAAGACCCCACCGTCAGGCGTCTGGAGGAACTGGCGGCCGAACGGCTCGGGAAGGAAGCCGGGCTTTTTGTGGCCAGCGGGACGATGGCCAACCTCGTCAGTCAGTTGACCCACTGCGGTCGGGGGGACGAGATGATTTTGGGAGATCAGGCACACATATTCTACTACGAACAGGGTGGCTCGGCCGCGGTGGGAAGCATCCACCCCCGGACCGTCGCCAATCAGCCCGATGGAAAAATCCGCCTGGAGGACATCGAGGCGGCCATTCGCCCGGACAACGTTCATTTCCCCCGAACCCGTCTGATCGTCCTCGAGAACACCCACAACCGCTGTTACGGAAGCCCCCTGGACACGGCTTACCTGCAGTCGGTCCGCCAACTGGCGAGCCGCTTTGGTCTGAAGGTGCACGTAGACGGGGCACGGCTGTTCAATGCCGCCGCGGCACTCGGCGTAACGGCCGCAGAGCTCGCGGCGCCGGCGGATTCGGTCAGCATCTGTTTGAGCAAAGGACTGGCAGCGCCGGTCGGTTCCGTGGTCTGCGGGACCCGTATATTCATCGAGAAGGCCCGCAGGGCCCGCAAGGTTCTCGGCGGCGGCATGCGCCAGGCCGGGGTGCTGGCCGCCGCCGGCATCGTGGCGCTGACAGAAATGACCGTGCGGTTGTCCGAAGACCACGCCACGGCCCGGCGCCTGGCCGAGGGCCTGGCCGAATCAAGGGGCATCTCCATCGATATCGACCGCGTGAAAACGAACATCGTTTTCTTCGACAGCAAGATAGACAATCTGCCGGCCGATCGTCTCTCTGCAGCGCTCGCCGCAGAGGGAATCCACGTCCTTCCCACCGGGAAACGCCGGCTCAGGGCCGTCACCCATTACCATATCACGGCCGAGGACATCGATTACACGCTGAAGCTAGTCGATAAGGTGACGGGTTAGCCGAAACTGGCCTGCTCGCGAACATAAAGCGGACATAAAAATGACGAAAACCGGTTTACAAATCCGTGTTGTGTTCATATCAGTTACCTAAGACAAAAACCGAACGTTGATTTATGGAGGTCTGCCATGCGCACTCTGATCGTTGGAATAATCGCTCTTTTGTTTTCCGCCAATCTCGCTTGGGCTGACATTGTTGCAACCTGGAAAATGACCGATGGTGCCGTTTCCAAGCTCAGTATTC
Source organism: Desulfobacterales bacterium (assembly GCA_049687935.1). Classification (GTDB taxonomy): domain Bacteria; phylum Desulfobacterota; class Desulfobacteria; order Desulfobacterales; family SG8-13; genus JARFQH01. The sequence continues at coordinate 3,251 of JBAVJU010000105.1, read as the reverse complement.
GTGACGACCAACACGTACGCATCGATACCAATGAAAAGGACACCTACATGTTGCTGACCAACCAAAAAGTATACATGGTGCGCAAGGAAGAGGGAAAATGGTCGGCTTTTGACATGGACCAGATGTCCGGTATCATGAAGGGCTTCGCGAAAGGTGCCAAACCATCGGGCGCACAAAGCGATCAACAAAAATTCACGGATACGGGCCGTTATGAAACCATTGCCGGCTACAAGGGCAAAGTATATGAAGTCGAGGATAAGGACTCCTCGGGAAAGACACAAAAAGAAGAAATCGTGTTGAGCCGTCATCCAGACATTCTAAAAGTTCATCAAGGCTGGATTGTGTTCGCTGCGCGCATGGCGCAGATGCTCGGTCAAGATTCCGCCCGCAGACTGGATCAATCCCTCAAGTCCGCAAAAATGGAAGAGCGCGGCGGCATGCTGCGGTACGGAAAAGAAATGACGCTCCAGAGCGTCGAGAAGCCTTCCTTGAACATGGCCTATTACCAACTGCCGGCGGGTGTCAGCATGATGGAAATGCCGTCTATGGGCAAAATGCCCCCTCGCCAGACCCCGCAGCCGGCCCAGACAGAAAAAGACGATTTCGTAACGGACACGACGGAGAAAGCCGGCGACGCGGCCAAAGATCAAACCCAGGATTCCATCGTAGAGGGTGTTCGGGAAGGGGTCAAAAGCATTTTCAAAAAAGTTTGGTAATCGTTGATGAGAAAGTCCGGCTTGGCGAAGGCGGCAATTTCCATCATGTCTTCGTGCATCGGATTTCCGGTGGTGACGGTGCTGGCCGACTTGGGGTTTGTGCCGCCGCCCACATGGTGGGTCAGGGCCAGTAAATGGTTCCGCTGGATGGTTTTGAGCGCCGCCACACCGGGAAGGATGCTTTTACGTCCTCCGCCGAAACCGGCCATGGAGTGATAGATCACCCCTCCGGTGAGAATCAACCGGTCGGCTTCGGCCGCGATTCGGTTTACCGCGACCTCGGTCCCGCGACTGGTTTTGCCCAGGTAACCCATGTTTTCGATCTGCCAGGCGTCGTGATTCACAACCCTGACGCGGTGCAAATCTCCCTGGAACAGAGCTCGACGAATTCATCTCTGGTATTGGGACGGTGGGCTCCCACACCGATGATGATGATAATATCCCGGTCCCTGATCCCTGCCCGGTTGAAGTAATCGATGAGCAGAGACGGTGTTTCGTCGTTTCGTTGCCAGGCGCGGGTGATGTCGCTCACCACGATGGCGACCCGCTCTCCCGGTTTGACCCGTTCACTGAGCGGCGCCGAGTCGATCGGGTGGGCCAACGCGTAGAGGTAGTCCTGCGCCAGATCGGGAACGGCCGGAAGATTGGCGCCGAACAGTTCGTACAAAAGTCGGTCGGCGGGTATCTCGAAAGGCAAGGTTCCCTTGCCGTATTTAAGGGTGAAATTTTTACCGGTCATCTCATCCTCAGTTTAGCCGATTTATCGGCCAATTGTTGAGATCAATGAGGGGTGTGCCCGTTATGTCGGCCAATTCGCAAGCTGTTGTTCGCTGAACGGATCGGTTTTTCGTTTGACAATTCGACGGGGGCCAGGGTAAAAAAGAAGGCTGAGGTATCCGATTGAAAATATAATATGGTTGTTACCGCCGTTTCTATGGTGATGGCAAGCTTTGATTCAAAGCTGGGGTCAGCAGGAAAATATGGGTCCGCCTTCGGCTTGAACGCGTCGATTTATACTGGAATCGAATTTATGGATGCGATTTCGGATTTGTTTTCAAAGTGAACAAAAGAAGGTTGGATACTTTGGAGACTGAACAATGCAAACCGTAGGTAATTATCTCAGGCAAGAGAGAGAAGCCAAAAATATCAGTTTGGGTGAAGTTGCCCAATTAACGAAAATTTCAGAATTTTATCTGGATTTCCTCGAAAAAGATGACTACGAAAAACTCCCACAAGGGCCATACATCAAAGGGTATATATCGTCTTATGCCAGATTGATTGGAAGTAACGCCGATGAAGCCATCAAGTTGTACAATTCTCTGCAAGAGCAGATGAATCAAATCGAGGCGGCCCAGGCCGAACAGCCTGAAGCTGCTGCGAAACCGGCACCGATTGCTTCTCTACAGGAAAAAATAGGATCTTCAATTAAGGCGCTGTCTGCATCCTTTGAAGCCAAAACCGCCTTTCTGAAGATCGACACTTCTTCATCTGAAGCCCTTGTCGTCCCCCTTAGAAAAATCGGGACCTTTTTAAAAACAGCCGGCTCGGGCCTTAAAGCCGCAGCCCCTTCTTCTGATGCAATTGCCTCGTCATTAAAATCATTATTGAAAACAGGCGGCGTTTTAACGAACAAGATTCGCCTTTCAGTATTGAAAGCCAGCTCTTCACTAAAAAAGATCGCCCCATTTCTGAAGAGAGCCGGCGGTGCACTCGACATAAATCGCCGACTGTTCAATCGGCGGACGTGGCTGACGGTCTGTTTGGTTTCGGTTATCTCAGGCATTCTGGTTCTGGCCGGTTTCGGGTTCTATCATTTGTTCATCTATCAAAAAAATCCGGCTCCGATGGCGAAAATGCAGACGCTGCCGGATGAAGGTGCAAAAACCACGCGTGCCGCGGATACAGAAAAAACCAACGAGCTGCCGTCAACACAAAATACGTTCAAACCATCCGACCTACCGGTAGAAATTATGAAAAACAAGGCCCTTTCTCCGCTCATGGAAGTGCCTGCCGGTCCGAAAAAAACATCGCCGCCGTTCGCCCCGGCCGCGGGGGTATCCCGTGATACCTCGGTTTCGGAAAATACCCGTATTCTTTCCGGAAGCGCATCCGGTAAAAACGTTCAGCTCTCAAAAAGTAAATTGGCGGCCGAGAAAACCCCCTCCAGGGAAGTTGCTGGAAGTAAAGACATTACCGGAGAAACCGGTCAGGCATCGGTACCGGCCCCATCTTCGAAGTCAACCTCAACATCGGCCAATCTGAGTGTCTCAGAAGCAATCATCTGTGAAAATGTAAAAAATAGGATGCCCGCCGACGAACAAAATTCTTTTCCCTGGTCGGTCCCGCGCGTCTATGTCTGGAGTCTGATTAATGCCGGGAAGTATCCAGCCAAGATCCGGCATATTTATTACTTTGGCGAGCAAAAGATCAGTGATGTCGCATTGAATGTCCGATCTTATTCCTGGCGCACCTGGAGTTACCAGACCATCTCTGACAAACGTTACAAAGGCCCATGGCGGGTTGATATCGCCACGG
>JBAVJU010000104.1:0-3556 GCA_049687935.1 Desulfobacterales bacterium | reverse complement strand
GGGAGCATCGCGGCGGCCTGGGAGATCACGCCCGAAGCGGTTATCGGATATCTTCACACCTTGCCGGCGGAGAGTCGTCACTGCGCGGAACTGGCCGTCGGAGCCTTTTACCAGGCCTTGGCCGATTTGACGGAAAAAACGCGCCGCCCGTGGAAAAAAAGGTACCGCTGATTTCGTCCGAGGGGCGGCGCGAGACTGTCGATTATCCTTGACAGGATTCGGCAGGTTGACTATAGGCTTCACCTTGATCCCCTGCGCCCCCTCGAGTCTGGGGGGCGAAAGATATTTGACCCCGTTATCCATCTGACTGATAAAGACATTTTCCGTACCGAGCGCGGCAAGAGATCGGGAACCATTCGACGCATGGGGCTTGAAAAGGTACTATCAAAGAAACGAAACGCCATCGTCGGCGATTGGTTCGACATGGTGGCCAAAACCTATGCCCCCGACACCGCTCAGTTCCTTAAAAGGAACAAAGACCCTTTCACCAATCCCGTCGGCGGATACCTCACCAAAGGCCTTGCGGGCCTGTTCGACCAACTTCTGACCGGCATGGACCGCGAGGCAGTTCGACTATTGCTCGATCCCATCGTCCGCGTGCGGGCCATACAGAACTTTACTCCTTCCCAAGCCACCGCTTTTGTTCTGGTCATCAAAAATATCGTCCGGACCCATTTGAAGCCGGAACTCAAAAAGGGACGCGTGATGGACGATTTGCTCGAATTCGAGGCGCAAGTCGATGCAATGAGTCTTTTTGCCTTCGATATCTATATGGAATGCCGTGAGAAAATCTACGAACTCAAGGCCAACGAGGAAAAGGACAAGATCTACAAAGCCTTCAAGCGGGCGGGCTTGGTCAAAGATGAACCGGTGAAAGATCCGGCCCTTTGAAAGGGTAATTTGGCTTGGGTAGTTTTAATCACATAATCTGCGCGCGCCGGTTCGGCGCCAGGCTGTAAACGAGGAGTTGGTCGATGAACAAAAGGTACATGATTTCCCTCCTAGCCGTTATCGCATTGTTTCTGCTGGCCTATGTGGGGGTGACGGCGGTTCCGGCCACCAGATGGCTTTTCGGCGTCTGGATACCCTATGTCGCGGTGCTGGTATTTATCGTGTTTTTCATTCGCCGCATTTTGGCATGGGCACGCGTGCCGGTCCCGTTCCACATTCCCACAACCGGTGGACAGCAAAAATCATTGTCCTGGATCCAGCCTGCCAAGTGGGACAATCCTTTTTCCAAGAGCGGCGTGTTCATGCGGATGTTGCTGGAAGTGGTGGCCTTTCGGTCCCTGTTCCGCAACACCCGCACGAAACTGCGGGAAGGTCGGGTCTCGTACTCCCTTGAGATCTTTCTGTGGGTCGGGGCGCTGGCTTTTCACTATGCTTTTTTTACAGTGCTTTTCCGCCATCTCAGGTTCTTTACCGAACCGGTGCCACTGCCGGTGCGTGTGTTGGAAAACGTCGACGGTTTCTTTCGATTGGAAGTCCTGCTGAATACCGTCCAAATCGGTATACCGGGCGTCTATCTGTCGGGGCTGGTCCTGCTGGCGGCCGTCACCTATCTGCTGCTGAGGCGATTGTTTGTTCCCGGTGTAAAATACATTTCGCTCGCCTCGGACTACTTCCCGCTGTTTCTCATCATCGGGATCGCTTTCACCGGGATCCTGATGCGCTACTTCACCAAAATAGACGTCACGGCCGCCAAACAACTCTCCATGGGTCTGGTTACTTTTCGGCCCAATATACCGCCGACCCTGGACGGCATTTTTTACGTGCATCTGCTCTTCGTCAGTATTCTGCTGGCCTATTTTCCGTTCAGCAAGTTGATGCACCTGGGCGGGATTTTCATGAGCCCGACCCGGAACACCCGTTCCGATACGCGCGGTAGACGTCACGTCAACCCGTGGAACTATCCGGTCGAGGTGCATACCTACGATGAGTACGAAGATGAATTCAGAGACAAAATGATCGAAGCCGGACTGCCGGTCGTTAAGGAATCGGCTGAACCGGCAGCGGAAGAACCAGCCGACGCATCCGAGGAAAAGGAGTAACATATGTCCGACATCCCAACTGCAGAAGAACTCATTACCAACGTCGGTCAGCGTCCAACGTCGACCGACTGGATGGATGTTCCCGTTGACATTCGCAAGGGGATCGCCTGCTATGCCGGCAATCCCAAGAGTCTGGAAACGCTGGGCGCTCCGAACCCGAGGACCTGGAGCTGTTTCGACGATGACTGGCAGCTGCCGGAAAACTGGCAGGAGATTATCCACAACGGTTTCAAGGAACGGCTGGAAAAGTTCCGCACGTTCAAGGTTTTCATGGACATTTGCGTTCGTTGCGGGGCCTGCGCGGACAAGTGCCATTACTTCATCGGAACCGGCGACCCCAAGAATATGCCGGTGTTGCGGGCCGAACTGCTGCGCTCGGTCTACCGCAACGATTTCACCATGGCGGGCAAAATACTCGGCAAGCTCAACGGGGCTCGTCCGATGACTGAGAACGTGCTCAAGGAGTTGTGGTACTACTTGTATCAGTGCTCCGAATGCCGCCGGTGCTCGCTGTTCTGCCCTTACGGCATCGACACGGCCGAGATCACCATCATGGGCCGCGAGCTGACCAACCTGTTGGGCCTGAACATCGACTGGATCGCCACGCCGGTGGCCAATTGTTACAGAACCGGCAATCACCTCGGGATACAGCCCCACGCCTACAAGGACATGCTCGATTTTTTCGTCGATGATATCGAAGAGATCACGGGCGTCCGGGTCAATCCGCAGTTCAACAAGAAGGGGGCCGACTTTCTTTTCATCACCCCTTCCGGCGACGTGTTCGCCGACCCCGGCACTTACACCTGCATGGGGTATATGCTCCTCTTCCATTTTCTGCAGGAAAAATACGGGTTCGACATCACCTGGAGCACCTATGCCTCCGAGGGCGGCAACTTCGGGTTCTTTACCTCGCACGAAACCATGAAACGCCTCAACTCCAAGATGTACGCCGAGGCCAAACGCCTGGGCGTCAAGTGGATCCTCGGCGGCGAGTGCGGTCACATGTGGCGGGTGATCAATCAGTACATGGACACCATGAACGGCCCGGCCGATTTCCTGGAAGTGCCGGTCAACCCCATTACCGGGACCCGTTTCGAAAACGCACGATCGACCAAGATGGTGCACATCACCGAGTTCACAGCCGATTTGATCAAGCACGGCAAGCTCGATCTGGATCCCAGCCGCAACGATCATCTCAAGGTCACTTTCCATGATTCCTGCAATCCGGCGCGGGGCATGGGACTCTTCGACGAACCGCGCTACGTGATTAAAAACGTTAGCAAAAATTTCTACGAAATGGCGGCCAACACGATCCGCGAGCAGACCTTCTGCTGCGGCAGCGGATCGGGCCTGAATGCCGGTGAAGACATGGAACTGCGGATGGCCGGGGGCCTGCCCAGGGCCAATGCCGTCAAGGCGGTCAAGGAACGCCACGGCGTCAATATGTTGGCCACCATCTGTGCCATCGACCGGGCGGTATTGCCGGATCTAATGAACTACTGGGT
>JBAVJU010000103.1:0-7428 GCA_049687935.1 Desulfobacterales bacterium | reverse complement strand
CGAAGACCTTGGACCGGACCGTTGAAAAACTGGTTGCCCAGCCAAAGCCCCAGAACGCGGCGGGTCAACTCGATTCATTTTCCAATTTTAAGGGCTTGCTAAAGATGCCTATCAGCGGTAAAATAATTTGTTTTTTCGGCCCTCAGAAAGACACCAAATTCAACGTCAGCGTCTTTCGCAGCGGTATCGACATTCAAGCTCAGAAGGGCGCGGTCATCCGAGCCGTGTTTGCCGGGCACGTGCTGTTTGCCGACTGGTTCAAAGGCTACGGCAACATGGTCATCATCGATCACGGTGACGGCTACTACACCGTCTATGCCCACCTGGAGGAGCTCTTCAAACAAAAGGGATATTATGTCAACACGGGCGAAGACATCGCCACGGTCGGTGATACGGCATCGATGGACGGGCCGATTCTCCATTTCGAGGTACGCCATCACGGAAAACCGCTGGATCCAATGGAATGGATCGTCAATGGATAGATTATGGATAAGGAGTTGCTGAATGACAACCAAGAAAAAACGGCATGTAAGGCTTTGGCTGGCGGTGATCGCGTCTGTGATCTTCTGGACTGTCGGAACCGGTTTCGACCGCCAGCTTTCAGCCGACAATGAAGAGACCTACAAAGGGCTGAAGCTTTTTACCGAGGTGATCGAAATTATACAAAAAAACTATGTCGACGACGTCGATTCGAAAGACCTCGTCGAAAAAGCCATACAGGGCATGGTCCGCGGCCTCGACCCGCACTCCTCCCTTCTGCCGCCGGATGCCTTCGAAGACCTGAGCATCGATACCAAAGGAGAGTTTACGGGCATCGGCATTCACATCACCATGCGGGACGGTCTCGTAACGGTCATTTCGCCCATCGAGGGGACGCCGGCTTACAAGGCCGGAATCCAGGCCTTGGACCGCATCATCAAGGTCGATGACAAACCGGTCAGTGAACTGCGCGAGGCCGTCACTCTCATGCGCGGACCGAAGGGAACCCCGGTGAAAGTCACCATTTTACGCGAGGGCTCCACCGATCCGATAGACTTCGATCTGACCCGGGATGTGATTCCGATTGAAAGCATCCGCGCCGGTCTGTTGAAACCCGGCTACGGGTACATCCGGATCACCAACTTCAACAGCAATACGATCGAGGACCTGGAAAACGCGCTGAAAGGGCTGGAATCCGGTCCCGAACCCCTCAAGGGCCTCGTGCTCGATTTCCGCGACAACGGCGGCGGACTGCTGGACCAGGCGATCAAGGTCTCGGACATGTTTCTGGATAATGGGTTGATCCTGACGATCAAAGGGCGATTGCCGCGAAACAGCAAGGAATTCAAAGCCCATCCCAACGACGTCAAACGAACCTATCCAATTGTCGCCCTGATAAACGGCGGCAGTGCCAGTGCCTCTGAAATTGTCGTGGGGGCGCTTCAGGATAACCACCGAGCGCTGGTGCTCGGCACCACCTCCTTCGGCAAAGGGTCGGTTCAAACCGTCGAGCAGCTGCGTGACGGCTACGGCCTGAAGCTGACCATCGCTCGCTATTACACACCGAGCGGTCGTTCCATCCAAGCCAAGGGCATCGAACCGGATATCGTGGTGAGAAAAAAGATCGTGGACGAAGAGGATCTCAAGGGGTCGGATGACGGACGCCTGAAGGAGAGCGATCTTAAAAATCATCTGGAGGCCGCACCGGAAGATGAGGACAATCCACCTCCGAAAAAAGATCAGAAAAAGAAAAAATCTACTCAGCAGCAGGAACTCGAGCTCCGGCACGGACCGTTGACCGCAGAAAAACTGCAGCGCGACTATCAAGTGCAGCGCGCGCTGGAGATTTTAATCGGCTACGATGTTTTTAAAAACCTGAAGGGATAACCGACGGTCGACGGTTTCGATCGGAATTGAAGTGGTTTCCGTCCAGAAATGAGCCCTTTTCCGCAAGGACAAGATAATCGAGGACGTGCGGATTGCGGAGAAGGGCCATTTAGGGGTCGTCCATAAGTTAGCGCACTGACATTGACGAAAAAAAAGCCCACTCGCAGCAAAAGCCGAAAAAAGGGAAGCCGAAAAAAATCACGCAAGCGGGCTTCTTCCGAACTCGTCCTGGTAAAAATTCTGGCCACTCTGACGGTTTTGGTGCTGCTTGTCGTGGCCGCCGGTCTTCTCACCCATTACCTTCTCCTTAAAACCCGGCCACCGATAAAACGCCTGCCGCCGCCGGGCAAAATGGCACCGCAACCGACGGCCGGCATACGGCCCTTCGAGGTTTTCCCCAAAGAAGACCGCCCACCCGTTGAACCACTGCCGAAACCGAAGCAACCGGCAGAATCCCTGCCGAAAGTCGCCATTATCATCGACGACCTGGGGTATGACCGGCGGATAGCCCAAAAATTTCTCGATTTGGATGACGGGCTGACATTTGCAGTGCTGCCCCATACCCCCCACACGCGATCGATCGCCGCCACCATCTTGAAAAAGGGGGCTGAGGTGATGCTCCACCTACCGATGGAGCCGCTCGAATATCCATCGGTCGACCCCGGTCCGGGGGCCTTGCTGTCATCCATGTCGGCGGATGACCTCATCGTCCAGTTGCGCGAAGACTTGGCCGATGTACCCGGCATCAAGGGGGTCAACAACCACATGGGCTCGAAACTGACCGCCGAGTCCGCGCGCCTTTATCAGGTCTTTTCCGTTTTGAAGCAGGAAGGACTGTTTTTCATCGACAGCCGCTCCACCGCCGAAACCGTCGGTCGCCCGTCCGCCCGTTTGTTTCAGCTGCCGTTTGCCGAACGGGACGTTTTTATCGATCACGTTCAAGACCCGGATTTGATTCGGTTGCGGGTCAAAGAACTGATTCAGATCGCCCGGAAAAACGGCGAGGCGATCGGTATCGCCCACCCGTCGAAAACGACCCTCCGTATTCTGGAAGAAATGCTCCCGATGTTGAAAAAAGAAGTTCAGCTGGTGCCGGCCTCTCACGTCGTCCATGTCATTTCCGGATAGCCGGTTCCTCCTCTGCCCGCCAACCGATAGATCCCTTTTCATTTATACAGATACCCGACATACCGGTTGGAAAATTTTTCAAGGGTGATTACCATAACTCAGAACTCGTTTGACGATTTTTCGGCATTGCCGTTTGGAGCAACAAATCATGTTCAAAGTCGCCGTCGGTCAGGGAGAGGACCTCGATGCCCGCAGCGCGGTCGAAACCGCGGTTGCACACTGTGAATTTCAGCTCAGGGAACTCCGGCCGCAAGCCGGAATTGTATTCAGCAGCATCGATTTCGATCACAAGCTGGTGTTGGCGGAAGTCCTGCGCCGCTTTCCGGATATTGAACTGGTCGGCTGCACTACCGGCGGAGAGTTTTCATCCGATTTCGGCTTCAGCGACGACTCGATCAACTTGATCCTGTTCTGTGCCGACACGATTGAGATCAAAGCCGGTGTTGGACGGCGGGTCTCCAGCGACCCCGTGCTCGCGGTTGAATCGGCCGTCGGACAGGCCCGCGAAGGCCTGTCCGGACCGGAAACACTCTGCATCGTTTTTCCCGAGGGAATCGTCGCGTCACCGGATGCGGTCATACGGGCGTTGAATCAGATGCTGCCGCCGCTTTGCCCGGTATTCGGCGGTGTACCGAGCCGACACTATGAAATTCCCGCCCCCACGCTTCAATTTTTCCAAAACGAGGTGCTGGAAGATGCCGTCCCGCTGCTGCTTTTTTCAGGCCCCCTGCGGCACGAATTTGCCATCAGCAACAGCTGGAAGCCGATCGGGATGAAGGCCAAGATCACGGAATCACGCGATTATGAAATCCTGCGGATCGGAGACAAACGGGCGCTCGATTTTTATCGGTATTATCTGGGCGCCCACCGGTATCCGGCCCTGGAGTTTCCTCTGGCAGTGTACGACGAGAGTGATCAACCGCATTTTTTGATCCGGTCGCCCGGTGATTACGCCGAAAATCAGGGAAGTATTTTCTTCTCGGGGCCGATTTCGACCGGAACCACCGTTCAACTGACCGAGGTCACCCGGGAGCGGATCATCGCCGACACGGAAGCATCTGTGGCGGCGATGGTGAAGCGCTGCCGGGACGGCTGGCAGCCGGCGGTCGCCCTGGCATTTTCCTGCGCCACGCGCAAACAGATTCTCGGCACGCAGACTCTCGAAGAGCTCCGGATCCTCAAGGATTTTCTGCCCGCTCCCCTCCCGATCTGCGGGTTTTATACCTTCGGGGAACTGGCGCCGCTGCAGCCGGGCGAAGGCAGCCGGCTTCACAACTGCACTCTGGTGACGCTGCTGATCGGCGAAGAAAATGCGGTGGCGGCGATGGACCCCACCGGGGCCGGTTCCGGGCCGTATCCTCCGACCCATCAGCGTGCCGCCGAAAAATTAGAGCGGTTGGAACGCGAAAACCTCTTTTTGCAAAAAAAGCTGAAACGTTCGAGACACTACCGTGAAAGATTGGAGAGAAACAAGGACCTGAGTGACGCCCTGCTGAAAAAAATCAATCGGGACATGAAAAGGGCGCACCGGGAAATCAAGCGAAAAAACAGCCTGCTGAGGAAATCACTGGCCTTGGCCAATGAAATTCAGTTGAATCTGCTGCCCCAGCATGATCCGGTCGACAAATACCTGGACATCACCGGCAGGATCATATACTGCAGCGCCACCGGCGGAGACTACTATGACTATATCCGCTTTCCGAAAATCGCCGGACACCGACTGGACGTGGTGGTGGGCGATGTCACCGGCCACGGCATCGAGGCCGCCCTTCTCATGACGACCGCACGCGCCTTCCTTCGCGCCCGAACGTTTCAGCCGGGTTCCCTGGCGCAGGTCGTCACCGATGTCAACCGGCACCTGACCGCCGATCTCTACGAGACCGGCCGGTTTATGACGCTCTTTTACCTGACCATCGATCCGGTGGCCGACCGATTGGGCTGGGTGCGGGCCGGGCATGATCCCGCTATCATATTCGACCCGGCAACCGGGCACTTCCAAGAGCTGAGCGGCGAGGGGATCGCTTTGGGCGTCGACCGGAGCTGGCGCTACGAAGAAAACCAAAGGTCCGGACTGGTCGGTGGGCAGATCATTTTTATCGGTACGGACGGCATCTGGGAAACACACGGTCCCCGGGGCGACATGTTCGGTAAACAGCGGGTCTACGACCTCATTCGCGCCCATGCAGGCGCCAGTGCCGCCGATATTGCCGACCGGGTCATCGACGATCTCGACCGATTCCGTGAAAGCCCGGAACCAGAAGACGACATCACCCTGGTCGTCATCAAGCTTAAAGATCGGCCAGGCGAATACCAGAATGGCGATTGACAGGTCATTAAAATTGATCTAACCCGAAACATAAAATATCACACGGTACACCACCTATGGGACTCTCTTTTATCGAAGGCAACGAAGCCGTTGCCTATGGTGCGGTGACGGCCGGCTGCCGCTTTTTTGCCGGATATCCCATCACCCCGGCCACCACGATTTTCAACACCATGCTCAAACTGCTGCCGCCAAGCGGCGGCATCTGCCTTCAGGGCGAGGACGAAATTGCCTCGATCGGCTTTTGTCTCGGAGCCGCCATGAGCGGTCTGAAAGTCATGACGGCCACCTCCGGCCCCGGCATCAGCCTCTACAGCGAGCAAATCTCATTTGCCGTCGGCAGCGAAATCCCGATCGTCATCATCGATGTCCAGCGGTTGGGACCCTCCACCGGTTCGGCCACGCGCGGGGCCGACGGTGACATCAACTTTCTGCGCTGGGGCAACAGTGGCGGACTGCCGGTGATCGTTCTGGCGCCGGTGGACGTAAGGGATTGCTTCACCCTGACCGTGCGCGCCTTCAACCTGGCTGAAACCTACCGCTGCCCGGTGTTTATCGCTTCCAACAAGGAAATCGGCATGACGCGTGAAAGCGTCGACCTGGAAGCCCTCGAAAAGCCGGCGCTTGTCGACCGCGCGGCGCCGCCGGGCAGGGTTCACTTCCAGCCGTTTCGGATCTCAAACGGTCAAACCGTGCCGTATTTTTTGCCCATTGGCGACAGCGTCCCGGTCCGTCAGACTTCTTCAACCCACGGTGCGGACGGATACATCACCACCGACGCCGAAGAAATCGGATCCTTTCAAAGGCGGTTGCAGGACAAACTGCAGGGCAGCGTCGAGCACTACAGCTACCACGAACTCATGGCTGAAAACGCCCGGACCCTGCTCATCACTTACGGCGTGACGGCCCGGGCGGCCGCGGCCGCCTGCCGGCTCGCAAAACAGCAGGGCAACCCGGTATCCCTGCTGGTGCTCAAGACCCTCTGGCCGGTACCGGAAGCCCTCATTCGCCGATCGGCCCGGCAGGCCGAAAGCGTGGTGGTCATCGAAATGAACCTCGGCCAGTACGTCAATGAGATCCGCCGCGTGCTGCCCGAAAAACCGGTCGATTTTTTCGGTCAGATGGACGGGCGACTGATCACGCCCCGGCAGATCGAGGAGGTGATCGCCCGTGGATAGTCTGCTGAATAAAAATCGTCCCCCCGTATTTTGCCCCGGCTGTTCCCACGATCGCGTAACCCAGGCTCTGGACAAGGCCTTTCAGCTCCTCGAACTGCCCGGCGATCGAATCGCCATCGTGAGCGATATCGGCTGCTCCGGTCTGTTCGACACGTTTTTCGACACCCACGCCCTGCACGGCCTCCACGGCCGGGCGCTGACCTATGCGACCGGCATCAAGCTGTCGCGACCCGAATTGAACGTGGTGGTCACCATGGGCGACGGCGGGCAGGGTATCGGCGGAGCGCACCTGTTGGCCGCCTGCCGCCGGAACCTGAATCTGACCTTGCTCGTTCTCAACAACTTCAACTTCGGTATGACCGGAGGCCAGTTCTCCGCCACCACGCCGCCCGATGCCCGGCTGGGCTCCGGCTTCCTGAACCGCCTGGAAAAACCGCTGGACATCAGCCGCCTCGCCGTTTCGGCCGGTGCGGCCTACGCGCGTCGCTGCAGCAGCTACCAGAAAGACCTGCCGCAGGAGATCGCCCGGGCGATCGGCTACGAAGGCTTTGCCGTCCTGGATATCTGGGGCATCTGTCCCGGGCGCTACACCCGCTCCAACACGCTGACACCGCGGGCCATCGAAGAGGCCATCGCCCGGCTGCCGGCAGCGGCTGGCGAAGTCCCGGAAAATCGACGCGCGGAATACGGCGCCCATTATCGGGAAACCGCTGCGGCATTGAAAGCGGCCGCCCCGCCGGTGGTCGTCGAAAAACAATTCGACCCGCCCCAACCCGGCCGGCATACCGTCCTTCTCCTGGGAAATGCCGGGCAGCGCATCCTGACGGCCGGTGAAATCCTGTGCCTGGCCGGATTGACCGCGGGTCTGCACGCCTCACAGAAAAACGAGTACAATATCACGGTCCTGCGGGGGCCTTCCATCAGCGAGTTGAT
>JBAVJU010000102.1:0-23038 GCA_049687935.1 Desulfobacterales bacterium | reverse complement strand
TTAACGGACTAAACCGGCTAAACCCCTAATTCGAAGGAATACCCCATGAACTCGGAAAACCTCACCGCGGCCCAGCTGCGGAAACGGATTCGCGCCGCAGAGTGGCGAAAACCGACCTCAGGTGCGGCCCGCGGCTTTGTTCAGGCCAACCTGGTCATGCTGCCGCAGCCGGAAGCTTTTCACTTTCTTCTTTTCTGTGTCCGCAACCCCAAACCTTGTCCGATACTCGATGTTCTCGAGGCCGGGGTCTGCGAGCCTAAAATTGCCCCCGGGGCCGATCTGCGCCAGGATCTGCCGCGCTACCGGATCTACCGCAACGGCGAGTCGTCGGAAGAAGTCGAAACCGTCACCGACACCTTCAACGATGACATGGTCAGCTTCCTTCTGGGCTGCAGTTTCTCCTTTGAGAACGCCCTGCAGACCGCCGGTCTTCCGATCCGCAACATCGAGGAAGGCAAAAACGTTTCCATGTACGTCACCAACCGTGCGTGCACGCCGGCTGGCCCGTTCTCCGCACCCCTGGTGGTCAGCATGCGGCCGATGACGCCCGAACAGGCCGTCCGCGCGATTCAGATCACCACCCGCTTTCACCTGACCCACGGCGCACCGGTTCATATCGGCAATCCGTCCCAAATCGGCATCGAGAACATCGATCGCCCGGATTTCGGTGACCCGGTCACCATTGATCCGGGAGAAGTTCCGGTGTTCTGGGCCTGCGGGGTGACATCGGCCTTGGCGGCCACCTCCACACCCCTGCCGCTGGTGATCACCCACGCCCCGGGCCACATGTTCGTCTCCGATTTGAAAGACGAGGACATGACGCTTTTCTAAAAACCATTCATCGAATGAGCACTGACCGAAAAAGCGGCCAGGCGACTTATCGGGATCTATTCGCACCGCATAAATGAAAGTCTTATGAATTCTAAAATATAGTGGAGACGACCTTCAAATGAATATGAACAGAAACGTGGCAAAAATAATATATGTGGATAAAGATATAGACGACGGATATGTTGAGGCAGGAAGACATGAATTAATCTCTATGATTTGGGAAATTACCAAAGACACCTGGTCATTCGTAAAGGGGCAAGATGTTAAACGAAGATTACAAAGAGATGTTGCAATTATTGTCAGAAGAGCAAGTTGATTTTATTATAGTTGGTGCTTACGCATTAGGGGCGCACGGATATCCAAGAGCAACGGGAGATATCGATATTTGGGTAAAACCAGATAATATTAATTCAAGAAAGTCATCCGAGCCTGACTCTTAATGATTTGTGACTTTGGCAAGATTTTGATGCTGGTCTGTTTTTCCCCTTCCTAAACCAAATTCAAACCATCCGCCGTCGAGTTTTAGCAATTTCGGGCCTTTAGTCATCTCATCCCCTCACTAAACATGCCGCTTGACAGTCCCGAAGGCGTCTTATAAAGACAATGAAATACGCAGACGCTTGGTGCGATGCTGTTGCCACCGTCGGCTGCATCGACCCGCGAACGCAGCCCGGAGGTTGTCTCACCTCTTTTTTTAGTCAGATTTTGAATCAAAAGAATGTTTATCGATGCGGTCGGTTGTTTCCGACCGGCAATACTGATCTGCCCTGCAGCCGTCGCAGGGGCCCCGAACACGCGGACGTATCCTTTAACCATATCACGATAAATAGGAGGACATCGTATGAAAAGAATTGCCAGGTTCACGTCATTGTGCGTCGTGCTGCTCGTCGCCGTGTCCCTTCTGCTGCCCGCCAGCGCCAGAGCCGAGAAAGAGATCAAAATCGGCGTTCTCTACCCGTTGACCGGCGGAGCGGCCGCAGCCGGCCGTGAACTGCGGGATGGGGCCGAACTGGCGGCTGAAATCGCCAACACCGCCATGGCCGACATCAACATGACCATGGCCCAAAAAGCCGGCATCCAGAGCATGGGCGGCGCCAAGATCACGCTGATCTTCAAAGACCACGAAGGCAACCCGACCCTGGGGGCCGACCAGGCCAAAAAACTGATCCTGGATGACAAGGTCGACGGCCTGCTCGGCTGCTACCACAGTTCGGTCACCAAGACCGTCAGTGCTGTGGCCGAACAGTACGGCGTGCCCATGATCAACGGCTCCTCCACCTCGCCGTCTCTGACCGAACGCGGCTTGAAGTGGTTCTGGCGCACCACCCCCCACGACACCTGGTTTACCAAGGACCTCTTCGAGTTGTTAAAGGGCCTCACCGAGGGTCAGGCCAAGGGCGTCAAGGCCGTTGCCAAGAAGGACATCGTCAACCTCGCTTCGGCCTGCGAAAAGACCGAGTGGGGCTCTTTCGTTTCGGCCCTGATCGAGCAGTTTTCCAAAGAGTACGGGTTCAATCTGAAAAAATCCCTGCTCTACGCCAAGGAGGCCCCGGATCTCTCCAGCGAGGTCCGCTCCCTGAAGGCCTCCCGGGCCGATGTCCTGCTGTTTGCCTCCTACACGTCGGACGCCATCCTGATGATCAAGACCCTCAAAGCCCAGAAAATCCAACCCAAAATCATATGGGGCCAGGATGCCGGTTTCGAAACACCCGAGTTCCAACAGACCATGGGCGAAGATATCGTCGGCATCCTGACCCGCACGGTCTTCCTGCCGCAGGTGGTCAAGGTCAAACCAGTAGCCGGTCAGGTCAACAAACTCTACAAGACCAAGACCGGAAACGACCTGAGCGGCGCCTCGGCGCGCTCCTTCACCGGCCTGCAGACGTGGGTCTACATCCTCGAAAAAGCGGGGTCCACCAAACCGGCGGACATCCAGGCCGCCGCCAATGCGATCGAAATTCCCGGCGATCAACTGGTAGTGCCGTGGGCCGGCATCAAGTTCAGCACCTCCGGCAAGGAAATCGGCCAGAACGTGCTCGGTTCGGGCCTGATCGGACAGTATCAAAAGGGATCGGACGGAACGGTCGGGCTGGAAATCGTCTATCCCTTCGATGTCGCCACGACCGACATGATTTACCCGTTTCCAAAATGGTAATGGCCGTCACTGGTTCGTCTTTGCGTCTCCCGTCTCTTTCCGGCCATTTGCCGCTGGGAAGAGACGGGGTTCATTAAATTCCAAGGCAGCACCCTGACAATGGACATTCTTTTCAGTTCCCTGGCAGCCGGGATGCTCTTCGGCATGGCGCTGAGTCTGGTGGCGCTCGGTTTGACCATCATCTTCGGGGTCATGGATATCGTGAACTTCGCCCACGGTGAATTCCTCATGATCGGCATGTACACCGGACTCCTGACGGCCCAGGCCGTCGGCATCGATCCGCTGCTGACCCTTCCGGTAGCCGCTGCCGTCGGTTTTCTGCTCGGCATCGTCTGCTACCTGGGATTTATCAAATTTCTGCTGCGCGGTCCGATGATCGCCCAACTCCTGGGGACCTTCGGGCTGATGCTGTTTCTGCGCAACCTGGCCCTGCTCATCTTCGGACCCAATGACCGCGCTCTCCATCAGGGCCTCCTGGTCGACAAGAGCTTCGACATCGGTCTGGGCATCGTCATCCCGGCCACCAAACTGGCGGCCGCCGGACTATCGCTGGCGGCCTTTGGGGCCGTGTGGCTGCTGATGAACCGCACACGGGTCGGCAAGGCCCTGACCGCCACCGCGCTCAATCCCCAGGGGGCGCGCTATATGGGCATCCCCACGGAACGCATGAACGCCCTGGCCTGGGGGATCGGCTGCGCATCGGTCACCGTCGCCGGCGCGCTGATCGTCAATTTCTGGTCTGTAAACCCGTACATCGGTCTTTTGTTTACCATGCTCGCCTTCGCCATCGTCGCCCTGGGCGGCTTCGGCAGTGTGCCGGGCGCTTTTTTTGCCGGCATCGTCGTTGGCCTGATTACCGAGCTCCCCGGATTCTGGGATTTCATGGCCTACACCTTTGAGTTCGACTGGATGTCGGATGTCCCCATGACGTCGTTCAAATACATGTGGGTTTATGTGGCCTATTTCGTGATCATGGTCGTTCGGCCACGGGGGTTGTTCGGATGGAAGCACTGAAGAACGCGGTTGATTTTTCCGACTTTCCCCGCTCGGACCTGATCATTGCCCTTCTGGTCGGTGCCGCTCTCCTGATTTTTCCCCTCTTTCCGCACTCGGCCTTTGCGATGGCAACCATGATCCAGTTCTTTATTTTTTCGCTTTACGGCATGGGCTGGAACACCATCGGCGGCTACGGCGGGCAGGTGGACCTCGGCAAGGCCCAGTATGTCGGCATCGGGGCCTACACCACCGCGGTCATGCTCATCCGCTGGGACATCCCTTTCTGGTTCTCGATGCCGGTCGGCGTGCTCCTCTCGGTCACCTGGTCGTTTATCATCGGCTATCCCCTCTTCCGCCTGAAAGGTCATTACTTCGCCATTGCAACAATCGCCACCTCCCTGGTGCTCAAGGACCTCTTCGAAGTGTGGGGCTTCGTCGGCGCCGCGCGCGGCCTGGAAATATCCCCCATCAAATATGCGCCACCGGATTTCTTACGGCTGATTTTCAAGGAGGATGTGTACTACTACTACGTCATCTTCGCCTTCTTCCTGATCGGCATCCTCTACATGAATTGGTTCCGCAAGTCGCGCCTGGGCTTCCAGCTGCGGGCGATCAAGGACAACGAGAACGCGGCCCAGTCGCTCGGCATCAATGTCCACTGGGCCAAGATCAAGACGTATGCCATCGCCACCGCCTTCGTCAGCGTGGTCGGCTCCTTCCACGCCTGCTACATCAAAAACATCGAACCCGAAGACACCATGAGCCTGAACCTTTCGATCCTGATTGCCCTGATGGCCATGCTGGGCGGGGCCGGGTCGCTGTGGGGTCCGATCATCGGTGCCGGCGTTTTGATCCCTCTCAAAAGCTACCTCAAGGAATGGTTGGGGGCGTCGGCGGGCCTGGTCGGGATCGACCTGGTCCTTTATGCCGCGATCATCATGGTCATATCCGCCGCCGAGCCCCGCGGCATATGGGGGCTGGTCGAAAAAATCCGCCGGAGGAGGTCGCGCTGATGCCGCTGCTGGACGTCCGCGATTTGACAAAGGAATTCGGCGGGCTGCGCGCCAACGACGCGATATCTTTCGCGCTTGATAAAGATGAACTGCTGGGCGTCATCGGCCCGAACGGTGCCGGCAAGACCACTCTTTTCAACTGCATCGCCGGGCTGCATCCGGTAACCGCCGGGCAGATCATTTTCGACGGCGAGGATATCACCCGGCTGCCGGCCTATGATGTCGCACGGCGCGGCCTGGCCCGCACCTTTCAGGTGTATGTCGCTTCCGGTGACTTGTGCGTTTTGGAAAACGTGATGGTGGGCGCTTTCATGCGCACCCGCAAGCGAGCGCAAGCCAAACGGCAAGCGGAAGACATTCTGGAGAGACTCAACCTGACGGACTTGGCCGGCGCCATGGTGAGCGAACTGCCGGTGGCCGCCCAGAAACGCGTGACCATGGCAACCGCTCTGGGCACGTCCCCCAAAATGCTGTTGCTCGACGAGGTGGCCGCTGGCTTGAATCCGGGTGAAATCGAAGAGATCCTGGCGATTATCAGATCCGTTCACCGTGACATGGGGATCACGGTCATGCTGATCGAACACGTAATGGAGCTGGTGATGAACATCAGCGACCGCATCATCGTGCTCGACTACGGGCGCAAAATCGCCGATGGTCTCCCCCGGCAGATCGCCGATGATCCGAAGGTCATCAAAGCCTATCTGGGGGAACGGTACGTGCACGAGCACTCCGGCAAGGAAACCTGAGCGATGGCGCAGCCGATACTCACCGTCGAAAACATCCGCGTGCGCTACTCCGGGCTGCCGGTCCTGCATGGGGTCTCGATCGACCTCGATGCGGGTGAAACCGTCTGTGTGGTGGGGGCCAACGGGGCCGGCAAGTCGACCCTGCTGCGGGCCGTCATGGGAACCCAAAAGGTCTTTGAAGGCCGCATCTGTTTTAAGGGACGCGAGATTCAGCGGCTGCGCACAGAGGAGATCGTCCGGCTCGGCATTGTCTACGTGCCGGAGGAAAAAATGCTCTTCAAGCCGCTGTCCGTGGCGGAAAACATTCGGCTCGGCGCCTTCGTTCTCAAGGACAGGCCGCAGATAGAAAAAAACCTCGATTTTGTCTACGACCTCTTCCCTCGCCTGCGCGAGCGCCGCGACCAGGCCGTGTCGACTCTTTCCGGCGGCGAACAGCAGATGGTGGCCATCGGCCGAGGGCTCATGTCCGGCCCGAAAGTGCTGATGCTGGACGAGCCCTCTTTAGGACTCGCGCCGATATTGGTGGACGAGGTGCTCGACACCGTGCGGCAGCTCAAACGGGAAGGCATCAGCATCCTGCTCGTGGAGCAGAACGTCCGCGAAGCGCTCGATCTGGCCGACCGCGGCTATGTCATGCAAACCGGCCGGATCGTCGAAGAGGGCAACGGCAAGGAACTTCTGGAAAGCGACCGCTTCCGGAAGGCGTTTTTAGGAATCTGAATCTAAGGGTCCCAGAAAAAAACTATTCCACATCTTGCTGGTCTTTTGGTCCGTCTACTGCGTTACAGCCACCGACACGCATCTCGATATGCACTGCTGGCTGTGCCGTGTAGACGAATCCAAATCCGGCGCAATCTTGTGGACTTATTTCTTACCGTGACCCTGAAAGGAGGAAAACATGAGCCAGCGAGCAAAGAAATCTCCGAACGAATCAAAAGTTTCAGCGATAACGTGCTGGCTTTTGTGGAAAGTTTATCCGAGGATGACTGGCGCAAGGTCTGCGAATCGGAGGAATGGCCGGTGGGCGCCACCGCTTACCATCTGGCTGCCGGTCACTTCGCAATATTCGATATGGCCGGGATGATCGTCCGGGGCGAAGATTTGCCGCCTCTGACCATGGATCAAATCAATGCCATGTCCGATAAGCAGGCCCGGGAACATGCGGATTGCACCAAGACCGACGCCTTAGAGGCGCTGCGAAAAAACAGCGCCGAGATGGTCGCATTTGTCGCTGGATTAACCGACGAAGAGCTCGACCGTAAGGCAGTATGCCCGCCTTCGGGGGCGAAGCGACCACCGAGCAGCTCATCCAGTTCGTCATATTCGAGTCGGCCATGCGGCACTTTGACAGCATGAAAACCGCCGTCGGCGGATAAACTACAACAATAGGGGACAACCTTGATTATTGATTATAATTACATGCTTTAATCAGTTCCCATCCATGGCTCTATTAAGGGCTTTGATAAGTTTCCTGAATTTGGTGGATGGATAACGGTTAATCAGGGGAATTTGTAACGCTATGTATCGTCAATAATCAAAGTGACCCCATACATGCCATATGGCTATCGAGGTGAAAAAATGAAAGACACTCTCGTTAAAGAGGTCATGATCCCGATTGCAGACTATGTCGCCGTAAAGAAAGAACACAATTTAACCGATGTGCTGCATGCATTTGAAAAACAGCGGCAAACCCACGGGGGACACGCCCATCGCGACGCCATTGTCGTGGATGAAGGCGGCCGTTTTGTCGGCAAAGTCACGATAATCGATATCTTTCGCTCGCTGGAACCCAACTACCGGAAAGTTCGTCGAGAGCAAAAAGGCCAAACCTTGACAGATGGATTTGTGAAGGACGCGATCAAGGAATTCAAACTGTGGATGGAACCGGCTGAAGACATTTGCCAACGCGGCAGCAAGGTTACCGTGGCCGAAGCCATGCATGTTCCCGGAAAATCGGAATACATAAAGGAAGACGACAACCTGGAAAAGGCGCTGAACTATTACGTCATGGGCGTTCATCAACCCTTAATCGTAAAAAAAGGTGATGAAGTCACCGGTGTTTTGCGGTTTGGCGACATCTTCGAAATCGTCCGCGAACGCCTGCTGAGCTGTTATCCTGTCGGGAAGAAATAATCAATAATCAAAGTGACCGCAGCTCCCTGTAGACTGCACCTTTCGGCGCGGCAGACGCCTACAAAGGCCGTCCGAGCTGGAAGACGAATTTGGGGCTGTCGTCTCTGACGAAATCCGGATACACGAGGGGCCAGGCGACCCCTATGCGGAAGGCGGAAAAATTCCCCCAGGCAATCTCCAGGGATGTAACGAATTCAAAGCCTGCACCGACCAGCAGATTTTCAGATTTAAACTCTTCACCGGCGATGCCGGTATCAACGAATGTGCCCAGTCTCAGGCGATGGAGAAATAGCGGCAGCGTGGCATAACCCTTTTGCAGGTTGGCCAGCGGCCAGTATACTTCGATGCCGCCGGCCGCGGCTTTGCGGGCCTCGATCAGGTTGGTGTCAAAGCCGCGCACCGGAAACAGCTTGGGGGGCAGGCGCGTAAAATAGCCCTCGGACACATTGCCGCCGAGCCGAAACGTGGTATGGCCCAGGGCCGGTTCTCCCCCCCATGCCCTGCCAAACAACAGATGCGCGGCGGTCAGGATTTCATTGCCGAATAACAGGCGCCCCCCCAAAGTCAGCGATTGTCGGTCTTCAGAATAGAGCTGCAGATCGCCCCAGAGGCGCATAATGTCCCATTGCGTCGCCATGGCAATGCCCAGCCAGGTTTCATCACCGGAGGGGAGGCCGGTGGAATCGACCCCTTCGCTGTCCAGCGGTTCCCAGCGGCGCCAGTTCAGCGCCAGCTCCAGCCCTTCATCAAATTGTCCCAAGTCTTCCGACGATTGAAGGAGGTTGGTGGACCCGAATTGCTTGAATTGCAGCGGTCGCCAGAACAATCTGATGTCGTAGCGGGATTCATCCACCGCCTGATCGATATCGGTGGTATAGGAAACAGGGTAGCGGATGAACTGGGTGCCGAGGCTCTTGGCCCTAAAACCCAACCGCAAGGCGAGATAATCCGTGTCGAACGCATAGCGCAGCCCGGCATCCAAATGATACTCACCGCTGACGTCCCGGCTCTTGGTGGCGAGACCGATTTGCAGATCTTTCACCGTCGCAAACAGATCGGGGCGGATGTAATTGGGCCACAGACTTTTAAGGGGTGAATACGGTTTGACTTCCAATTCCGAGGGTTCAGGCTTGGATGCCTCGGGGCTGAAACCAGGATAAACGAGGGGGGTAAAAGCGATCCGGTTGATCTTGTAGCTTCCGATCCGCCAGCCGCCCGGAGTGAGATTCAGAAATTTTCCATGCCGGGGAAGCAGGGCCATGGTGTCGCTGCGGGTGATTGGTTCACGGTCGGCCGCGTGGATCTGGAATCGGCCTGTGACATTTGATGCATAGACGAGACTGTCGCCTTCCCACCACGGATCCAGTTCAATCGAAGGTGACCGGGTGACCCGATGCCACTGCCCGTCGTGGACCCAGATGTCCCAATTGCCCGCCGAGTTTGCGGCCACCGCAATCCGCCCCGCCTGGTCTCTGACCGGTCCGGAGAGCTGAATCACGCCTTCCGGCGCCGGTATCAAGGAGGCACCCAAGGGATCGCGACTGTTGGCCGTGCGAAAGCCCCCCCGACCGTCATCCGGGAATACGATGAGATGGGGACGGCAACCGCTGCGGGTGACCGCGACCCGCCCGGGACCCGGGTCCCAAATGGGTCGATATCGGCTGGAAGACACAGTTCCGCCGTCATACTTATAAAGCCTGGCGCTGCCGTTGAATTCTGAAAGCCACAGGGTTTTGTCCGGCTCGGCGAAACCGTAGCGGCCGCGGTGCCTGAGCTGCAGCTTACCGGGAAAAACCCCTGCGCGGTTCCAATACAAAAAAGGATCGCCCCAGTACCCGGTCACCAACAGTTCTTCGGTTACCCTGCCCCTTCTGGGGTACCGCTTCTGAAAGTCGCGCCAGAGCCCTGCGCCGGTTTTACCGAACACTTTGCGGGTCTTCAGGTCGATTTCGATGGGAATGAGACCGCTGCCGTGCACCTTTAAAAATTCCAGAATCTTGAGCCACCCGTACTCCTGAAAGAGCCAGAACATGAAGGGCTTACCATAAATCCGATAGGCGAAATAGCCGGGCCAAATTTGCGGGTGGTGACTGATGAGTTCCAGATCCGGCGGCGGAACGGTTTCAAAGAGAGCGGCTTCGAAGGGATCCTGTATGTCCTTGCGACAATGGCGGGCATATAACAGACCGCAGATACCGTCTTCCACCCAGGGCGGTAAAACGACGTTGGGAGAAATGATCGCGCCGAAGCCTTTATAGAGAACCTGGGGAATCCCCCCGCGCAAACCGTATATTCCCTGAAGACAAAAGCCCTTGAACAGAAAATAGACCCACGGGTCGGGCACCGTGTAACCGTCCTCCAGAACACCGGGCGCCCGCAGGGGAATTCGGACTTCCAGGTGGGGAACGACGTGTACCTTCACCTGGGGCATGTCCAGATTGTCATCCAGAACGACATGAACCGGTCGCTTGACCGGCAGACCGTGTTGTTCCAGGTAGGTCAGGATGGCGGGGGTTTGATCGTTTAAGCGCCGGGCGATGGCGTGTTCGTTCAGGGGAAAATGGAGAAAAACACCGTCCCGCTCGACGGTCACCAGGGCGAAGAGATTGGAACCGTATCCCCAGAACAAAGCAACGGTGGTCAACCCGATCAGGATCAATCGCATTGTGGGCAATAGGGGCTCACCTCGCTCATTGATTCAGCGTTTACAGCGGCATTCGATGACATCTAAGCGTGTCCCTGCTCGAGCAACAGCAAATCGGAAAACAATGTTAACAATGATTCGAAATTGACGGCGCCTTGAATGGAAGAAATCAAGCATGCGGCATACCGGGCTTAAGGCCGATACGACGACGCCCACTGAAAACGAGGGCGGCATCTACTTCTCGTTCAAAATCACGGCGCCGTCCCAGTCCGGCGGCACCGTCACCGAGCCGTCGATGATGTCCCGGCAGCGTTTGACATATAGCTTTACCGGATGATCGTTCGGACTCTCCTTTTGCAGCTGCTCGAAGACCGCCAGCGCCCGCTCCCATTCTTGCCTCCGGTATTCGTCGATCCCTTCCCCAAAACGGGCGCAAAAAGATACCAGCACCTCCACCCCGCCCTCGTCTTTAGCAGCCAGCAGTTCATGTATAGCGATGCTCTTCTTCTTCCCTTTGACCGCAACGATGTCCAGCGGCCGACATATCATCTGTTTGTCAACCGCCTCGTAGACACTCTGGCTGACGATGATTTTGGTTCCGTATATCCGGTTGATGCCTTCCAGCCTGGAAGTCAGGTTCACATTGTCGCCGAAGATGCTGTAGTTCATGCGCCGGCTCGAGCCGACATTGCCGACGATCGTCTCTCCGAAATGAATGCCGAAACAAGTCGGCATGGCCGGCTTATCTTCGGCACGCCATTGGCGGTTCAAATCGGCTACCGCTTTGCTGCAGCCCAAAGCCGCGCGACAGGCAAGCAAGGCCGGGTTCTCTACTTCTAGCGGCGCCCCCCAGAAGGCCATGATACCGTCGCCGATGTACTTGTCGACCGTGCCCTGCTCCTGTTCGATGATCCGGGTCATACGGTCCAGATAAGCCGAGAGCTGCAGCATCAGTTCTTCGGCCGTAAGGGTTTCCGAAAGGGTCGTGAATCCGATGATATCTGTGAACATGATGGCCAATCGGGTCTTTTCGCCGCCCAATTTGGCTTCGCGGCCGGTGGCGATGAGCTGTCGGACAAGCTCGGCTGGGACGTACCGTCTGAACGAGGCCAGCCCGCCCTTCATGGCCATAAAGGCGTCGCTCAGGGACCGGATCTCCGTGAGATTCGATTTCACCCCGACGACTTCTTCGAGCTGAAAGTCTTTGATCTTTCCGGCTTCCTGTACCAGTCGTTTGACCGGCCGGGTGATCCAACCGGAAGCCGCAAAGACCAGAAGCAGACAGATCACGGTAATTAGCGCAGTGATCAGCAGGGCCTGATAAATGATCTTGCGAGTCGGCCCAACGACTTCCGCTTCGGGTATAACGGCCGCAATTATCCATTTTTTTTCAAAGGAGGCGGGAAATCGAAAGAAGAAACCCAAATAGGTGTTGCCGCCGGTGGTCGAGGAAAGAATTTCCGCACGGGAGGCCAGGTGTTTGCGATAGGCATCCTCAAACCACGGAATCTTGAGATCCTTCAGCTGCGGCAGGCGGCGGCTCTCGCCGGAGGCCTCATCGGTCGGCCAGCTCCCGGCGGTGATGACCTCACCGGCATCGTTTATGATAAAAATTTTCCCGTCCTTTACAAGCCTCTGGGAAGCGACGAATTCAGCCAGGCTGTTCAGGGTGATGTCGACACCGACAACCGCCTTTATCCTCCCTTTCTCATCTATAACCGGGCAAGAACCGGTGATACCGGGCGCGCGGGTCGATTGAAACCGGTAGACTTCGGACCAATGGATTCCGGCTTCAGGTCGGGTACCCCTATACCACGGCCGCGTTCGGGGGTCGTAATCGGCTGGCTCGATTTCGGATCTAATGACGCCGTAGTCTATATTGCGAAAGTGCCACAGGTCTATCACCTGATCCGTCGTGCGATCGATCAGGCGTGTTACCAGCTCGGGCGTCCTTCTGGCCTGGATGAAACTGCCCTGCGGATCGGCCATGTAATAGCTGGCGACCTGTGGCGTCAACATAAGCTGCTTCCACAGGTAAGCCCATATTTTTTCGTGCTGGCCAACAATCGGCATGTCTTCGAAAGCCACGGCCGTCATCCGTGTGAGGCGGCCGGGTGACGCCACAAAGGCAACGGTGCGCTCGATGAGCTTTTCGGCCTGGACGTGGGCCAAAAGACTGTAAAGATCGACCATGATCCGCGAAGATCCCAGATAAAAAACGGCCGTTATGCTCACAACCGTCAGAATCAACAGAAGCGCAAAAGTCTGTAATATGCTGATACGGATGCTGAATTGCATGGCAACTGTGAAGATTTATCGAACGGAATTACCTATACAATTAAAGTCTTGACGATGGCAGACGCCTGCGATTAAATGCTTTTTAACCAAAAAACGTATACGCCGATGTTGAATAATGACCGCAAACGTATCGCGGGGGCAAGATGAAGATTTTTAATGCCATTTTCAGCTGTTTTTTAGCAACGTTTTTTTTATTCGGCTGCGCGCCGACGAGAACATGGATCAGTTCGCCGGAATTTCAGTCCGCCGACAACGCGATATTTTCGGCCCGTTTCACACCGCTCAGGGGAAACGGGCGGTTCATCAGTGAATTTCGGCTGGAAGTGCAAAACAAGACCCGGCAGCCGCTTGAAGTCGACTGGAACAACACGCGTTATCTTTTCAATCAGGCGCCCTCCGGCCGTTTTGCCTTCGAAGGGATCACCGAAAAAAACATCAACAACCCGCCATTCGATGTTGTGCCGCCCCAGGGAACGTTGCAAAAGGTCATATCTCCGGTGAATCTGATCGCCTGGCGGCGTGGGCCCGGTTTCATCAGCCAACCAGCGTTCAGTGCAGGCCCGGTGCCGGCAGGCCAAAACGGCATCCTGCTGGTGGTCCGCCAAAACGGCAAGGAAATCCGCGAAAAGATGACTGTAACCATACAAGTAAGAGTAGAATAGCGCCCTTGAACGTCAAATTAAAAATGGTCTTCAGGGATCGGATCGGCATCGTGGCCGATGTTTCGGCGCTGGTCGCTGATTTTGGGCTGAATATATCATCCATGGAAGTGGAACGCACAAACGACAGGGCCGCTGTTTACCTGGAGGCCGAAGGCGGCGAGAAAGCGCCTGAAAAAAAAGAAATTTTCCGAATACTGGGCGGTATTCCGGATCTGTTTGAAATCCGGTTTATCACCACACTGCCGCACGAAGAGAGGGAAAACCAGATTCGCGTCGTCTTGGACAATGTCAGCGACGGGGTGATCTCTATCGACACGGCCGGTCGCATCACCACCATCAACCGAATCGCCCGGAAAGTTTTCGACTGTGACCATCGAGAGATGGTCGGCAAAAGTGTCAAGAATCTCCATCTGCCCGACAACAATATCCTTGAATGCCTCGACGGCAAGAAGTTCAATAACATAAAGAAAGACCTCATCACCGAAAAGGGGCGGCTTCAATATTTTGTCACCGGGAGACCGATAAAGGATTCGGCCGGCCATATCATCGGCGCCGTGGAAATCGGCAAGGACGTTCGAGAAATCAGGCGGCTGGCACAGTCGCTTTCTATGCCCGTCCGCATCACGTTCAACGATTTTATTGGAGAATGTCCGGCGATCATAGACGCCCTGGCTTTTGCCCAAAAAATAGCCGGTACCGATTCGATTGTATCGATCCGGGGAGACAGCGGTACCGGTAAAGAACTGCTGGCGCAAGCGATTCATAGCGCCAGTGGGCGTGAGGGTCCCTTTGTTCCGATCAACTGCGCCGCGCTGCCCGAGTCCCTGCTTGAAAGCGAGCTTTTCGGTTACGTCGGCGGGGCCTTTACCGGCGCCCGCAAGGGCGGAAAACAGGGACTGTTCGAAATTGCCGAGAACGGCACCCTCTTTTTGGATGAAATTGCCGAATTGCCGCTGGGGTCTCAGGCACGAATCTTAAGGACCATTCAGGAAAATTGCATCAGAAGAATCGGTGGAACGCAGGAAATACCCATAGACGCCCGTATTATAACCGCTACCAATCAAAATCTGGAACAGATGGTTGCCCAAAAATTGTTTCGACAAGACCTGTTTTATCGGATCAATGTGCTGCCGATTCATCTTCCACCGCTGCGTGAGAGGTTGGAAGACATACCCCAGTTGATCGACCATTTCCTTTTCCAGTTGGCATCAAAACTCAACCAAAAAATCAAAACCATAACAAAGGAATCTCTTTACAAGCTCAGCCGGCACAGTTGGCCGGGAAATGTAAGGGAACTCAAAAACGTCGTCGAACGCGCCGCCATTTTAAGCGATGCTGAAACGATCGGTGTCGAGTGCATTCTTTTCAGCCATGAAATCGGAAGAAGCATCAAAGACCAGAAAAACGCTTGCCGTCTCGACCTTGCCCGTGCCGGGTCCCTCAAAAACCTGGTGGCCCGCTACGAAATGGACATCATCATCGATAGCCTGAAAAAATCGAGCACCATCAGAAAAACGGCCAAAGAGCTGGGGATGTCGCACACCGCCTTGCTCAACAAAATGAAAAAGTACAAGATCGAAATGGCGTCATAACGCGCCAATGAAAACAATTCAAACCAATCATGCGCTCGATCACGATCAGGGTGCTCATGGCCATATGCATGGTGTCGTCGACCCGTCTATCATGACCACTGAACGGGGTATTTGGGCCATAAAGTGGTCATTTTTGGGATTGCTGGCCACCGCTCTTTTCCAAGTGGTTATTGTCCTTCTTTCCGGCAGTGTGGCCCTTTTTGCCGACACCATTCACAACTTCGGCGATGCCGCCACGGCGATACCGCTATGGATCGCCTTTAAACTCGCACAGCGTAAACCGAATGCAACGTTCACCTACGGTTACGGGCGGGTCGAAGATCTGGCCGGTGTCGCGATTGTATTGACGATCTTGGTCAGCGCCCTGGTCGCCGGTTATGAATCCGTCAATCGATTCTTCCATCCTCAGCCCGTCACCCACATCTGGGCCGTCATCACCGCCTCCGTAATTGGCTTCCTCGGCAACGAAGGCGTTGCGCTGTTTCGCATCCGGGTCGGAAAAGAGATCGGCAGCGCCGCACTCGTCGCCGATGGGTATCACGCGCGTGTCGACGGGCTGACCAGCCTGGCAGTTCTTTGCGGTGCCGTTGGCGTTTGGCTCGGCTTTCCCCTGGCCGACCCGATTGTCGGCCTTCTCATCACCGTGGCCATCTTCCGCATCGTGTGGGAGTCCGGAAAGTCCATATTCACGCGCCTGATCGATGGTGTCGACCCGGAGGTCATCGACAACATCAAACACGCTGCAAGTCACACCCCCGGGGTGGAGGATATCTCCGAAGTGCGGGTGAGATGGTTGGGCCATCGGCTTCATGCCGAACTCAATATCGCCGTGGCCTCGGATATCACGGTTGAGAAAGGTCACGACATTGCCAAAGACGTCAGGCATCAACTCCTGCATCATTTACGCTATCTTTCCAATGCCACCATCCATGTCGATCCGTTGACCGCATCCGGGGAAAAACATCACCGGATCGCTGAACATGCGCACGGTGACCTTTCGGCGCATTCTCATTAGCGGCCGGTGCCGTCGCAACGACGTTTTGAGACCAAATTAAAATTGAAAAATTGATATCGATATGTTTTGTCTAAAAAAGGATCGATGATCACTATTTGATGGTTTAAAAACGTGATCGGGGGGGAGCAAGACGGCTCCCCCTTGAATTTTTATGCTGATTCTATAATAGCGTCGAATCGAGGGCCTGGTCTTGAATCGAACACTTCGAAAAACACTGCGCTGGTCGCTTCTCGCCGTCGTCATCGCAGTACTAGGCGCCATCATATGGCACTACACACGACCCGTTCCAGTGGAAATCGTCATCCGGCCCGTCGAAACCGGCCAGGTGGAGAAAATTGTCGCCAACACCCGGGCCGGGACAGTCGAAGCCTGCCGCCGCGCCAAGCTCTCCCCCAGCATCGGCGGCCAAATCGCTAAGTTGCCGGTTAAAGAAGGCGACAGCGTCACCGCCGGCCAAATCCTGTTGGAGTTGTGGAACGACGATCTGGTTGCTCAAACCGTGTTGGCCGAGAGCGAGGTGACGTCGGCCGAATCCAGGGCGAAGTCGGCCTGCCTCCAGGCCGAGGTGGCCCAACGGGAGGCCGATCGTCAAATCAAGTTGCGCCGGTCGGGCTCCGCTTCGGAAGAGCAGGCCGACAAGACCATAACCCGCGCACAATCCTTGCGGGCGGAATGCGAAGCCACCCGAGCGGTGGTGGAGACCAGCCGGGCCAGGGTGGGAGTGGCCAAGGCGAATCTGGACCGAACCCGCCTGACGGCACCGTTTGGCGGAATCATCGCTCAGATCAACGGGGAGCTCAGCGAGTTCGTCACGCCGTCACCCATCGGCATTCCGACACCGCCGGCCGTGGATATCGTGGATGTAAGCTGCTTTTACGTGACAGCCCCTATCGATGAGGTCGATGCGGCCGCCATCGATGTAGGCCTGCCGGCCATCATCAGTCTCGATGCTTTCGGTGACAGACACTTTACCGGTCGGGTCCGCCGCATCGCGCCGTTTGTATTGGACCGTGAAAAGCAGGCCCGCACCGTCGATGTGGAGGTCGAATTCACCCGGCCGGAGGATTTCGAGCACCTTTTGGCCGGATACAGCGCCGATGTGGAAATCGTTCTGGATGCCCGGAAGAACACCTTACGGATACCCACCCACGCGATATTGGACGGCAAACGGGTTTTCGTCTACCTGCCGGATCGGAGAGTGATCCGGGAGCGGTCCATTCAAGTCGGGCTGTCGAACTGGGAATACACCGAGGTCATTTCCGGCCTGAAGCCGGGTGAACAGGTGGTGGTCAACGTGGACCGTTCCGGCATTGCGGACGAAGCGCCCGCCGTCGTCATGAAGGAGACCCTTTGATCGAACTGAAGAGCATCGGGCGCACATTCCAGGTCGGCACCGAGGCCGTGCACGCCCTGCAGTCGGTCAATCTCACTGTGCGGGACGGTGAATACCTGTCTGTCATGGGGCCGTCGGGCTCCGGAAAATCGACGCTGTTGAACATCATCGGTCTGCTGGACCGCCCGGACAGCGGTGTCTACCGGCTGGATGACGTGAACGCCACCGAACTCAACGACACGCAGCAGGCGGCCGTCCGCCGTCACAAGATCGGATTTGTCTTTCAGTTTTTCCACCTTGTACCGCGCCTGACCGCCGCCGAAAACGTCGAACTCCCCCTGATCCTGTCCGGAGTGGATCCCAACGAGCGGAAAAAACGCCTCGGTCAAACCCTCGAAGCACTGGGGATTGCCGACCGGGCCCGGCATCGCCCGGACCAGCTCTCCGGCGGACAACGCCAGCGGGTGGCCATTGCCAGGGCCACCATCATGCGGCCCGGCATCATCCTTGCGGACGAGCCGACCGGAAACCTGGACCGCACTTCCGGAAACGATGTCCTCGATATTCTGGAAGATCTCAATAAGGAAGGCAAAATCCTGATCATGGTCACCCATGATCCCGAACTCGGCCGACGGGCAAAAAGACGAATCCAGATGCTCGACGGGCGCATCGGTTCGGATTCCGGAAAATCCGCATGAAGACATTCGACGTTCTTCGATTCAGTTTCAGGGCTGCCGCCGGCTATCCGGCCCGCACCCTTCTGACCCTCCTGGCGATGGCCATCGGTGTGGGAGCGGTCATCTTGTTGACCGCCCTGGGCGAAGGCGCCCGCCGCTATGTGACCCGCGAGTTCACTTCTTTAGGGACCCACCTGCTGATTGCGATCCCGGGCCGCTCTGAAACTACCGGGGGGCCGCCACCACTGCTCGGCGAAACCCCGCGGGACCTCACGCTCGAAGATGCCCTGGCATTGAAGCGCAGTTCGGTCATACGGCGCGTTGCACCGGTCGCGATTGGCAGCGCACCGGTTGCCTGGCAGCAGCGGGAGCGGGAAGCGACCATCATGGGCTCCACGGCGGAGATGTTCGACATCCGGCAGCTGTCGATGGCCCAGGGCCGATTTCTACCGGCCGGCAACCCGTCGCGCGGATCTGCCGTCTGTGTACTGGGCTACAAAATCAAGCGCGAGCTCTTCGGCAACTCGTCTCCGTTGGGCGAGTGGGTGCGCATCGGTGGCCGTCGTTTTCGGGTGATCGGCGTTATGGCCGAAAAAGGGCAGAGTCTCGGTCTGGACATGGGAGACATCGCCATCATACCGGTGGCATCGGCTCAGATGCTCTTCAACACGTCTTCCCTTTTCAGGATCCTGGTGCAGGCCGGTGGACGGGAGGCCGTGCCCCGGGCCAAGAAAGCCATCCTGAAAATCATCCAGGATCGTCACGAAGGCGAGGACGATGTGACCGTCATCACTCAGGACGCCCTGCTGAAGACGTTCGACCGGATATTCAACGCCCTGACGCTGACCGTCGGGGGGATCGCCGCCATCAGCCTGGCCGTTGCGGGAATCCTGATCATGAATGTCATGATGATCTCCGTGTCCCAACGAAAAACCGAAATCGGCCTGTTGAAGGCGATCGGCTCCCCCCGGAGCCAAATCCTGCGTCTGTTTCTGTCCGAATCGGCGGTGTTGTCTTTGATCGGGTCATTTTTGGGCGTGGTGCTGGCCCTGGTCGGCACCTGGGCCTCCCTGCGATTTTATCCTCATTTTCCGGTTACCATTCCGTGGTGGGCGCTGACCGCCGCCACAGCTGTGGGGGTGCTTACAGGGCTCGTATTCGGCGTTCTGCCCGCTCGCCGGGCCGCCGGTCTGGAACCGGTAGAAGCGCTTTCCAGAAGGTAGCGGGCATGGGCTTCAATGAATTTATACGGTTGTCTTTGGGGGCTGTTTTCAGCTACCGGCTGCGGAGCTTTCTGACCGCCCTCGGTATTGCCGTGGGCGTGGCAGCGGTGGTGCTGCTCACGTCTCTGGGGGAAGGCGTTCACCGATTCGTGCTAGGCGAGTTCACGCAGTTCGGCACCAACCTGATCGGCATTAACCCCGGCAAGACCACCACCGTCGGTGTTTCCGGAGCCATCATCAGCAACGTGCGACCGATGACACTCGAAGACGCCGAAGCGATGAAGCGGATTCCCGAGGTGACGGCGGCCGTACCGGTCGTGCAGGGGAACGCTCCGGTGGAGTTTGAAAAGCGGAGCCGCCGGACTTATATCTTCGGGGTCGGACCGGAAGCTCCGGCGGTCTGGCGATTCAACGTCGCCAAAGGGCAGTTTCTCCCTTCCGACGATCCCCGCTCCCCGCGGGCCCTGGTGGTGCTGGGCAGCAAGGTCCAGAACGAGCTGTTCGGCAGCCGCAACCCTTTGGGCCAGCGCGTTCGTATCGGCGGCGAGAGATACCGGGTTGTCGGTGTCATGGAATCCAAGGGGCAGATGCTGGGTTTTGACCTGGATGACGCCGTCTACATTCCCGCCGCCCGGGCCCTGTCCCTGTTCAATCGCGAAAGCCTGATGGAAATCGATCTGCTCTATGCCGCCGGCGCCGCCGCCGGCCAAGTGGCCGAGCGGGCCCGGAAACTGCTCATCGCCCGTCATGGATCGGAGGACTTCACCATCACCACTCAGGAGCAGATGCTCGAAGTACTCGGTTCGATTCTGAACATATTGACCCTGGCAGTGGGTGCGGTCGGCGGTATTTCCCTTTTGGTTGGCGGAGTGGGCATTCTGACCATCATGATTATCGCCGTCAACGAGCGCACGGCGGAAGTCGGGTTGTTGCGGGCTCTTGGCGCCGGTCGACGGCAGATCCTGGCCTTGTTCATCGGCGAAGCCGTTGTGCTGGCGAGTATCGGCGGTCTGGCAGGCCTGGTGATCGGCGCCGGAGGTGCCTGGCTGCTCGGAATCGTGATCCCGGCGCTTCCCACTCATACCCCGTGGTCTTATGTGGTTCTGGCCGAACTGCTAGCGGCCGTCATCGGACTGGCTGCCGGGGTTCTGCCGGCCGTCCGTGCGGCCAACCTCGATCCGATAGAAGCCCTGCGGGCCGAATAGAAGACGTTTACTTACCGCCTTTCTCACCCGTTTCGATCCGAATCAGACGGCCGTTTGCAAAATGCAGGTAGCGGATGAACTTGTTGGAGCCGAGATCATACGTCCAGAGTTCCATCAGGATAGGCCCCTTTATCAGCTCGGGAAGCTGATAGCGCTCTTTCTCGTAATCGTATATTTGTGAAATGTAGGTGTTGTGCCCTTCTTCCCATTTGGACTCCTCTGTGGGTTCACCGCATTTCTCAAACACTTTCGCGGTGGTGTCTCCAACGGAAACAAGACCACCCGCGCAGCGCAGTGTAGTTTCATCAGCCGCCGCATCGGTGTACAGCCACAACTGGACGAAGAGAGCCACGAGTATCGGCAGGCAGAGCCGTTTCACAGGAAGAAAAATGATGTCCTTCACATTGGGCTCGGAATTGATCCGTTTCGTTAGCTGTATCTTCATCTTAACCCTCCGGTAAAATGACAGATCATCTCATTGATGAAACACACGGCAGGGGTAGCCAATGCCGGAATGTTTTTCTCATATTTCGTCTCTATCTGAAGCTTGGAATACGCTGCTCAACTATCGGTATCACCCCGGTTTGCTGCCGCCCTTTGCTCTTTCTTTTCGGTTGATCACCTCACGAACCGCCGCAACTACGTCGGCAACTTTCGGCAGGACGAAATCCTCCAGCGGAGGCGAAAACGGCATCGGCACGTCTCTGGCGGCAACCCGCTTGACCGGCGCAGCCAGATAATCGAAGAGTTCTTCTTGGATCCGCGCGGCCAACTCGGCCCCGTACCCGCCGGTCCGACAGGCCTCGTGGACGATCACCGCCCGCCGGGTCTTTTTGATCGATTCCGCAACCGTGAGCATGTCCAGCGGTTTGAGGGTTCGCAGGTCGACCACCTCGGCATCGATGGCCATCTCGGACAGTTGTTGCGCAGCCTCCCGGCACAGATAGTACCCGGATCCGTAGCCGATCAGGGTCGCATCGGTACCCGACCGTTTCACCGCCGCCCGCCCCAGTTCAATGATGTAGTCGCTCCGGGGCACCGGACCTTCTTTGGCAAACAGCTTCTTGTGCTGGAAAAACATAACGGGATCGTCGTCGCGAATGGCCGCCTTGATCAATCCCTTGACGTCGGCGGGCTCGCTGGGGACCACCACCTTAAGTCCCGGCGTGTGTACAAACCAGGCTTCCAGAGACTGGGAGTGCTGCGCGGCCGCCCGCAGGCCGGCGCCGTCCGGACACCAGACGACCAGGGGCACCCTCACCTGCCCGCCGAGCATGAAGCGAATCTTGGCGGTTTGGTTGACCAGTTCGTCCATACAGCAGGTGACGAAATCGGAAAAATGCAGATCGACGACCGGTCGCAGGCCGGTCAATGCCGCTCCGAGACCGACTCCGGCAATGGCCGATTCGCTGATGGGGGTGTCGATGATGCGGTCCGGAAATTTTTCCGGAATGCCCTTGAACTGACCGAAGATTCCGGCATGCGCCTTAAGGTCCTCACCGATAATAAACACGGATGGATCGCGGGTCATCTCCTCATTCAGGGCCTCGGCCAGGGCGGCCGAGCAGCTCAATATGCGGTCGGGCATGCTTTCTCCCTTCTTATCCTCACGGGTTGGACAGCAGGTCTTCGAGCGCCTCCTCGGGTTCCGGGAAAGGGCTTTGATCCGCGAAGGCCACCGCTTCGCTCAACTCGGCCGCCACCTCGCACCATACTTCTGCCTTAATATTTTCGGTCAATATTTTCTCCTGGGTCAAAAAAAGGCTGAACCGTGCGATCGGGTCGTTTTTGTCTTCCCACATGGCCACTTCCGCCGGCCGGCGATACTTTTGCGGGTCGCCCTCGAAATGTCCCCTGATCCGGTAGGTCTTGTTTTCGATCAGACTCGGTCCCTCGCCCTTGCGCGCCCGCACGACCGCCGTTTCGGCGGCGTTTCTGACCTGCAGCAGGTCGTTGCCGTCCACTGTCGTGCCGGGCATTGAGTAGCCTTTGGCCCGCAGGCTGATATCTTCGACCGCGCACGCGTCGCGATGGGGTGTGGTCGAAGCAAACTGGTTGTTTTCAACGACAAAGACAATCGGCAGCTTCCAGATCGCCGCCAGATTCATGACCTCGTGCACCGGACCGCGGTTGGCCGCGCCATCACCGAAGAAGCAGACCGCCACCTGGTCGGTCTGGCGCATCTTGATCGAAAAACCGGCACCGGCGATGATCGGCAGGCCTCCCGCCACAACCCCGTTGGCCCCCAAAATGCCGAGGGAAAAATCGGCGATGTGCATCGATCCGCCCTTGCCCTTGCAGTAACCGGTCTTTTTACCGAACAGTTCGGCTACCATTTTCTTCAGGTCGGCCCCTTTGGCGATCATGTGGCCGTGACCGCGGTGGGTCGTGGTCAGATAGTCGTCTTTGCGCAAGCAGGAGCAGACGCCGACCGCCGAGCCTTCCTGGCCGAGCGACAGATGGATGAAGCCGGGAATCTTGCCGGCGGCAAAGAGCTCACCCGCCAGGGTCTCGA
>JBAVJU010000101.1:0-6173 GCA_049687935.1 Desulfobacterales bacterium | reverse complement strand
CGTTGGCGCCGAGTTTCAGCCGTTTCTCGCAACCGCTTATCCGGTGAAGCCATTTCCATGAGTTACGAGGTGCGGGTTACGGGTTGCGAGTACTGAGTTTCGAGTTTCAAGTTTCTATTTTCGAACTAAAGTAGAAATCCTTCCGGGAAGGGATCGGAGGGATCGATGACAAATTCCTGCAGGCCGGTAATGTGGGCGGTACTTTGAATGTCGACTTCGACCGCCCGGTGTTTACCGACCATGGTCTCGGCGGCCACACGGGCTTCAAAGGTCGTGCCCAGGGGACCGGCATTGACGAAAGTCTGGTTGACCTTCAAAAGACCGCGGTGGTGCAGCAAGGTCAATTTGGCCGCGGTGCCGGTGCCGCAGGGGGACCGGTCCATGTGGGCTTCGCCGTAAATGACCACCGAACGACCCCGCCGCCGCACGTGATCGGCGGTGTCGTAGAACTCGACCACATCCACCGTTCGGACTTCCGGTCGCAGCGGGTGCCGGACCACGAGCCGACGGTTGGCGGATTCAATGACGCGCATGCCGAGCTGCGTCAATTCGGCCGCATGGGCCGCTTCCAACGGCAGCCCGATCTGATCGGCCGAGACCATCACGAAAAATCCTCCGACGCAGACCGTGTCAACCTTTAGACGTCCGTGGCCGGGCACATCGAGCGGTTCATCCGTGCGGTAGACAAACGAAGGGACGGTTCGAACGGCCACTGCCGCGAGCCGACCGTTCGTCATTGTGACGCGGGTTTCCATGGGGCCCGAGGGCGTGTCGACGATAATGCGTTCTGCGGCATCGGTTATCTCGATCAGGCCGGCCTCGATGAGAGTGGCCACTGCGCCGATGGTGGCATGGCCGCAAAGGAAAGGGTAGCGACGGGCGTCCATGTAGATCAATCCGAAGCGGGACCGGGGTGAGACGGCTTCGGTCAGCAGCGCGGCCAGAATATCGCGATGGCCGCGTGGCTCACGGGTCAGTGCCAACCTGATGTGATCGAAGTTGCGCTGGAAGTACGCCAACTTTTCGGTCATTGTTCCGCCCGGGATCGGAGCGAGCCCGCCCACGATCAACCGGGTCGATTCTCCGGCCGTGTGGGAATCGATGGTCTTGATTCGGACCGGAAATTTTCGGGCCAAAGCGGCGGTGATTTGTTTACGGTCCAACACGGTCATACGGATTCGTTGGTCTTGGAATAATTATCGAGTGTCCATCCGCGGGTTTATTGAGGGCGCTGATCCGTTTCCGATCCAGAAATGAGAATTATTTTCGCTGGGAAAGGCCGCATCCCGCCATAAGCGGGATTTGCGGCGAGGCGGACTTTACGTGCGCCGCAGCCGGAAACTTGCGGTGAATCCCGCCATAGGCGGGACCCAGCGAAAAAAGGGCCATTTATGGACGGGAACTTTCGACCCGCAGCAAATGGCAGTGCTTCGGCGCCACCTGCACGGCCACCTCGTCACCGACGTCGTAAATCCGGGACCGCATCATGCTGATGACGTGGATCTGGCGACCGACCTTCAGCTCGATGAAGTAGCTGACCTCGCCGCCCATGTAGCTGCGGTCCCGGATCTTGCCTTCAAAGTGATTCATTCCTTCACGCGGCGTGAAGTCTTTTTTCAGAAAGGCCTCGAACCGTTGGGCCCTGACGACCACCTCCACGCGTTCGCCCGGCGTCCAGTCACCCCAGGGCTCTGCCAGAATGTGGTTGCCGGAATCGAGCGTAATGGCGATCAGGCCGCTGTGCCTTCCGGTCACCACCCCCGTCGAAAAATTCGAATGACCTAAAAAATCGGCCACGAAGTGGTTGGCCGGTCGGTTGTAGACTTCTTCGGGTGACCCTTCCTGCAACTTGAGGCCTTCCCTCATCACGACGATCTTGTCCGACATGCTCAGGGCCTCACGCTGATCGTGCGTAACGAAGATGGTGGTCACCCCCAGCATTGACTGCAGGTTGTCGACTTCACGGCGCATCTCTTCCCGCAGGTTTTCATCCAGCGCCGAAAGGGGTTCGTCCATGAGAAGGACATCCGGTTCGATCACGATCGCCCGGGCCAGGGCGATGCGCTGCTGCTGGCCGCCTGAAAGCTGCGCCGGCATCCGGTTTTCGACGCCGGGCAGGCGCACCATCTCTAAGGCTCGCGTTACTTTTTTCTTGATGTCATCTTTCGACACATCCCTGTACTTCAAACCAAAGGCCACGTTGTCGAAGATGGTCTTGTGGGGAAACAGGGCGTAGTTTTGAAAAATCATCCCCAGATTGCGCTTGTGGACCGGGGTGTCGTTAATGCGGCGACCCTTGATGAAAATATCGCCTTCGGTCGGGTGTTCCAGACCGGCGAGCATCCGCAGCAAGGTGGTTTTGCCGCAGCCCGAGGGCCCTAAAAGTGTCACCAGCGATCCTTCGGGAATGTCCAGATCCATCTTTTCGACAGCTTTGAAGCTGTCGAAGCGTTTCATCACCCCTTTGAATTGAACGATGGGTGGCTGTCGAGTCAATGCCTGTTTCTCCTTTTCGG
Source organism: Desulfobacterales bacterium (assembly GCA_049687935.1). Lineage (GTDB taxonomy): Bacteria > Desulfobacterota > Desulfobacteria > Desulfobacterales > SG8-13 > JARFQH01. The sequence goes on along the minus strand of JBAVJU010000101.1, from coordinate 3,657 downwards.
CGACGCGCGCCCGGTATCATCATCGGGCGGGGATTCGAGTGGTCTTGATTGATGACCCCGGGGTTCCGCCCGATAATATTAACCTCCGGCTTCTACGCGCCGGCCTTGACGCGATCCCACTTTTCAGCCCAATCCAACTGGTGACCGTTCCAGTACTCCGGATCGGCGAACAGGTACCCTTCGAGTTTTCCGGTCGGATCGAAGGCTGGCAGTTTTTTAACCGCTTCGGGCATCGGGACTTTTGTCGGGTCGAGACTCGATGGATATTTCTGGTTCTCCGCAACGGCGATGGCACAGTCGGGCGCCAGCATGAAGTTGAGCAGTTTCTGAGCGACATTCAGATCGGTGCCCTTCAACACGAAGATGCACTCCTGCCAGGAGTAGCAGTTCTTGGGTGCCAGGAATCCGATGGGATGTCCCTGGTCCTGCAATGCGGCCACACGGCCGGACCAGGCGACGGTGGCGTATATTTCCTCGTTGGCCAGCAGACTCATGAGTTCCGCGCCGGAGGCCCAGTACTTCTTGACCATGTCGCGCTGTTGGCGCAGAGCCTCCCACACTGCCTTCAGGTCTTTGATGTCGTTGGGATTTTGACCGGTGTGCAGAGCGGCATACCAGATGTTGGTGCGCCAATCGCCCCAACTCCCCAGTTTCTTGTCGAGTTCCTTGTCCCACAACAGAGACGCACCGAGTTTTTCGGCTTTGCTCTTGCTGATATGTTTGGTGTTGTAGGCGATGCCGGTCTGGCCGAGGTCATACGGGACGGCCGACAACGAGCCCTTCGATATGGCTTTGTAAGGTTTGACCATGGCCGGCATGACGTTTTTAAGGTTGGGGATTTTGCTCTCGTCGAGTGTGGCGCCGTATCCCAGCCCGATGTAGCGGGCATAGTCGAAGACACCGCTCAAATGGGCCAGGTTGAACTCGCCCCCCGGCGGAAATGAGGCTTTGACACGCGTCAGGTAGGTGTCCATGTCGCCGAATTCTCCATCCACGACCGTAATCCCGGTTTCCTTGGTGAAGGGTTCGAAGGCGTATTTCTTGAACGCTTCGGAAACCACGCCGCCCCAGCCGTCGAAGCGGATGGACTCGGCGGCCCAAGCCCTGCGGGCAAAGGAGCCGAACGGTCCGCCCAGCAACCCGAGTGCAGCACCCGCCACGCCGATCATACCGATAAAATCCCGCCGGCTGACATTGCCTTCCCGGTAGCGTTCTTGCAGTCTGTCCAATTTCTCACTCAATTGTTTTTCCATGTCGTCCTCCCTTCGTCTTGTGTCCATCCATTTGGCCGAAAGAATTGTTTACTATCCACGGTCCCTCGCGAACCTGCGGGAAATGGTTCCGGCCAGCAGCGGTATTGAAATGGTCAAAAAAATCATGACCGCTCCGAGGGCATTGATCTCGGGACTGATTGAGTTGCGCAGCATTCCGAAAATTTTAACCGGCACCGTCTGGTTCTGGGCGGTGGCCCAGAAAAGGGTGGCGGTCACGTCGTCGAATGAAATCGTAAAGGCGAACAGCATGCCGGCCAGAATCGCCGGCATCAGCAACGGTAGAGTAATGTCTTTGAAGGTCTGGAATGCGTTGGCCCCCAGTGTCAGAGCGGCTTCTTCATATTCGCGCTTGATTCCCACCAGTCGGGCCTGCATGACCAGCAGCACGTAGGGCAGCGTAATGACCACGTGACCGATCAGCAGCAGGATGAAACTTTTGGGCTGCTGCAGCCAGCGGATGAAGAGCAGCAGGGCCACGCCGAGAACCACCTCGGGAATCATGATCGGCGCCAACAGCAGCGTGTTGAGGGCGTTTTTGCCCCTGAAATCGTATCGGACGAATGCCATGGCCGCCGGGATGCCGATAGCGGTCACCAATACCGCCGTCAGTGAACCGAGGACCAGTGAATTCTTGAAGGCCGTCAGGATACTGCTGTTCTGGGACAGCTTGACGTACCATCTGAAACTGAATCCCTTCATCGGAAAAGAGCCGAACTGTTCCGGATTGAAGGAGAGCATAATGACGGCGACAATCGGCGTGAACATGAAAACATACACGAGAATGGTGTAGAGCCGGATCAAAGACCATCCCGATACTTTAACCACGCGCCTATTCTCCCTTGAAGCTTTGAAATATCCGGTTAATGCCCAGATATCGGTTGTAGGTGTTAATGATGATGCCCAACAGAATCAAAAGAAGCACGCTGATGGCCGAACCGAATGGCCAGTCGAGGGTGCCGATAATCCGTTTGAAAATCAGGTTGGCGATCATATCGTTGCCGGGACCGCCCAGGATCATCGGCGGCAGGTAAGTGCCGGATGTCAGAACGAACACCAGCAGGCAGCCGGCGCTGACGCCGGGCAGGCTCAGCGGCAGCGTGACTTCTCTGAAAGCCTGCCACTCCGTACAGCCTAAACTCCGCGCGGCCTCCAGAAGGCTCTTGTCGATGCCCTCCAGACTGACGTAAATGTTGAGGATCATAAACGGCAGCAGGTACTGAATCAGCCCTAAAAGAACCGCTCCCTCGTTGTAGAGCAGACTCAGCGGTTCGGACAGGATGCCGAACTTGATCAAGAGGTAGTTGAACAACCCGGTATCGCCGAGAATGTTGATCCAACTCAGCGTTCGGATGATGAAGCTGATCCAGAAGGGAAGCATGATCAGCAGCATGAGCAGCGATTTGTGCCGGGTTTTACTGCGGTAGAAAAAATAGGCCGGAATGTAGCCCATTACCAGGCAAAGCGCCACGGTTTCCAGCGAGACCCGGATCGTGCGGATCAAAACGGAAGGATAAAAGAAATCGGCGAAAAACTTGGCGAAGTTTCCGAATTGAAAGGCCGGGACATCGGCTCCCGTCGGCGTTCGCAACCAAAAACTGTAGACCGCGATGAAGCAAACCGGGATCACCAGCAGAAGGAAAACTGCGCTGAGGGCGGGTGACAGCAGCACCCAGGGTCTCCATGCTTTTTCCTGCATCGGCCTCCTTCCATTGGTTGACTTCCGTTGTTCTTCAGCAGTGTCTGCGGCTCTTATATCTTTTGTAGATAGATTGCCCTTCGATGTCAAGGTATTAAACCTTCCCCGGTTTGCGAGCGGAAAAAGTGATGCTTCAATTCGCCATGTCATTAACCCGAAAGTTGAATCCGTCAAATTTCAACCTGGAGATTTCAGGCAAGAGATCGTTGACAAAGGAGACACATCCAGTGCATTAAGTTTGATATTTCCACTGCAATTAGATATGACCCCACAATATTGCCACATCAAAAAGAAGCGATTATGATCCGGTCCATGAGTTTATACATTATCGCCGTACTGGTGGCCAACTACACGGCCACCTGGTTCATCCCTCTGCCGGTCTTCGGACTGGTGTCGGTGGGCACACTGGTTTTCGGCGTCACCTTCACCCAGCGTGATCGCGTCCACCGCTTCGGCCGCAGGCGCGTGTACCTGATGATCTTCATCGCCGCCGTGGGAATGGTGCTCGAATCCCTGTTTTTAGGGGTTGACTGGCGCATCATCGCGGCATCTTTCATCGCCATCGTCCTGAGCGAAACCGTCGACACGGAAGTGTATCAAAAGCTTCTGCAGCGGCCCTGGATGCAGCGGGTGATCGGCTCCAACCTTGTCAGCATTCCACTGGACAGCATTTTGTTCAACCTGATT
>JBAVJU010000100.1:0-18704 GCA_049687935.1 Desulfobacterales bacterium | reverse complement strand
GGCATTTATTTTGTTGTCGAACGGCACGTTACGCTTGTCTTGACAAGGGCAACGACATGTCGTCCGACAGTGACGTCACCCGCAAATTTGACATAAAGCATCCGTTAATAGAAAACGGCCTCAACCGGCGCAGACGGACTTCGCCCTTTTAACCGTGACGCCGCAGCACCACCCGGGAGAACAGGACAGTTTGAAAAAATGGTCCGGCATAATCCTTGTTATCGGTCTTTTGACCCTGGCCGCGGGATGGCTCGCTTATGTCGATATTATGTACTATGCCGCCACACCGGCCGGAGCCGACGGTCAACCGGAAAAGAAGATCATCGCGATTGAAAAAGGGCAGAATTTCAAACAGACCACGCTTCTGCTGCAGTCTCAACAACTGATCGAGCACCCGTTCAAATTCCGCTTGCTGGCTCGGCTGCAGGGCAAGGACAAACAGATTCAGGCCGGAGAATATCTGCTGTCGGCCGACATGCCGCCCGGCGACATCTTGGAAATGCTGGTCAACGGTAAGGTACGACTTTACAAATTCACCGTACCGGAAGGATCGACCCTGAAACAGATCGCCGCCATTGTCGAAGCTGCGGGCCTGGTGACCCGGACGGAGTTTCTCAGCGCGGCCGCCGATGCCGGTTTCGTCAGGGAAAATGGGATCGACGCGGGCAGCTTCGAAGGCTATCTTTTTCCGGAGACCTATTTTTTTCCCAAAAACACCGCTGCCCGGGAGGTTATTGCGGTCATGGTCGACCGGCTGCGGTCCGTGTTCACGGAGACATGGAAAAAAAGAGCGGCCGACCTCGGCCTATCGCTGCACCAGGTCCTCACCCTGGCGTCGATCATCGAAAAGGAAACCGGCGCGCCTTCCGAGCGGCCGATCATCTCGTCGATATTTCACAACCGCCTGCGGCGGGGAATGCGTCTCGAGACCGATCCAACGGTCATCTACGGAATCGATGACTTCGACGGCAACCTGACCCGCAAACATCTGGCGACACCCACGCCCTACAACACGTATCTGATCAGCGGCCTTCCGCCCGGTCCGATCGCCAGTCCGGGGCGGGCCGCCATCGAAGCGGCACTCTACCCGGCCGACACACCCTACCTGTATTTTGTTTCCAAAAAGGACGGCACTCACCAGTTTTCAACGACATTTGCGGATCACAACCGGGCCATACTGACGTATCAGCTGAAAAAGTGATGCCAACCATTAACATTTAGCGGGGCTCGCCCCACCGACACCGAAACGGGAGAACACGGCACCATGGGCACCAACAACCTCATCTTTCTGGAGAATATCGAATGGTTTGACGAAAGCGGGCAGGAACTCGTTCACCGGATTCCCGAGGAAGGCTCCGGTGAAATCAAATACGGAGCGCAGCTGACGGTGAGGGAAAGCCAGGCCGGTATTTTTTTCTACCGCGGCAAGGCGGTCGGGGCTTTCGGACCGGGTCGCCACACGCTCAAGACAGCCAACATTCCGATTCTGACCAAAATCGCCAGCCTGCCCTGGGCCCTGAGCAGCCCGCTGAGGGCCGAGGTCTATCTGGTCAACCTGAAAGTCTTCACCAACCTGAAGTGGGGCACCCGGGACCCGGTGGCCTTCAAGGACTCTGAACTGGGGCTGGTGCGGCTGCGGGCTTTCGGCGTTTTCAACCTCCAGGTGGTCCAACCGGTCCTTTTTATCAACACCATGGTCGGCACCAAGGGGATGCTCACAACGGCCGAAATCGAAGAGTATCTCAACCGGGTCATTGTGTCGCGTTTCAACGATTTGATGGGCGAGAGCCTCGACTCGATCCTGAACCTGCCCTCCCGCTACGATGCCCTCTCCGAAGGGCTTACCGAGCGGCTGGGTTTAGATTTCAGCCACTTCGGTATTCGATTGACCCACCTGTACATCAACGCCATCACGCCACCACCCGAGGTGCAGCAGGCGATCGACGACCGCAGCCGTATGGGCGCCTTTCAGGACATGAACAAACTGATGCAGATGAAAGCGGCCATGGCGATGGAAAAGGCCGCGCAGTCCGAAGGCACATCCGGAGCCGCCGATGGAATGGGTGCCGGTCTCGGGTTGATGCTGCCGGCCATGTTTGCTCAGTATTTCGCCGGCGGACCCGCCCGACAATCTGCCGGTTCCGATCCTGCCGTCTCCACGTGTCCGGAATGCCGGCACCCGGTTCCCGTCGACGCCAAGTTCTGTCCGCAGTGCGGCCACCAGCAGCTCGTCTTCGATCAGTGTCAGAAGTGCAGTAAGAACCTGACACCGGGGGCAAAATTCTGCCCGCGCTGCGGTCATGCGGTCGAGAACCGACCCAAACCGCGGACCTGCACCCAGTGCGGCGCGGAAAATTTGACCGATTCGCTTTATTGCAACCAGTGCGGTGAAAAACTCTAACCTTCTCATTGAACATCGCTGCCCGCAGTGCGGTGCTCCGGCCGTGTTGACGGAAACCGATCGCCTGTTCACCTGCGAATTCTGCCGGGTCAAGTCTTATCTGGCGGCCGGCAACGGCTTCCGGTATATGCTGCCGGGAGCTGCACCGCCGGGCAGAGAACTCTTCTATTTCCCTTACTGGCGATTCAAGGGCATGCTGTTTTCCTGCGTATGCGACGGTGTGCGCCAAAAATTCATCGATGTCAGCCATCAGGCCGCGATGTCGCGCGATTTTCCGGTCTCACTCGGTTTCCGCAGCCAGGCCCTCAAGCTGCGTTTTATAACCCCTGAAACCGACGGGCGGTTTCTGCCCGTTCGGCTTCCGCTCGAACAGGTGATGCAAACCTTCAAGCAAAGCTTTAATGTGCCGCTGCCGAAACCGATTTTTCATCAGTCGCATGTCGGCGAACACCTGAGTTTGATTTACACCCCCTTTTATGCGGCCACCGACCGGCTCTACGATGCCGTCCTGAACGAACCGCTCGGGGAATGTTTGCCGCAAGATATCGATCAGACCCTTTCCACCGCTGAACCTTCAGGCTCGCACCTGAGCTTTCTGTCGACCCTTTGCCCTGCGTGCGGATGGGACCTGGATGGCCGGCCGGACACGCTTGTCATGACCTGCCGAAATTGCGATTCGGCCTGGAAACCGGGAAAGGACCGTTTAGAACGGCTGAACTTCGGCCATCTTCCGCTGGCGGCCGATAGCTGTGAATCGATCCTCTTCCTCCCCTTTTGGCGCATCCGGGCCGCGATTGACGGGATCCGACTCGAGTCCTATGCCGATCTGGTCAGAGCCGCCAATTTACCGATTGTCGCCCGTCCCGCCTGGCGCGACATGCCGTTTCACTTCTGGAGTCCGGCATTCAAGATTCGACCCCAAACGTATCTGCCGCTGGCCACCAAGATGACGCTGGCCCAACCGCAGGATCTTCCGGTAGCGGGTCTACCCGGCGGTGAACTCCATCCTGTGACGCTGTCGGCCACAGACGCAGCCGACAGCCTGAAGATCACCTTAGCGGCCTTTGTCAAACCCCGTAAGGTTCTTTATCCGCAGTTGTCGACCATCGCCGTCGCACCGCAGAGTTACCTTCTGGTGTACGTGCCGTTCCTCCGCAGTCATCACGACCTGACCCAACCGTCATTAAAAGTCAGTATTCTGACGAACCAGCTTGCATTGGCCGGAAGCCTATAACTCCGGCGCAGACCTTCGACCGCATCCAAATAAGTGTTCCGGTTCCTCGGCAAATCATGGGCAGGAGAGTGGGCCTCGGTCGGTCTTCACCCCATGTCATCAGCCGGATTGTCATTTTCATCAAGAATTGATGAGACCAGGATGCATCGGTTGACAGAAATGTGGATATCTTCTACCGTCGACGCGGTTGAAATCCCTTTGGCAGGCTTATCGATCCATTGCGGAGTTAAATGGCCATGGAACAGGGCACCATACCGGTGACGACCGGAATCGACTATCTGGACCGGCTGCTCGGCGGGCTCCAAATCGGGGACAATGTCGTGTGGTACGATGATGCCGGCAGTCTCGCCGCCGCATTTTATCTGAATTTTATCCTGGCCTCACAGGTCCGGGAAAAGCCTTTGATATATGTCAGCTTCGACCGATCGCCGAAGAACCTGCTCGACAAACTGGGCCCTCTGGGCGACAGCGCCCATTTGACGATCCTGGACTGCTTCACATTCGGCAAGGGCGCCGGTTCGGATGTCTTTTTGAAATTTTACCGCGACGGATCGACCGAACGGGCCTGTCGGATCACCCGTGTGGCCGACCCCCGCAACGACCATCATGTCATGGAGGCGGTCTACGGTGCCCACAGCGAATTGGAAGGCGATGTTCGGTTTGTCTTCGAAAGCCTCACCGGCATGCAGGAGCTCTGGGGCGGTGAGGAGCATATCGTCAATTTCTACTCCCACTCCTGCCCGCGCCTCTACGAGTTGAACACCGTCGCTTACTGGATCATCGAAAAACAGGCCCACACGCAGCGGCTGCGCGCCCGGATCAATCAGATCGCCCAAGTTGCCATCGACCTCTCCGTCAAGAGAGGCAAAACCTCGCTGACGATCCTCAAGGCCGAAAAGCGCACTCTGGAAACAATCAACAAACCCTTTCTCTACTGGTCCAAGGAGCGTGAGGTAACCTTCGATGCGGAGGCGCGCGCAGCGGGTCGGATCGATCTGGGTGGACGCCTGAAGGCGGTGCGCACCCGGCAGGGCCTGTCGCAATCCGATCTGGCCAAACTGGTGGGGGTTACCCCCAGTACGATCTCACAGGTCGAAAGCAACATGATCTACCCCTCGCTGCCGGCTCTGTTTAAAATGGCCGAGGTCCTGTCGGTCGACGTCAGTTCCTTTTTCAAGGACGCTGCCGAAGTCGCCCGCCCGTCAGTTTTTACGGCCGGCGATGCGGTCGCCTTCAAATTCCAGAATCTGCCCAAAGGAAGCCTCTCCGGCATACGGCTGACCGGCGTCAATTTCGAGGCCAAGGCCGACCCCTACCTGATCGAAATCCCCGCTCGAACCACCCTTCCTTTCCATTTTTTCGTTCACAAAGGCGAAGAGTTCGGCTATGTGCTGGCCGGGGAACTGCAAATCAAAATCGGCAGCCGCCTCAAGAAATTGAAGACCGGGGACGTGGTGTATCTGACGACCGACATCCCGGCCCAGTGGAAAAATACCGGAACGGATACCGCCCGTATAATTTGGGTGAAAATCAAATGACATAGTCAACTTCAGTGGTTCTCGATAAACTCCCACGCGAATCTAAAGAATTTATTTTTCCATCAAGAAATCTTGGCAAAAATTCGATCGCGCTTTGGTCGGCTGTCGGCTCAGGCCGGCAGAGCCTTCGAGGCCCTGCCGTTACCGGTGACGTATTCGAACGCGGCCGGCTCAGCCGTCGATGACCGCCAAGGCCTCTTCTTTGTAGGCCTCCATGATGTACGGCAGGCTGGTCACGCGGGCCGCCTCCTCGGTCAAAGCGGCCAGGTCCTTGCGGGTGATCAGGTGCGGCCGCCACTTGCGGGCACCCGCCATGAGCTGCTGCAGTCCGACCCGCAGTTTCTCGGCTGCGCTGTAGAGACCGATGGCCCCCAGTGGGAATTTTTCGATGTCTTTACCGTATTTGGTTCTCAATTCAGCATAGGAAACGAATATTTCTTCCTTGGTGGTGCCGTACTTGGACACGGTCGACGGCAAGCCGCCGTCTTCGCCTTTCAGCCAGCGGCCGATGTTCTTACCGACCATCCCGGGTATCATCAGCGCCCGTCCCATGCACACGGCTTTGCAGTAAGGCGCGCCCAGCGCCAACGCTTTGAATATATGGTCTTCTGAACTAAAGCCGCCGGCAAAGGCGATATCCGGCACCCATGCGCCCTTCTTCGCCAGCCGCAGACACAAATCATACGCCATGGAATGCAGGTATATGGCCGGTATCCCCCATTCGCTCATCATGCGCCATGGGCTCATTCCGGTGCCGCCCGGCGCACCATCGATCGTCAGCAGGCTGATCTTGGCATCCGACGCCCAGCGGATCGCCATGGCCAGCTCCCGCATCGGATACGCTCCGGTCTTGAGGGTGATGCGTTTGGCCCCCAGCTTACGAACCCGATCGACCTCCCGCATGAAGTCCTCCTGATCGAGAAACCCTACCCGGGAGTGCCGCTCGAATTCTTTTATGGCGCCGTCTTTATAGGCTTTGACATTGGAGGCGTCCGACGGATCGGGGGTGACCAGGTATCCCCGCTTCTGGAGTTCGAGGGCGCGCTCGATGGAGTCAACCTTGATTTCACCGCCGATGCACTTGGCGCCCTGCCCCCATTTGAGCTCGATCGTTTCGACCCCCAATTTTTCGACGACATATTCGGCAACTCCCAGGCGGGTGTCCTCGACGTTCAACTGAACCATGATGTCCCCGAAGCCTTCGTGAAAACGCCGGTACTGCTCCACCCGCCGCCGCATTTCCGGAGAGTCCTTTACCTTGCCGTTCTTGTCGATCTTCAGCTCGGGATCGATGCCGCAGACATTTTCACCGCAGACCAGGCTGATCCCGGTAATGGCGGCTCCTATGGCAAAGTGCTCCCAGTTGGCCCGGGCGATCTCGGTGCTCCCCAGCGCGCCGGTAAACATGGGAATCCGCATTTTGACTTTTTCGGTGGCGCCGTACCAGGCGGTCGTGTCGACCTTGGGAAAGATCGCATGGTCCGGATCGGCTTCGATGCCTTCGGCGCCGATGGCATATCCCATGATGTTCAAATGAGAGTAATCCACCGGATAATCCTTGTCCGCTCCGGCCGTGACTTTACCGAAGGGAGTCGGATAGAGCAGCTCGCGGCCCCGGAAGGTCGACTGGAACAGGTCACAGTTGCCCTTGCAACCGTCGATGCAGCGACTGCAGATACCGGACTGGGGAGCGACGCTACGGGAGCGGTTTTTGGTTTCCAGGGCTTCATTCGAATTCGGTTGCTGTAAATTCATGGCGTCCTCCTCAATAAGATTATTAAGTTTAAATAAAAAAAGGCGTCTTTTCCGGGTGAAAAAGACGCCTTTGTCCGTGACCCGACCGCATCAGTCCGCACGCCATTGTGCGAACCCGGATTTCTCAGGTTGTGGTTCCTTTTAGTTTCACTGAATTACCAAGTCAAGCTTATATTGTTAAGAAAATTATTTTTATTAAGTTTGACGAATACGAAGGAAGCGATTGGGAGTTGTAAAACAAGCCGGTATTTGATTGAGGGTTGGGTGTCAGTCGATTTCTTCGGAGAGCAGAATGGCTTCGGCCACCCGCCGCATCGAGGTGCGCATGTCCATGCTGCGTTTCTGCAGCCAGCGATAGGCCTCCTCGCCGCTCTTGTTGCGCCGTACCATGAGGATTTCCTTGGCCCTTTCGACCATTTTGCGGGTTTCCAATTCCTCCTGGATGACCTGGGTCTTGACCATCAGTTCGGTGTTCATGATCGCCACCGCAGCCTGGTTGGCAACGGTCGACATGAGGTTGATCTCGGTCTGTGTGAACGTATGGGGTTCGGCGGTAAAGCAATTGAGGACCCCGATGACCTTGCCGTCCTTGACCTGCAGCGGAACGCTGAGCATCGACACCAGCCCGAGTTTCGCGGCCATTTCCTTTTCTTTGAAGCGCGGCTCTTGCAGGACGTTTGATACCGTCAACGGTTTTTTGGTCGTGGCGACATATCCGACGATGCCCTCGTTGAGGTTGAGAGCGCGATCCTTGACGTAGTCCGGATCGATGGCCTGGGTGGCCTTGAGGCGGATCTTCACCGGATGGACGTTCTCGTCGATCAGCCACATCGAGCAGATTTCGACACCGGTGACTTTGGCCGTGACCATGACGATCAGCTTGAGAATGTCTTCGATGTAGAGATCGGAGGTGATGGCGCGGCTGATGTCCATTAGCCCCCGGATGTACTTTTCAGTCGGGTCGGGGTTGGGTTTATCCATGGCGTTAATGCGTCGGCCGCAAGCGATTGGCGGGCGCCCGACCGGCCTTTTGGGAGGTGAAACCGTCACGGAGCCGACCTTGACGGCAGGATAGTTTTTTCTACCAGTACCACTCCACCATGTCAATACACCTCGTGTCCGACACCGGCGGCGGGCTACTTGATCCTCGGCCGCAATGTGTTATACTCATTGCACTCCTGGACGCCCATCACCACAAAACCAAAAAAGAGGAAACCGTTTTGGAAAATTTGATCGCGGAACGCATCAAACGTCTGCGTGAACTTCTGCCCGGCACCCAAAACGACACACTACTGGTGCTTGCCGACGAAAATCGCCGCTACCTGAGCGGTTTTACCGGCCAAGACACCCAATTCGACGAATCGGCCGGAGTGCTGCTCATAACCGGAAACGATCTGATGCTGGCAACCGATACGCGCTACGAACTTCAGGCCCGCAATGAGGCTCGCCTCTACAAAATCCTCTGTTACAAAAAAGGCCTGGCGGAAGAGCTGCCCGAACTTTTAAAGGCTCTTGGCACAAAGACCCTCGGCTTCGAAAGCGTGCGTCTGTCGGTTCATCAGCACCGGAAAATATCAGACGCCATTGCCCAGGCCGGTCTCGAGGTGACCCTCATGCCGGTCGAGGATCTGGTGGAGCAGTTGAGGATCAAAAAATCGGAAACGGAAATCGCAACGTTGCGCAACGCCCTGTCGCTCGCCGAAAGGGCTTTCAGTCAGTGTGTCGAAAAAATCAAACCGGGCATGACGGAAAAAGAGCTGGCCTGGATCATGGAAAAAGGGATGCGGGAAGCCGGTGCCGAGGCGCTCTCTTTTCCGACCATCGTGGCATCCGGCCCCAACAGTGCGCTGCCGCATGCGATTCCAGGCGATCGCCGGATCAGAGCAGGTGAACCGCTTTTGTTCGACTGGGGGGCGCGGCTCGACGGCTACTGCTCCGACATCTCCCGCACGGTCGTGATCGGCGAGCCGGACGACACCTTCAAGAAGGTCTTTCGGACCGTCTTGGATGCCCAGCGCCTCGCCATCGATGCGATAAAAGCCGGTGTGAGCTCACGGGCGGTGGACAGCATCGCCCGCGACCACATCGAGCAGCAGGGCTTCGGCGGCCGGTTCGGCCACGGGCTGGGACACGGCACCGGCCTGGCCATTCACGAAGCGCCCCGGCTCAGCCCGCTGAAGGATGCCGTGCTCGAAGCCGGAATGGTGACGACGGTCGAGCCCGGAATTTACCTGGGCGACTGGGGCGGCGTGCGTCTCGAAAACATGGTCGTGGTGCGTGAGGACGGTGCCGAAGTGCTCAACCGCCTCGATCCGGCCGTTCACCGCATTTAAATGGAAAGCAATAGGCCTATGCAGGCATCTTGCGACGCTCTGCTGGACCGGTATCTCGATTTTCTGATGGTCGAAAAAGGTCTTGCGGCTCAAACCATCGAGGCGTATAGCCGCGATCTCGTTCGCTACATATCCTTCCTGGTCGAAAGCGGGCGGGCGACCGTGTCAGAAGCGGATACCCCGCTGATCCTCACGTATCTCATTTCGATGCGCGAGGATGGGCTGAATGCCCGATCGCGTGCCCGCCACTTGGTGTCCATCCGAGGATTTTATCGCTTCCTGGCACAGGAAGAAATATTACCCAGTGATCCGTCGCGACTGATCGACCTGCCCAAAAGCGGTCTGAAGCTGCCGGATGTTTTGACGATCGACGAGGTCAAACGACTGCTCGACGCTCCGGACCCCCAAAAGCCGTCCGGTTGTCGTGATGCAGCCATGCTGGAGTTGCTCTACGCGGCCGGCCTGCGCGTTTCGGAACTCATCACCCTCAAACTGCAGGATGTCAATCTGACCGCCGGTTATGTTCGCGTTTTCGGCAAAGGCGCCAAGGAACGCGTGGTGCCGATCGGCCAGTATGCTCAAGAAAAAATTCGACGGTTTACCACCGGGGCACGCCAGGCGCTTCTCAAAGACCGTATCAGTGCCACCCTTTTTGTCGCCCGGGCCGGAAAACCGCTCAGCCGCCAGGGATTTTGGAAGTTGATCAAGCGTTACGGCCTTCGGGCAGGGCTCAGAAAAGTGATCACCCCCCACACACTGCGGCACTCCTTTGCGAGCCACTTGCTGGAAGGCGGCGCCGATTTGCGGGCGGTTCAAACCATGCTGGGCCATGCCGACATCGCCACGACTCAGATCTACACCCACGTGGCACGCGATCACCTCAAATACCTGCATCAGAAATTTCACCCGCGCGAATGACTTGACACCTGCCGAGGGTTCGACGTAATAAAAACGGCTTCACAGCGTCTATACGAGCTTTCGGGCACATGGATTCGGACCTCACCGATCGCTAAAACCGTTCGGAAAACAGCAGACATTCATGCAGACATCAAATTCAAACACCCGCCCGATCGGTTGGTGGCGCCCCGAAAATCAGCCGCCTGAGATCGGCGCCGATGCCATCTGCGCGGCGATTCGACGCGTTACCGAACCGGTGTGCGTGGTCGACGTCGACGGGCAGCCGGCAATCGGCCGCTGCGGCTGCGTGACGATCGACTCCGTCCGAACGGACATCGGCGGGCCGCCAGACGGCTATCCCGTGCTGGGGTACATACCGGCGCTGCATCCTGAAGATTTGGGTGATCCGACTTTCAAGCATTCCTTTGGGCTGCGGTATCCATATGTCATCGGCGCCATGGCCAACGGCATCACCTCGGTCGAAATGGTGGAGTCCGCGGCTCGGGCCGGCATGATCGGTTTTTTTGGCGCCGCCGGCTTGGCTCTGGACGACATCGAAACCGCGATCGTGCAACTGCGGCAGCGGGTAGCCGATCTTCCCTTCGGTTTCAATCTTATTCACAGCCCCAACGAACCCGATCTGGAAGCGGCCACGGTCGATCTCTACTTGAAGCACGCCATTTGCCGCATCAGCGCTTCGGCCTATCTGGACCTCACCCTCCCTTTGGTCTATTACCGTGTAAAGGGGATGCATCGCGGTGCCAAGGGTCGGGTCGTCTGTCCCCATCATGTGACGGCCAAGGTCTCTCGTGTCGAAGTCGCCAAGAAATTTTTTTCGCCGCCGCCTGAAAAAATCCTGCGCCAGCTGTTGGACCGCAAAATGATAACACCGGCCGAAGCCGAACTGGCCCGGACCGTTCCGGTGGCCGAGACCATGACGGCCGAAGCCGACTCCGGGGGCCACACCGACAATCAGCCCGCCATTTCCCTGCTCCCCACCATGCTGGCTCTGAGGGACCGGATGGCCGAATTATTTGGTTACGACCGTCCCCTGTGTGTCGGTTTGGGCGGCGGAATCGCCACTCCGGCGGCTGTTTCGGCGGCCTTTGCGCTCGGTGCCGCCTATGTTCTGACCGGCTCGGTTAATCAAGCCTGCCTTGAGGCCGACACATCGGCCACCGTACGGTCGATGCTGGCTGAAGCCTGCCAGGCCGACGTGACCATGGCTCCGGCGGCCGATATGTTCGAAATGAACGTCAAGGTGCAGGTTTTGAAACGCGGAACCCTGTTCCCCTTCCGGGCCGCCAAATTATACGATCTCTATTGCCGGTATGGCTCTCTGGAGGAAATACCGCAGAAAGAGCGGCTGATGATGGAACGCGATCTCTTCCGTTGCCCTATCGATGAAGAGTGGGAACAGACCAAGGCTTTCTTTCGTCTGCGGGACCCACAACAAATCGAGCGGGCCGAAAGAGATTCCAAGCACAAGATGGCGCTGGTTTTTCGTTCTTATTTGGGGCAATCCTCGAACTGGGCCAACAGTGGCGATCCGACGCGTAAAATCGATTACCAGATCTGGTGCGGTCCATCGATGGGTGCTTTCAACGAATGGACGCGGGGTTCTTTTCTCGAACGGCCCGAAAACCGTTCTGTCGTGACAGTCGCTCTCAACCTCCTGCTTGGCGCCGCCGTGGCCACGCGTTTTAATTGGCTGAGAACCCAGAAGATTGTCATGCCGCCTGATGCCGGAGTATTTCGTCCCCTGCCACTCGAAGAAATCATGTCTCTGATAGACTAAGGATCAGCCCCGTCCGTTTAGGATCGGAAAATGCCCCTTATCCAGCCCCAGGGCATTCGCGAAAAAATCGGCCAGCGCCGAAATGTTCAGAGTTCGGCTGCTCAGCTGTTTCGGCAATGACTGCGCCGAAAGCGGAAGGCGCTCTTCGATGTACCGCTCAAGGTAAACCGTGCGGCCGCCATGGTTCTGTGTTGTGCGGGATATTTCGCCCCGGAGCGCATAGGTAAACCGAGACGCAGCACTCAGATCAGGGTTATCTCGGTAAATAAAGAGGGTGTAAATGGTGATCGGATCGGGAAGACCGGCTTTAAAGCGCTCATGAACCCGGCTATTGGCGAATAAACCGATATCCCGGAGGCAAGGCTTCAAGTCCTTCAGGATTTGTCTGGCATCGGGCACGCTCGTCTTCAATTCAGCCACCAGGTGCCCACCCAAAAAAACGATCAGGGCCTCATCCACACTAAACTGCCGAGTGACTCCCGACTGCAGCCCGCCGAGTGGATCGGGCGGCAGAAACTCGCGCGCCCACCGTTTCCATCTCGCCAGCGGAATTGACAATCCGCTGGAAAGTTCGCGGTTTGAAAAAAAACGGAGCATACGTTATCCTTGATTAGTTGTTATATCAATGTATCAACACATTGCTTGAGCGTCAATCCCTTGCAATTGCCGTTACCATGTAATATAGATAGATTTTTAAACGATAATTGATTCTGTGCGGACTTTACCGATCCGCCATTCTCCGCATTTGGGTTCTTCATGCCTCAGTATTCGAACTCCGGCAGAATCTTTTAGGGACATAAAAAGGGTTGAAAATTGACAGACGATAATCAATTAAACCCGCAGTCGATACCGGTCGCCATCATCGGCATGGGGTGCTTTTTTCCGAAATCCTCCGGTCTGAAAGAATTCTGGCGGCTCATCGTGACCG
Organism: Desulfobacterales bacterium; assembly: GCA_049687935.1. Classification (GTDB taxonomy): domain Bacteria; phylum Desulfobacterota; class Desulfobacteria; order Desulfobacterales; family SG8-13; genus JARFQH01. The sequence continues at coordinate 5,820 of JBAVJU010000100.1, read as the reverse complement.
GTGAAAACGCCATCGACGAGGTCCCGCCGACCCACTGGGCTGCCGCTGATTATTTTGACGCCGAACCGACCGTCCCTGACCACACATATTGCACGCGAGGCGGTTTTCTACCGACGGTGATGTTCGACCCGACCGAATTCGGTATACCGCCCAACACCCTGGAAGCCACCGATACGTCCCAACTGTTGGGACTCATGGCGGCCAAGATGGCACTTGCGGACGCTGGCTACGATGACGGCAAAGCGTTCAATCGCGAAAGAACCAGCGTCATTCTGGGCGTGACCGGCACCCAGGAACTGGTCATTCCGCTCGGGGCCAGGCTCGGCTTCCCCAAATGGCGGCAAGCGCTCGAGCGCGCGGGAGTAGCCGCAGCAACCGCTGAAGAAGTCGTCGCACATATATCCGATTCCTACGTTCCCTGGCAGGAAAACTCCTTTCCCGGACTCCTCGGCAATGTGGTCGCCGGCCGCATCTGCAACCGTCTCGATCTCGGTGGCACCAACTGCGTGGTCGACGCGGCCTGCGCCAGTTCGATGAGTGCGGTTCACATGGCACTCCTGGAACTTACCGCCGGCCGCAGCGACATGGTGGTCACCGGCGGGGTCGATACGCTCAACGACATCTTCATGCACATGTGCTTTGCCAAAACACGCATCCTCTCACCCACCGGAGACGCCCGTCCCTTTTCGAAGGATGCCGATGGAACGGTCCTCGGTGAGGGAATCGGTCTCCTGGTGATCAAACGACTGGCCGACGCCGAAAAGGACGGCGACCGGATCTATGCCGTCATTCGCGGCATAGGAAGCGCCAGCGACGGTAAATCTCAGAGCATTTATGCCCCCCGCCCCGAAGGCCAGGCGCTCGCCCTACGAAATGCGTACACGAGCGCCGGTATCGACCCGGACACCATTGAACTGATCGAAGCCCACGGCACGGGCACCCGCGTCGGCGACAAAGTCGAATTTCAAGCCCTGAGCCAGGTGTTCGGCGGCAAGACCGCCAACGGACCGGACTGCGCCATCGGCTCGGTCAAGTCGATGATCGGCCATACCAAGGCCGCCGCCGGTGCGGCGGGCCTGATCAAAAGCGCCCTGGCCCTGCATCACAAAATCCTGCCGCCGACATTGAAAGCAGAGCAACCGGACCCGGAACTCGGTATCGACCAAAGCCGGTTTTACCTCAACAGCGTCACACGACCGTGGCTGTCCAATAAGGACCACCCGCGCCGTTGCGGGGTCAGTGCCTTCGGATTCGGCGGCAGCAACTTTCACCTCGTTCTGGAAGAATACCGGCCGGATAAAACCGTCACCGCCTGGGATGGTTCGGTTGAGATCGTGGCGGTGTCCGGGACCTCAAAAGCCGCATTGATCGCAAAACTCGAGCGCCTGAAAAGCGACATCGAAAACGGGATACCGCTGCCTGAAGCGGCATTGCGGTCACGCCGGTCGTTCTCTGTTGACGGTGACTGCCGCCTTTTGTGGGTCATCGAACGGACGGTCGCTGACGACCGGACGTCGGAGTCGATGCGGTCCTTTTTCCTGAAGGAGGGGTCGGCATTGCTCGAGGACCTCCGGACCGAAACGGTCGTCAAGCGCCCGGGACTGTTTTATGGTGAAGGACGGCCCGCCGGAAAGCTGGCGTTTTTGTTTCCCGGTCAGGGCAGTCAGTATCCGGGGATGGGCCGCGATCTCGTCTGCCGGTTTCCGGAAGCCTTTGAAGCGCTCGCGGCCGCCGATCGACGGTTCGACGACGTAAGAAGCCTGAGCCGGGCCATTTACCCGCTTCCGGCATCCTCACCGGAAGAAACCGCTTTGCAGGACGAGGCCCTGCGTCGCACCGACATCGCTCAGCCGGCCATCGGTGCCGTCAGCCTCGCCATGCTCAACGTTTTGGCAGCCTTCGGCGTCCAGCCGGATGCCACCGCGGGCCACAGTTTCGGTGAACTGACCGCCCTGCATGCCGCCGGATGGATCGACCAGCAGGCCCTTCTTTCCCTGGCCGTTTCCCGCGGTCGTCTGATGGCCGCCGCCGGACAGGGCGAGAGGACCCCCGCCAGCGGAATGCTGGCCGTCAAAGCGCCTTTGGCAGAAGTCGAGGCGCTCATCGAATCGAGCCGGCTCGATGTCATCCTGGCCAACCGCAACGCACCTCAGCAGGGTGTTATCGCCGGAACCCTCGCAGCGCTCGATACCGTTCGGTCGATCTGCCGAGATAAGGGGTATAGCTGCACGCGCCTTCCTGTTGCCGCCGCATTCCACAGCAAATACATCAAAGCGGCCCGGCATCCTTTCCGGGAAAAACTCCTCACGATCGCCTTCTCTCCAACGGCGACCCCGGTTTTCTCCAACACGACCGGCGGTCCCTACCCGGCCGATGCGACCGGTGCAGCGGCCCTGCTCGGAGACCATCTGCACCAGCCGGTCGCCTTCATCGACGACATCAAAAACCTATACAGAGCCGGAATGCGGACATTTTTAGAAATCGGCCCCCGAAGCATCCTCACCGGTTTGGTTACCGAGATTCTCGCCGGCGAAACATTTGAGGCCGTCGCCGTAGACGCTTCAGCCGGCAACCGCACCGGAATCGGCGACATGGCCCGCACCTTGTCCCGTCTGGCGGCCCTCGGACACCCGGTAGACCTCAACCACTGGGAAACACCGCCGCAACGCAGCCGCAAGCCGTTGATGCAAGTCGAACTGACGGGAACGAACTATCGAACCCCTCGCGTTGAAAATCAAGGGCCGCCGCAACAATCCACACATCGGCCCCGAATCAACAACAAGCACGCGCGCCCGACCCAACCCGACCGCAGCCTATTGGAAGCAAAGCCTCGTATCGACCGGTCGGCCCATGATACTGAAAGCACGGATATGATGAAGGAATCCTCACACCCGCACCACTTGGATCGACGCCTCAATACCCAGTCAGAACCCGGTTCGGATACCGGCGCCGATTGGATCCGGCAAGCCTTGTCGACCCTGCAACAGGGCTTAGCCTCGATTCAGGCGCTGCAACAACAGACAGCGGAGACGCATCAGAAATTCCTGGACACGCAGATACAGGCCGGCCGCACACTGCAAACCATGATGGAGCACACCCGCCGCCTGGCGGAGGCGCCGCCGTATCAGGCCGAAACGCCCATTCCCGTTGAAATGCCCGAACAAAGGCTTCCAATTTCCCCGCTCTCCGCAGTTCTTGAGGTCCGTGAAAAATCGACCCCCGGCCCCAGTGGAGCGAACGACCCGGTTATGGCGACCGAGGTTCCCTTCCATAAAACGCCGTCGCATACTGTGGCGGAGAGTTTGGCCCGGCAAGGCACCCCGCCTGAGACGATATCTGCCGCTGCATCTGCGGCATCGCCGAGCGTTCCGGAAGTGCAGCGAACTCTGATGGAAGTCGTCTCCGACCTTACGGGTTATCCGGTCGAGATGATCAAGCCGGATATGGACATCGAGGCCGATTTGGGCATCGATTCCATCAAGCGCGTCGAGATTCTGTCGACCCTAGAGGAAAGGGTCCCTGACCTGCCCACCATTGCACCTGCTGTCATGGGGAAAATGAAAACCCTGGGGCAAGTGGCAGACCTCTTGACCAGATCCAATGACGACAGCGAATTGGCCGAAGCGGTGTCCGAAATAAAAGAGGCAGCGCGCATCGACACAGCAGCGCTGGAGACACCTGCCGCCGATCGGGAGCAAACCGCCCTGATGACCATCCTGATTGAAGTGGTCAGCGAACTGACGGGCTATCCGGTTGACATGGTCAAGCCGGGCATGGACATCGAGGCCGATTTGGGCATCGACTCCATCAAACGCGTGGAAATCCTGTCGGCCGTCGAGGAGAAGATGCCCGGTCTTCAAACCGTATCACCGCGAGACATGGGCCAATTTAAAACGTTGGGACAGATTGCCGCCTATCTCTGCGGCTCGACCAGTGTTTCACCGACGGATGTCAAGCCGGTGGAGACTCAAGCAAATGCGGCCTCGGCAGAGGCCGAAGCGACGACGGTGGTATCGGAAACAGAGGCGGCGTCCGTGCCGCTCCGACGGCAGGTCATCAAAGTGGTCGAGGCCCCTTGCAAGGAGTGGAAAACGGTGACGATTCCGGCCGGGCGAAAGGTGCTTATTACCGATGACGGCACCGGACTGGCGGCCGCTTTGGCCGACGAACTGGAACGGCGAAATATCGAGACGGTCCTGATCCCGTTGACTTTTTTAAATGACAAGCCGAACTTATCGCCGGCCGCAGGGTTGGTATTGATCCCCTCGGTGCCCTCCCCGGCCCCTTCCGGCGACCTAAGGGAAATGTTCCGGCTGGCGAACCGTTTAGGACCCGAACTGATGGAATCAGCCGCTCGAAGCGGTGCCGTATTGGCCTCGATCACAAGGATGGACGGTGCCTTCGGTTTTCACGGACGGGGGGTCGACCATCCCCTGCAGGGCGCTCTGGCCGGTCTAATTAAAACCGCCGCTGTCGAATGGGAAACCGTTCACTGCCGGGCCATCGATGTGGCGCCGGACTGGCCGGACACGGCTGCAGTGGCCGCCATGGTGGCCGACGAACTGCTTCATCACAGTCAAGAAGACGCCGTTGAAATCGGACTGGACCAAAAGCGACGCAGCACTTTGGTGCTGGAAGATGCGCCGCTGCCGGCCGCCGCACCGTCAACCCGGTCTCTGGAAACCGGCGATGTCGTGGTGATCTCAGGCGGCGCCAGAGGTGTGACGGCCGCCGTTGCCCTCGCGCTGGCGGTCGAAACGCAGCCGAAATTGATCCTGCTGGGACGCTCCCCGGCCCCCGAACCGGAACCTTTATGGTTGAGAGAGTTGACCGATGAGGCCGCCGTCAAGCGAGCGATTCTGAATCGCGAGTTCAACGGCAATTCCACACCGGTCCAACTGGAATCCGCCTTCCGCCGGCATATGGCCAATCGGGAAATCGCAGCGACCCTGGCGGCGATACGGAAAACCGGTTCCGAAGCTCATTATCTCAGCGTCGATGTCCGGTTGGCCTCTGCCGTTCGCCGGGCAATCGATTCGGTCAGGGCGGCTCACGGGCCGGTCAAGGCGGTTGTTCACGGGGCCGGTGTGCTCGAGGACCGCTTGATCGTGGACAAGAAGACGGAACAATTCGAGCGTGTCTTCGATACCAAGGTAAAAGGACTCGAGAACCTTCTGGCCGCAACCGCTCAGGACCCGCTGCGTCATCTGGTGCTGTTCTCCTCTGTGACTGCCCGGACGGGCAACCGCGGGCAGGCCGACTATGCCATGGCCAATGAAGCCCTGAACAAAATCGCCCAGCAGTTTGCCGCCCGCCACCCGCATTGCCGTGTGAAGGCCGTCAACTGGGGGCCGTGGGAAGGCGGCATGGTGTCGGCCGCCCTTAGTCAAGAATTTCGCCGCCGCGGGGTCGAACTGATTTCCATCGCCGGCGGGGCACGACATCTGGTCGACGAGATGTGCCGGGCCGATGACCCGGCCGTCGAAGTGGTGGTCGGCGCAACGCTTTCCGGTGTCAATGCGCGCGAGGTGCCTCCGGTGGGCGCCACCCTTTCTGAATTCTCCGAATCGGATGCCGCCGCCGGCCTGTCTCTCACCTTTCAACGCGATCTCGACATCGGAAATCATCCGGTTCTTCGCTCGCACGTGATCGGCGGTAAAGCAGTCGTGCCGTTGGCGCTGATGACCGAGTGGTTTGCCCATGGCGCCCTGCATGGGAATCCGGGGCTTTTGCTGCAAGGATTGGATGACATACGGGTCTTGAACGGTATCAAGCTCGATCGGGGGAAAAAACACATCCGGCTTATGGCCGGAAAAGCCC
>JBAVJU010000099.1:0-19639 GCA_049687935.1 Desulfobacterales bacterium | reverse complement strand
TTTTTGCTTCCGGCATCCCGGCAGGTCGTCTGGTGGAGCGTGACACATGCGCGTGTCAATCCGGGCCTGAACCCGCAAGAAAAAGACCAACTGATCAAGACGGCGGTGGACGATATGCTCGAAAAATTTCCGCCGCCGCAGATGTAGCCGGTACAGCTGCAGCGGCACACCGTCAGGCATAAATGTCGATCAGCCGTCCGGAAACAACTCTGCTATCGTCGTCGCAATGGCGAACGGATTCATAGGATCGACTCGCACAGCCGATGATGCCCTGGGGATCCGGTGATCGAATCAACAAACCGCTCCGGCGGCCTAAAGCCAGCGAAGGAGGCCGGTGAGACGAATCGGTCCGGCAGGCGGGAGGAAGGGCCGGAAGGTAGGGAATCAGTTTGACGTTCGGCGGCACCATCGGATTGAAAGCGTTTACCCCGTTATTGAAACCAGTTTGATGACGAATTGTTTGAACATGGCTGCCGTTACCTCGCGGCCTTCATAAAAAGACAGCCGAATACCCTGACCCCCCAGCAAATTTCATACCGCATTTATAATAAATTTTTATATAATAATTTTAGTGTATTATAAATAAAAGATGCTGCGCGTAAACTGTAATACTGAAATGTATTACATATCCGTCTGAAAAACGATTCCTATTTAAAGAGGATCACGGCACCGGTTGATCCAGAGGATTAGCCTGTTATTGCAGGCATCGAAACGACGGTCGTCACGAATGAAAATAAATGCCGCTATTGATGACGGACGGCATGGGGATTGTCTGAATACCGATCAATCTGCCGCCAGAAGGCGGGACACTTTTTCCTCGAGTTCGGCATTGTCGATCGGTTTGACGCAGAACTCGCCGGCTCCCAGTCGGATCGACTCCCGGGCGGTTTCCACGGTGGGATAGCCGGTCAACACGAGGGTGCGGATAGCCGGCGCGATCTGTTTTATTCTCGCCAGGACGTCGATACCGCTCATTTTTTTCAGCTTGATATCGAGGATCGCCAGGTCGACGGGGTTTTCGGCAATGAAATCGAGGGCCGGCTCTTCATCGGTGAAGGGAAAGACGGTGTGGCCGTTTTCCTTGAGCAGTCTGGCCATTAGGCGCACGGCGTCGGAAACATCGTCCAGTATGAGAATCCTCGCCATCTACTGCCTCCTGACAGGGTATTTAAAGAACTCTGTGAAACTGATAAGACATCAGCGCCGGGACCGGTCGCTCACGGACTTGATCCGATCCGAAAACAGCTTGGTGCACGTCGGGCAGTATTTATGGTGCGTCTTGACGTCCGGGTGGCTGACGGTTCTGCGGTGGATATGCTCGAGGAATTTCGGGGTGGCAAAAAGCCTGCCGCACCCTTCGCACCGCTCCAGAGGATGCTTGCCGATCACCTCATCGCGAATTGAAATGGTTCTGACATTTTCCAGGTCTTCGACCTTGATCACCCGGGTCGGACAGATGTTGGCGCAGGTGCCGCATCCGATGCAAAGATTCTCTATGGGCACGACGAAGTTCTGACCGTTGCGCTGCTCCATTTTCAGAGCACCGGGGCCGACGATCTCTTTGCAGACACGGATGCACAGCCGGCAACGGATGCAGCCGTCAGGCGGCGAACCGACAGCGATGCCGAAGGATTTGGCCAGGGCAACGATGGTCTCGGCCTGCGGCGCCATCTGCAACAGGTTTTTGAACGCCCGGGCCCTGGCCCTTTCCACCACTTCCCCCGTGGTTCTGATCTCCATGCCATCCTTGACTTTGAGAATGCAGGACAGCATGGCCATCTTTCGCCCCGAAGCACGGCCCGGCACCTCGACCGCACACAGTTTGCACGAGCCTGAGGGCTTGAGGGCGGGATGGTAGCAAAGGGTGGGGATACGGATACCGTTTGCTTTCAATACCTCTAAAACAGATTGGTTGGCTTCGGCGTCGTATTCCCGGCCGTCAATGGTGATGTGAATCATCAATTATCTCCACAAAGATGCATCTGGAAATTTGACACCCGGATCTTGATGTACGGTCAATCCAATCCGGCATCGTGCAGATCGGCGATATAGTCTTTCAAGTGATGCATTTCGTCATCGAGTGACGTCAACCGATACTCGACCAGATCGCTGGCTGTCAGCATGCCGATAATCTGTTCATTTTCGATCACAGGCAGATGACCGATACCGGCTCTGAGCATCACGTTCATGGCCGTATCGATCTTGTCATCGGGCTTTGCCGTAATGAGGGTTGCCGTCATCGCGTCGCCCAATCGGACATCGGCAAACGCTTTGGCTTTGTCCCGCAGGTAGGTCCGCAAGACATCCCGTTCGGCAAATATCCCCACAGGCCGATTGTTTTCGGTGACGATCAGCGCGCTGACCTTGTTGGCCGTCAGCGCATTAATGGCGTCGTCGACGGTCCGGTCGCTTTCCATGGAGAAAACCGATCGGCCCATTTTTTTCAATACGTCTGATACGGCCATTGTCATGATCCTCTCAGGTTGACTGAAGATCCAAGCGGTGACCTTGCCCGGTTCTAATCTTCCAGAAGGCGCAGGCAATCCTGGGGAAAACGGTGCGTCCCCTTGCCCACCAGGCTGACTTCTACCAGGGCATCGGGATCGTTGATGGTGTTGTCCGGATCGGTGATGAGGCCATGCAGACCGATGTATGCGTCCATGTAGGTTTCCCAACTCTCGTCACCGGATCGCCGATAGATTTCCACTCTCTGACCACGACGAAATACCATCTTGCAGTCTCCTCGACTTACTTTGATTGACTCGGAAGGTTATCCGTGGTGATTTTGGCACTCGAGTGGCGCGAACAGGCGTCACAAAGCGCTCGGGCACCGGCAGCCCGGGCCACGGTCTTGGTCCGCTTGCGGACGAATTCGATATAACGGGCCGGTCCCAAGACCGCCCCGCAATCTTCGCAAGTCAACAGTTTCTGCCGGTTTAGAATCGTCCCGCACAGGGACAGAACTCTCTCATCTCCTCGATCTTCCATCCGCATGGCGCCGGTAGGGCAGTTGGCGGCACAGGCACCGCAAGCAATACAGCGCTCGGCGGTTATTCTGAAATCGGTCTCAACCGGATGATCGAAGTCGAAATAGCCCATCTGCAGCGCGTTGACCCCCATTTTGTCGCGGCAGATCTCCACACATTTGCCGCAGCGCAAGCAGATATCGCAGCGCAGGCAGCGCCGGGCTTCTTCCCGGACGGCGTTTTCCGGGTATCCCAACTCCACCTGTTGAAATGTCGTCCGTCGGCGATCGAGATTCAGAAGCGGCATATCAGGACGTTTCAGCGTCATTTTGGTGCTGGCCGGCACCTCCAGCCAATCGATCCGGCCGCGCCGCACCGGAACCCGCGGCATGCTCGGCTGCGGAATGCCCGACAGGTAACGGTCGATCGATTCAGCCGCCCGTTTGCCGCCGCCGATGGCTTCGATCACGGTTGCCGGACCGGTCACCGCGTCACCGGCGGCGAACACACCCGCTCGTGAGGTCTCCATAGTGGCCGTGTTGACGTGGATGGTGTTGCGCCGGGTCCAGTCGAGCCCATTGACCTCGGTCATGCAGGTGTTGTCGACCTTTTGACCGATGGCACTGATGACCACATCGGCCGGCATCAAGAACTCGCTTCCCTCGACCGGCTTCGGATACCGGCGGTCCTGGCCTTCCATTTTGACCAGCTCGGCCCTCAGGCAGCGCAGGCCGTCGATGCCGCCATTGTTTTTAGCGACCTCGATGGGAATGGTCAGAAAAACGAACTTTATCCCCTCCTCCTCGGCCTGCTCGACTTCCTCCCGGTCGGCCGGCATTTCGGTCCGCGCTCGCCGATAGGCGAGTGTCACTTCCCGACACCCCAGCCGCAGGCAGGTTCGGGCGGCGTCGATAGCCACATTCCCACCGCCGATCACCACCACCGTTTTGCCGGGTACCGTTCGATCCCCAAGCGCGACCCGCCGCAGAAAAGCGATGGCTTCGAGGACCTGCGGGCACCCTTCCTCGCCCGGAATCCCCAGCTTGAAGGCTTGATGGGCGCCGATGGCAAAAAAGAAGGCGTCGAATCCTTCGTCCTTGAGACCTGCAAGGGTCGCATCCTGGCCGAACCGCGTGTTGAACGTGAACTCGACCCCCAGGTCCGTCAGCATGGCGACCTCGCGATCGATGATTTCCCGCGGCAGGCGATAACGGGGAATACCCAGCAGCAACATGCCGCCGGCCATCGGATGCTGCTCGATCACCCGCACACCGTAGCCTTTCAAGATCAGGTAATATGCCGCACTCATCCCGCCGGGACCCGCGCCGATCACGCACACTTTTTTACCCTTGTCCGGCGCCTTTTCCGGATTCCGGTAGCTGCCTTCCGACATGGCCCTCTCGGCGGCAAAGCCTTTGAGAAATTTGATCGATATCGGTGTGTCGATTCGGGCGCGAACGCACATGAACTCGCAGGGGCGCGTGCAGACCAAGCCGCACACCCAGGGAAAGGGGCAGTCCCTGCGGATCACGTCGATGGCTTCCGCATCCCGGCCCATTCCGATCAGTGTCACATAGGTTGGGATGTCGAGTCCGGCCGGGCAGGTCATCTGGCAGGGAGCGGGCGCCAGTTTGACGCAATCGCCGGTCGAGCAGTTGTGGGTTTTGATGTGGCTGACAAACACCTCGCGGTTGTGATCGACGGCATCGTGCAGATAAGCAGCTGTTTCCATAGCCGCCGTGTCGGCCTCGTCATACGCCAGTTCGTCCGCCAGAGAGGCGATGGCGGGAATGTGTCTATCGCCGGCGCGACCCCAGGCAATGTCGTTGAGCAGCTGCAGGATCTCTTCGGCAATCCTGCGGCTGCGGGGGTTTTGCAGCCGACCGGCGTCTATGGTGTGCTTCAACTCGGTGACCGTGCGGGTCACCGGACAGGTCTTTGCGGGCATGGATTCCTCACATCCCTATGGGTTTTAAGACGACGATCGCACCGAGATTCAAGTCGTTAAGCGTTTTGATCGAGAGCGGCGACGGCTTGGGCGTGACGCTCACGGCGAATCCGGGTCATGTCCTCCACCTTTCCGAAGCCGAGGCAGTGGGTCGTGCAAACGGTCACGCAGGCCGGTTTGAGTCCCTGATCCACCCGGTCCATGCAATAGTCGCACTTGACCGCCTTGCCGGTCTCGGGATTCCATTGCGGGGCACCCCACGGACAGGCAGTGATGCAGGCCTTGCAGCCGACACACAGATCGAAATCGATGAACACGATGCCGTCCTTGGCGCGTTTCTGCATCGCACCGGTCGGGCAGGCGGCAACACACCATGGGTCTTCACAGTGAAAACAGGGCATGAAGACATAAGAGGCCCGCGGCAGACCACCGACGAATTTCGGCCCCACGGCGATGATCTGGCTGATCCGGGGGCCCACCGGCAGGTTTTTGTGGCTCTTGCACTGAATGGTGCAGGTGTGGCAGCCGATGCACTTCTTGGTATCCTGAAAAAGATAATACTTGCTCATTGAATTCCTCCAGCTGACGGCAGTCGCAGACAGGTTTTATGCCGGGTTGACGGTTACGAAGGTTTCGTGCAGGGCCGGACTGCCGCCGATGATATCCGAGACATTTTTCTGCAGCAGGCTGTCGGACACCCCCTTGTTGTAGCTCCGGGAAGCCAGCTTGGCTTCGTGACCAAAACCGTGCAGCATGAAGACCGTCTCCGGATGAATCATATCGGTGACGAAGGCTTTGATCTTGCCGGCACCCTTTCCGGACGTCACCTCGACGACGTCGTTGTTTTTGATACCCAGATCGGCCGCCTTGCGCGTGTTGATCCACAAAACGTTCTCCGCAGAAATCTCGTGCAGATAGGGATTGTTCTGGGTCGACAAGTGCGTGTGCAGGGCGATCCGGCCGGTCACCAGGCGGAAGCTGCCGCCGTCCGGCCGCACAACCGGTTCGTAGGCCGGAAACGATTCAAAACCGGCGTTTTCCAGCAGGGCGGATGTGAACTCGATCTTCTTCGATGGGGTCTTAAACTTGAGTCCGTCCTTGCGATCCCAGAGGATCTGGTCTTTGCCGTAGGCGACAAAGCCTTTGGCATCGAAATCCTCCAGGGAGAATCCGGTGCCGTCAAGCTGCCAGCGCACCAACTCTTCCATGTTTTCATACGGAAAATAACTCCCGACACCGAGCCGTTCGGCAATCTGCTTCAAAATCATGGCCCCTTCGCGGGTGTCATAGCGCGGTGCGACGGCCTGGCGTCGCAGGAACATCTGCGGTTTGAGACCGTTGGCCTGCTGGATGCAGTCGGTGCGTTCGAGATAGGAGGACTCGGGCAGTACCACGTCGGAGTACCAGGCGATGTCGCTGAAATTGATGTCGATGGTAACCAGCAGATCGAGCTTGTCGAGGGCCTTCTTGGTCAACCCGGTATCCGGAATCGACCCCAGGGGATCGAAGCGGTAGGCAATCAAGGCCTTGATCGGATAAGGGTCTTCATGCAGGATCGCCTGCGGCAGAATCTGGGCCACGCCGTGGTTCGGGTCCGGCAGCGGGAATTCCGGCGTTCCGACCTTGTCGAATCGCGTATGGTCGAGCTTCGGAAATTCCTGCTCCGTGAGCTTGCGGGCCGCTTTGCCGCCCACCTCGCCCGGGCCCTTCTTGATGAAGAAACCGCCTTTGGCCTCGACGCTGCCCATCAACGAGTTCAAGATCATGATCGCGCGCCGCTGGTAAATTTCGTTGGTGTAACTCGCCCCGCGGTAGCCGAAATGAAAGATCACGGCCGGTTTATCACGGCTGATCTCTCTGGCAAAGGTTACGATCTCATCGGCCGGTATGCCGGTTTCTTCCTCGGCCCACTGCGGCGTATAGGGCTGCACGAAATCCTGCAGCTCCGCCAAACCCTGCACCCAGCGGTCCACGTATTGGCTGTCATAGAGGCGTTCCTTGAGGATGACGTTGATCAGGGCGTAGTTGAGGGCCAGGTCCGTGCCCGGACGAATCATCCAGTACCGGTGCGCCTTGGTGGCCGTGACCGTCACGCGCGGGTCGATGTAGGTCAACTTGGCCCCGTTTTCGAGAGCCTGGGTGAGGTTGTTGACCTCCTTGACCGAAATGGCTTCGAAAATGTTGCGGCCGTAAAGGACAATATGCTTGGTGTTCTTGTAATCGATACCCAGCTGCGCATCGGTGTAGCCGAAAAGCGAGCGGCAGGCGGTGTTGACCGAGCCCTTGCAGAGCGCGTCGTGCGTGAAGTGGTTGGGCGAGCCGATTGCTTTTAAAAAGGATTTGCTCACGTGGGTGGCGAGCTGGGTCCGTTCCCCGAGGACGACGCTCTGCCCGCCGTTTTTGTCGATGATGTTTTTGAGTTTGTCGGCGATGTAATCGAGAGCCTCGTCCCAGCCGACTTTGCGCCACTTGCCGGCACCGCGTTCGCCGTCCCGAATCATCGGTGACTGAAGGCGCTCATTGTCGTAGAGCATGTTGATACCGGCCGCCCCGCGGGGGCAGAGGCTGCCTTCCATGCCGGGCACGAGCGGATTGCCCTCGATCCACCGAACCTGCCCGTCTTTGACCTGCACCTTGATTGGGCAGCGGACCGAGCACATGAAACACAAACTGAATACGGATTTTTCCATGCCGAATTACCTCCGAAAGTGGTTGTGGATTCGATAACCTGGATCAAAACCCATTAATGTCATTGTTGAAACGCGGATGAACATTGGATATTGAGCATGCGGTAGAAACAATCGCAGAGATCGTCTCATTCGCATTGCAGTAGCGAAGCAATATTCATACCATTCAAGATATTTTTAACGCGGGCACCGATGTGACGTGGCGCTGTAATAATAGCCAATCATTTTAAATAGATATTTGGAACAAACCGGTGCGGCACCTGTTGACGATCCCAACCGATTCCACGGAAAACGCATATATTTCGTTGCACTGCAATTATTTTATTGCATCAATTTTAACAATCTATTATTACTCAATAAATTTTGAAAACCGAGCCGCCCGATGTCAATCAGAGATCACATACTGCCCCATGAAATCAATTTCCAGGCCATCAGCGACAGGTTGATCAGACGGGTGATAAAATTTTATCTATATGAAATAACTAAATATTTTATAGTTATGACCGCGGGGGTTTGGAAACTGGAAACATCTGGGTCCTATGGCACAGCGTTTGCTTGAAGTGAAGGATCTTTTAGGAAAACCGGCCGACGGGCACGCCGCTTCACAGTCTCTTTAACCAAAATTAAGGGAGGTCTAAGATGAGGAAAACAATGACGATTTTTATGCTGCTCGGGCTGCTGCTGGTCTTGGCTGCACCTTACGTCTTACCCGACAATGTTTTCGCAGCCGACAAACTGGCGGAGGCCATCGCCAAGGCGCCTCAGGGAACCGAAAAGGGCCAGATCGACCCGAAAGCCGCGCCCGGCTATTTGGGAGTTCCGGGCGGCACACAGATCAACTTGATCGTGGCCTTTTTTTGGGCCGTTTGGGTGGGTTGGGTTTTTTCAACCGTCGGGGCTTTCGGCGGCATTATGGCAGGGGTGGGCCACATTTCCGTTTTCGGCCTGGGCGCCTACGCCAAGACATTCAAGGACACGGCACCAGAGCTGAACAAGTTCATCACCGACAGCATCCGCGTGTCCAACCAATGGCTGGTGGGACTGTCGGCCCTGGTCTCCAGCATCAACTACGCCAAACAGAAACGTTTGGTAATCCCACTGGGCCTGTTCCTGGGGCTGGGTTCGCTGCTGGCGGCCTTTCTGGTGGTCTACACCACGATGGGCAAAGTCAAGTTTTCCCAGTACCAGGGCTATTTCGGCCTGATCGTCTTTATCATCGGCGGATTCATGGTCTATGAGATGACCCCCAAGGGGCAATCCAAGAAAAAATCGGCCAAGGAAGCCGTCAAGGCGTTCGAAGCCGCCGTCAAGCAGAAGGGCGACATCACCCAGCAGGGCGTCAAGACGGTGAAATTCAACCTGGTGCGCACGGAGATTTCCTTCTTCGGTCAGTCCTTCGGTTTCAGCCCGATCTGGGCGTTTGTCGGCGGTTTCTTCATCAGCGCCATTTCTTCCTTTATCGGCGTGGGCGGCGGCTTCCTGTACGTGCCGTTTCTGACCAGCGTGGTCGGCCTGCCGATGTTCGTCGCCGCCGGCACTTCGGCCCTGGCGGTGCTGATCAGTATGGTTCTGTCGATTTTCAACTTCATGATCAAGGGCGTCACCGTCTATTGGATTATGATCGGCGTCGAGCTGGTGGGCATCTTCATCGGCTCCATGATCGGACCGCGCACCGGAAAGTTCATCCCGGAAAAGGGCCTCAAGTGGTTCTTCATCGTGCTGGCCGTCTACGTGGGGCTGGACTACACCTTGAGAGGTTTTTTCAACTACCGTATTTTCGGTTGATGCGGGAAATCGTAGGCCGGCCCCGTCAGTCAAGTTGCCGGGCCGGCCACAACCAATGGCTAAAATGGATATGGAACAGACATTTTTCAAGGCCCTGCGGCTGATCGATCCTATTCTGATCGGTTTTTTTCGCGTGACCGGTTATCCCCTGGTCGACTTTTTTACGGGCGTTTTTTGCCTGTGCATGACTTGCGTGGTGCTGGGGGAGTTAACCATCTCGGCGGCCATCCGACTGAACCGCAAGCATTTGCAGGATCTCAAGCAGGAGGTTTCCTACAAGGAAAAACTCAGCTTTCAAGCGTATGCCGCTGACGACCGCGTCAGCTATAAAGCCCTCAACAAGGCGGCCAACGACGCATGGGGCCGCTACTTTTTCACCATGGCGGCCTATTCAGCCGGTATCCTCTGGCCGGTGCCCTTTGCTCTGGGGTGGATGCAAACCCGGTTTCAGAACGTCGATTTCGAGCTAGCGTTCCCGCTCAATCTGGTTATCGGCGATCACGTGGGTTATCCATTCATTTTCATTCCCATGTACATTCTCACCCGCATCATTTTCAAATACCTGAGACCGAGGCTGCCTTACTTCAGGGGCGTGCAAAAAATGTTGGATCACCCCCAAAAACCGTAAACCCGGATATCGTTCTGAAAAGCCGCTGAAAAAACAGGGCCGCCGTTCCTTTGTCATATTTTCCCGCCTTGCCTCCTCCGCTGAATCACAGTAAAAGTCTGGGACGATTTCCCACCGGTCTCTTGCCTACCATCCGTCTGCCGGGGTTTCGAGCGGCGGAGCGTTTCGATAAAACCCTAGCCCGTATCGCCCCTTTCCAGCACATCTTGACACCGGTTGCGAAAGTCTAAATAATGCATCATTATTTCGTATTGAGGAGTTCCCGCATGAATGGCCGCCTGCCTTCGACGACCTTATGGCTGCTGGCGTGGACCGTTATGGCGCCCTTGCCCGCGTTCGCCACCCAGCAGCACGGCCATCCCGAGGGCCTTTACGCCCACCAGATGGCCCATGTCCTCTTCGCCTTTTCGATGGGGCTGTTGATTTACTGGCTGCGAAAACGCGGCCTCACCACGGATGCCGGCTGGCGTCACATTCAGTATGCCGCGTTCTTTTTCATCCTATGGAACGCCGACGCCTTCCTGGTGCATTTCATCGAAGAGCAGACGACGGTGCTCGAGATCAGCCGCGTCGGTTTCCGGCAGCTCCGACTCGAGCCGCTATCCGGCTATGAATGGATCGATACGGTCTACTACCTGTCCAAGCTGGATCACCTGTTGTGCGTGCCGGCCCTTTTCTTTCTTTACACCGGACTGAAGCGTCTGCTATCGGCCGGCACCCGTCGTGAGGGGAGAACCCGGGCATGATCGTCGCCTCCTTCCCCATCTGGGCCGTAGACGTCGCCGGTTCGGTCTGCATGATCGTGCTCTCGCTCCTCTGCCTGCGGATCGCCCGCCGACTGCAGCGGGGCGACCCGCAGAACATCATCTGGACCTATCTCTTCTGGGTCTGCACGGCGTTGACGGTATTTGCGGTATCACGTTCGGTCGGCCACATTCTCAAGCAGTTCCTGATTCTGACCGAATACGCACGGGCCTGGGAGGCCATCCGGCCCTACAGCGGCGCCGTCAACACCTTCACCTTCATCCTGGTGGCCGGCATCACGCTCTTTTTCGAACGTACCTGGAATATCTACCAACAAATCACCAACGACAAGCATGCCCTGCAGGCCACCCGCGATAAACTGATCTATCTCAACCAGAATCTCGAAAACCTCGTCATCGAGCGCACGACCGAGCTGGCCCTCTCCGAGCACAAGTATCGCCGCATCTTCGAGGTCTCACGCGATTTGATCCTGGTGGCCGGAAAAGACGGCCGCATCGTCGACATCAACCCCTCCGGCAGCGAAATGCTCCGGGTCGAGGGTGCTGATGTCCAAGGCCGGCACCTGCAGAGCTTTTTTCTGGAGCCGTCACAATGGCAATCGATTGCCGACGCTATCGAATCGAGAGGCTTTGTCGCCAACGCTGAAATCGACCTCAAAAACAGAGACGGCCGCCGCATTCGAACACTCCTGAGCGGAAGCCTGGACCGGGGTTTCCCGGACAAGGAAGACACCATCCACTTCCTGATCAAAGACATCGAGCAGCGCCGGTTGGCCGAAGAACAGATCGCCCAGGCCGACAAACTGGCCTCCATCGGTCAACTGTCGGCCGGCATCGCCCACGAAATCAACAATCCCCTCGGCATCATCCTCGGCTTCACCCAGCTGCTGATCCGGCACGAGGACCCGCAGTCGGAAAAATATCAGGATTTGAAGACCATCGAAAAGCACGTGCGCAACTGCAAGACGATTGTGGAAGATCTGTTGAACTTCGCCCGCACGTCGTCCCCCGATGAAAACCTGATTCGCATCGACACGGCCCTCGATGACGTCCTGAAATTCATCCACCAGCACGGCGATCATGACCGGATCGAGGTTGTGAAGAATTACGACCCTGAGGTGCCCCAAATGTTTCTGGATGAAAAGAGGATCAAACAGGTGTTCATGAACCTGCTCCTGAATGCCCGGCACGCCATGGGCAACGAAGGCCGCTTGTCGCTTTCCACCGAATACCGTCCCGAAGGTCGCCAGGTTGTCATCAAGATCGCCGACACCGGTCACGGAATCGACAAACCGAACCTGAGCCGCATCTTCGATCCCTTCTTCACCACCAAGCCGACCGGTGAAGGCACCGGCCTGGGTCTGTCGGTCAGTTACGGCATCATCAAAAACCACGGCGGAGACATCACGGTTGACAGCGAGGTCGGTCGGGGGGCTGCCTTCACCATCGTACTTCCGGTGGTATCACCGGAAAAAGGTCGTCATCATGCAGAGAAACATACTGATCGTCGATGATGAGCAGGACATGCTGCAGCTGCTCGAGCGCAGCCTGGCGCCCGATCTGAATTGTCGCATCGAAACGGCATCATCGGGCAAAGAGGCATTGCGGGCCATTTCGCGAGACCCTTTCGATCTCGTTCTGGCGGACATCAAAATGCCGGAGATGGACGGATTGGCGCTCTTGGAGCTTATCAAGCGCGAGCAGCCGGAGCTGACCGTGGTCATGATGACCGCCTACGGAACGGTGGACACAGCAGTGGAAGCCATGCGCAACGGGGCCTACGACTTTGTCACCAAACCGTTTGATCACGAAGCCCTTGTCGTGCGGCTCGAAAAAGCGCTGGAGCGCAACCACCTGCTGCGGGAAAACCTCCGGCTGCAAATGGAATGCAGAGACAACACCGCCTTCCAGAATATCGTCGGAAAGAGCAGCGCCATGAACCGGGTGTATGAAACCATCCAGATGGTCGCCAAAACCAACCTGACGGTCCTGATTACCGGTGAATCGGGCACCGGCAAGGAGCTGGTCGCCCGGGCAATCCACAACCTGAGCACCCGCAGCCTCAGGCCTTTTGTGGCCGTCAACTGCCCCACCGTTCCGGAAACCATCCTGGAAAGCGAACTCTTCGGCTATAAAAAAGGCGCCTTTACACATGCCGCGCAGAACAAGATCGGCCTCTTCCAGGAGGCCCATCTCGGGACCATATTCCTGGATGAAATCGGGGACATCAGCCCGACGATCCAGACCAAGCTGCTGCGGGTGCTGCAGGAAAAAGAGATCAAGCCCCTGGGCGACACCAAATCGATTTCCGTCGACGTGCGCATCATCGCCTCGACCAACCAGAATCTGGAAGAGAAAATCAAAAGCGGCGAATACCGGGAGGACTTTTTCTATCGCCTGAACGTGCTGCCCATCAAACTGCCGCCGCTCAGAGAGCATCCGGAAGACATTCCGATCATCGCCAATCACCTGCTCGAAAAACACTGTGCCAAGCTGAACAAGGCGCCGAAAAAAATTTCCCCCGAGTTGATGGAGGTCTTCGTCAAGCGCTCCTGGGACGGAAACGTAAGAGAGCTCGAGAACGTCATCATGCAGGGAATCCTCTTCTCCACAACCGATGAGATCCGGCCGCAGAATATCGACCTGATCAAAAGGAACACAACCGCAAATGCAGGTGAGACGGCGCCGACAAACCTGCCGTACAAAGAGGCCAAGGAAAAAACCCTTGTCCGTTTCAATCAGGAATACCTGGCGCGCCTGCTCTCGGAAAATCAGGGCAACGTCTCCCGTGCGGCCCGTCAGTGCGGTCTCGAGCGCCAGGCCCTGCAGCAAATCATGCGCCGCTACGACATCCGGGCGGGCCGGTATAGGGTCTGAAAACCGGACATGGACGATGAATCACCAGCGCGTCACCTATACCCTCTGCCTGGTAGAAGTTTTAGCCCTGATCGGCATCGCCACCTTTCCGGCGCTGCTGCCGACCTTTATCGGCATATGGCGGTTGAGCAACACCGAAGCCGGCTGGATCACCGCCGTCTACTATGCGGGCTACATGATCAGCGTCCCGGTTCTCGTCAGCGTTACCGACCGCTTTGACGCGCGGCGCGTGGTCCTGTTCGGTGCATTGGGCGGTACGATTTCCGCTTTGGGGTTTGCCCTTTTCGCCACGGGATTCTGGACCGCCATGCTTTTCCGCCTTCTCTCCGGAATCAGTCTGGCGGGCATCTACATGCCCGGTCTCAAACTGCTCGGCGATCACACCGAAGGCGCACTGCAAAGCCGGTATGTCTCCTTCTACACGGCTTCATTTTCGATCGGGCTCAGCCTGTCCTACTTGCTGGCCGGAGAGGTCAATGTGCGCTTCGGCTGGCGATGGGCCTTCGCCATTGCGGCACTCTGCGCCCTGTGCGCCCTGCTGGTGGCGGCGCGCTTCCTGCCGCCGGGCGCCACGCGCGCAGCTCCTGCAACTGCAGGAAGGTGGTTCGACTTCAAACCGGTGTTGGCCGCCGGCAATGCGCTGGCCTTCATCTTCGGGTATGCGGCCCACATGTGGGAACTCTTCAGTTTGCGTTCCTGGATCGTGGCCTTCCTCACTTTCAGCCAGGGGCTTCAGCCCGCATCGTCGTTCAGCTTTTCGGCCACTCGGATTGCCTTCCTGATCGGTTTGATCGGGCTTCCCGCCAGCATCGCCGGCAACGAAATGGCCCGCATGTTCGGTCGCAAAAAAATCATCATGCTGATCATGTCGGTTTCGGCGCTCCTGTGCAGCGGGATCGGTTTCAGCGCTTCCCTGCCCTATGCGGTGGTGATCGGTCTGTGTCTTGTTCACGCGGTCACGGTCGTGGGGGATTCGGCGGCCTTGACCGCCGGTGCGGTTGCCGCCGCACCATCGGGTTATCGTGGTGCTACACTGGCGCTGCATTCCACCCTCGGCTTCGGGGCGGCATTCCTCGGGCCATTGACTGTCGGCATGGTGCTTGACCTTTTCAGTTCGCAGATGACAATCGCCTGGGGCATGGGGTATCTCACTATGGCCGCCGGCTGTGCCCTGGGTCCCGTTTTCCTGGTGTTCTTCGGTCGTCGGGAAGCGCGTGCCGCCGTCCGGCGGCCGACGGTTTGACCACTAAAACGGATAAGACTTCGTATGCAAAACCGATGGGTCAAATGGTTGGGGATCGGCCTGCTGGGCCTGATCGGAGCCGCCGTTCTGGCGGCCGCCGGAACCTTCTTCTGGTTCCAGCGCACCGTTTCAAAGAGCCAGCCGCAGATTTCCGGCACCATCACGGTGGCAGGGATCCATGACCTGGTGGAGATCATCCGCGACGTCCACGGCATACCGCATATTTACGCGCAGAACGAACCGGATCTTTTTTTCGCCATGGGCTATGCCATGGCCCAGGACCGCCTGTGGCAGATGGAATTCTACCGCCGGATCGGCACCGGCCGCCTGGCGGAAATCCTTGGAAAGGAGGCCCTGGAGGCCGATCGCCACTTCCGAACCCTCGCCGCGGGCGGCAGGCACCGGAGCCTCCCGGACGAGGCGGGCATCCTGACCGACGCCTTTGTCGCCGGTATCAATGCCTATCTTGAACGACACCGCGATCGTCTGCCGCTCGAATTCAAGCTGCTCGGATTCCAGCCTGAACCCTGGCAGTCGGACGATGTCAGCGCCATCTACACCTTGATCAACTGGGGCTTGAGCCTGGGGTGGAAAGTGGACCTCACCGCCGCCGATATTCTGAAAAAGGTCGGGAAGGATCACTTTCGCGATGCTTTCGCACCGCCGGCCGAAGCCGGTCGGCCGATAGCCCTGGAAATCGACCCGATCCCGACGCTCGATTTTTCGGGAGTCGTCGCCACTTTTTCAAAGGTGAGCCGCCTGATCGATTTTACCCCGGCGCCGGCCAGCAACAACTGGGTCATATCCGGAGCCCGCAGCGTGACCGGCAAACCGTTGCTGGCCAACGACACCCACATGCCCCTTACGAACCCCTCCCTCTGGTGGGAAGTGCACCTCGTCTGCCCCACCATCGACGCCGCCGGATTTGCCATTCCGGGGCTGTCCGGCCTGCCACTCGGACACAACCGGCATGTGGCCTGGGGTGTTACCAATGTAATGGTGGACGATGTCGATTTTTACATCGAGCGGCTCAACCCGCAGAACCCGCTGCAGTATCGCTACGAAGACCACTGGGAAGACATGCGGTCGGTGCGTCAGACGATCCGTGTCAAGGGGGCGGCCCCGGTCGACATCGACATTCGGTTGACCCGGCACGGGCCTGTCATCGAAAACGGCCAATTCGACGACTCGAATCAGGTCGTGTCCGCCCGCTGGGCGGTCAACGATCTCGACCTGCCGGCCCGGGCCGCCTTTCGCCTTCTGAAAGCCGCCACAGTCTCGGACGTGGTCGAAGCCCTGAAGGATTGGGAGGCCCCCGGACAGAACTTTGTCTTCGCCGACACCGACGGGTCGATCGGCTACTGGTGCTGCACCGCCATTCCCATCCGCCCGCGGGGAAACGGCCTTTTGCCGGTCCCCGGTTGGACGGACGCAGACGAATGGGCCGGTTACCTCCCTTTTGAAAAACGGCCGCACGTCATCGACCCGCCCGATGGATATGTCGCCAGCGCCAACAACGCCGTATCCGACCTCACTTTCCCGGATGTGATCGGGACCTACTGGGAACCGATCGACCGCATCGGCCGGATTCGGGATTTGATTTCCGCCAAACCGAAATTGTCGGTCGATGACATGACCGCCATACAAACCGACGTCGCCTGCCCCCTGGCAGCGGAATTGATGCCGCTCGTGCTCAGGGTCATGGACCAACGGTTCACCGCCGAACCGGAGGCGCCCTTCAGGGACATTCTGGCGCAATGGGACTATCGCATGTCCGCGCAAAGTGCCGCTGCCACGATATACGAAACCACTTATCTCCATCTGCTCGAGAATATTTTCAGGGACGAGCTCGGTCCCGCTCTATATCGACGCTATATCGGTCTGACTGTTTTCGCCCCGCGTGCGCTGCGGCATATCTTGCGAACCGGCCGCTCCGTTTGGCTGGACGACGTCGACACCCCGCCAACGGAAACGTTGGCCGATGTGGTCGAAAAAAGCCTGCGGCAAGCCCTGACGGACCTGCGAAGCCGCTTCGGCGCGGATGTCGCGCGCTGGACCTGGGACCGGCTGCACACGCTCACCTTTCACCACCCTCTCGGCGAACGCAAACCGCTGGACCGGTTGTTCGACCTGGGGCCCTACCCGACTTCGGGCAGCCACCTGACGGTGGACAAAAAACAGTACGACTACAATCGCCCCTTTACGGTCAGAGAAGGGGTTTCGCAGCGCATGATCGTCGATCTCGCCCATCCGGCGGTTGCCCTGCACGTGCTGCCGACCGGTGAATCCGGTCTCCTCGGCAACGCCCATAACAGCGATCAGATCGATCTCTATCTCGAGGGACGCTATCATCCGAGTTGGTTGACCCGCTCCGATATCGAACACCATGCCGAGGCAACGCTCGCGTTGAAACCCCGCTGAGACACTATGGTCCCAGCCGATGGCTTGGCCGGATTTCCAAAATGTTCATTGCAATTTGTTCCGAATTTGTTATGGAAAATCGGTTGTGTCAGTTGAGTCGGTTGGGTCGGTTTTGTCGGTTAAAGGATTGCGTCTACTTTATCATAACGATGTTCAAAAGGTTAAGGCCGCCAGAGTACATGAAAATTCATTTTGAGGAGAAGCCGTTATGGGCAAATATACGCAGTGCGTTCACAGTGGATCGATACCGGATCGGATGAGCGGTGGCCTGAACTCGCCGATCTTCACCTCGTCCTCTTTCGTTTACCTCGACGCAGATGAAAACGTCTATCCGCGCTATTTCAACACCCCCAACCAGAAGGCCGTCATCGACAAGCTCTGCGCACTCGAAAACACCGAGAGCGGGCTTCTGTTCAGCTCCGGCATGGCGGCCATCAGCACCGTGGTGGTCGCTCTTGTCGGCAAGGAGGATCACGTGGTGATGCAGCGCGACATTTACGGCGGCACCCATCACTTCGCCAGTGCGGAATTCGAACGATTCGGCATCGAGTACACGCTTGTGTCGAACGAACCGGCCGACTTCAAAGCAGCCATACGGAACAACACGCGGCTGATTTACATCGAAACGCCGTCCAACCCCCTGCTGCTGGTAGCCGATATCGCCGCCGTAGCGGAGATCGCGCGCTCACACCGAATCCCCAGTGCGATCGACAACACCTTTGCCTCACCCATCAACCAGAACCCGCACGAGTTGGGGATCGACATCGTGATTCACAGCGGCACCAAGTACCTCGGCGGCCACAGCGACATCTGCTGCGGAGCCGTTCTGAGTTCCCGGGAACTCATCGAACGGATAAAATCATCGGCCATCAATTTCGGCGGCAGCCTCAACGCCAGCGCCTGTCATCTGCTCGAACGAAGTCTCAAGACAATGGGCATCCGGGTTGACAAGCAGAACAAGAACGCCCTGACCATCGCCCGGCATCTGAGCACACATCCCGGCATCCGGCGTGTCAATTATCCGGGCCTCGAGACCCACCCGGGGTTTGACATCGCCCGCCGGCAAATGCGCGGTTTCGGCGGCATGCTCTCGTTTGAACTGGACGAGAACCGGTTCGATCCGCAGCGCTTCGTTCGCGGCCTCGAACTGATCCGCCCGGCCCTGAGTCTCGGCGGGGTGGAAACCATCATCTGCGCGCCGGCCCTGACATCCCATGTCAAACTGTCGCCCGCCGAACGGGCGGAGCTGGGAATTACCGACGGCCTCTTCCGGCTCTCGGTGGGCATCGAAGATGTGGACGACCTGATCAGCGATATCGACCAGGCCCTAGCGGGTTGAATTTCATTACTGTTGGAAATGACGCCATCGAAAACATACAAGCGCATCGTGTTCTGCGACTTCGACGGCACCATCACGGCTGAAGAGACTTTCGTGGGGATGCTCAAGCGCTTTGCGGCGGCGTCGTATGACGCGATGGAAAAGCGGCTGATCGAAGGGAAGATCACCCTCGGAGAGGCCGTGCGTCATCTGGTCGAATCGATACCGTCAAAACGCTACCCACAGGTCTTGGACTACGTAAAGGACAAGCCGATCCGGCAGGGGTTCTCGGAACTGCTCGACTTTCTCTATTTTCACGGCGTTCCCTTGATGGTGGTTTCCGGTGGGCTCATGGGGTCGGTGTCTGCGAAGCTGGCTCCTTTTAAAAATCGCATCCACGCCATGTACGCCGCCGAAGTCGATGCCGATGGAGATTTTCTCAGAGTTTATTCGGATTTTGAAAGCGCCACTGAACTGGTGGCCAAAACCCGGGTCCTGGAGCTTTACCGATACGAGGAGTCGATTGTCATCGGCGACGGCATCACCGACCTGAACATCGCTACGGCAGCCGATCTTGTCTTCGCCCGCGACCGACTCTGCGGGTATCTAACAGAAAGGGGCAAAGCGTTTATTCGTTGGGAAGACTTTTTCGACGTCTGCAATTACCTGTCGCAACGATGGTTGGCCGCAGATTAGGATTCCAGGGGTTATTCATCGGAAGGGAATTCGGGGCGGCAAAACAGAAAAACACCGTCGCAGGAAGAGGTGTCACCCCTTCACAGCCGATGAGGAGCTGTTCGGCCTCATCACCTTTCTCACGCCGAATCGGCGAAACGGTTTAGCTGCTCAGCTTTTCGAGGGCCGTCAGGTCATCGCCCAGCCGCTGGATCCGCCCCCCCATGACGTCGACGATCGCAGACTGCGCCTCGAGCCAAAGCGGCAGCGCCCGCTGCAATACTTCGACACCTTGCGGAGTCAGATCCAAGGTCCGCGTACGCAGGT
>JBAVJU010000098.1:0-18749 GCA_049687935.1 Desulfobacterales bacterium | reverse complement strand
ACCCGGTCCTGTTCCCGCAGGTAGCGAAACAGCTGAAACTTGTCCACCGCCAGCAGGGTCCCTTTGGGCAGGTGCCCCCGGATGCGCCGTTTGACGGCGTCGGCTTCGTGCTCGAGCCGGTGCACCTCCTGCCTGAATTCTTCAAAGCGCACACACTCTTTGGAGACGTGGCACTCGATGGCCTGCTGAAAGGTCCAGGCGCATTCTTTGACCTTTTCCGCATGCTCCTGCAGGCCGACAAAGGGCGATGTCATAAACATGGAAAGAAACGGTATTCGCATGACCTTGGCCTCCTCTAGAAAAAATATTCCAGAACCTTGAAGATGACGATGCTGGTGAGGGCCGCCGCCGGGACGGTCAGGACCCAGTAAATGATGATTTGAAATATGATGCGGAAATTGACCGCCTCGAGCCCGCGGGCCAAACCGACACCCATGACGCCCCCGACAGCCGCGTGCGTGGTGGAGACCGGCAACCCCAATTTGGAAGCAATCAGCACTGTGGTGGCGGCCGCGAAATCGACCGAAAACCCGCGGGTGTTGGTCAGCGTGGTGATCTTGGTGCCGATGGTCTCCATCACGCGGTGACCGGCCATTCCAATCCCGCAGGCAATGCCGACACCGCCGAAAAGAAGCAGAAACGTCGGCACCGGCACCTTGGCCCCGACCCCGCCGGTCTTGACCAGAAAGTAGATCACTGCCAGGGGGCCGATGGCGTTGGCCACATCATTGGCTCCCTGAGCCAAAGCGACGTAGCAGGAGGTGCCGATCTGGATGCGCCTGAAGACCTCTTCCTCACCGCCATTTTGTCCGAGTCCGCATAAAAAGCGGACCAGAAGCCGTTTACCCGCAAACCCCAAAAGGCCGGACGAACCCAGGGCAATCAACAGCGCACTCGGCGTTCCGATCGCCAGTGAACTGCCGAGCGGTGTCTTGAACAAAAACGAGAGCACCACCACGAAAACGGCCACACCGATGAACCAGGGCGAAAGCCGCAGGGCCTGCTGAAACGGGTCTTTCTCGGAGAGGATCAGGTTGACGATGACTTTGAAGGTGGCATAACCGATCACCAGGCTGAAGACGGGAGAAATGATCCAGCTCAACACAACCGCCCCGAGCTTGCCCCATTGGATCACCGAAAAACCGCCCGCTACGACACCGAAACCGATCATCGCGCCGACAATCGAGTGGGTCGTCGAAACCGGAAGAGAGCGCCAGGTGGCAAAAGAAACCCACAGTGCAGCTGCCAGCATAGCGGAAAGTGCACCCAGCATCGCCAGGTGGGGGTCGGACATGACCGCGGTCGAAACGATTCCCTTGCGGATGGTGTCGGTGACGTGAGATCCGATGAAAACCGCACCGACGACATTGAGAATCCCGGCGATAAAAAGGGCCTGGCGAATCGTGATCGCCTTGGCCCCCACGGCGGATGCCATCGAATTGGCAACATCGTTGGCCCCGATGTTCCAGGCCATGTAGAAACCGAATATGTAACCAATGATCAGGACGGTGTATTCAGGTATCATTTTTCAGCAGTAATTCAGGTGATTGATCGTGCATGCGTACAAATTCAATCGGTTGGTCGGAAGCGGAAATGAATCGTTTTCATGATTGGATTGCTGTACTCAGGCTTGATTCAGATCCGTCGACCCTGCCGTTTACAACCGCCAATTGTTAGGATTTTGTTAGGAAAGGCTGGCGACCTTTAGCACGGCCATCGGGCTAAATCAACGGCTAAATCGGGAAATATGAGTAGGATAAAGGCTGGAAATAAACAGGAGACCGTAGGGCAAATCGGAGACGGGTCAACCGGAGATTCGCCTAACGGGCCGACGGGCTAACGGGCCAACCGACTAAACAATCGAGGGCAAATGGACCGTGAAGGTACTCCCCTGCCCCAGCGAACTTTCGACGGTGATGTGGCCGCCATGGGCTTGAACGATGTGCTTGACGATGGCCAGACCGAGCCCGGTGCCGCCGAGCTTGCGGCTGCGGGCTTTGTCCACCCTGTAGAACCTCTCGAATAACCGCGGCAGGTGCTTGGTCGGTATGCCGGACCCTTGGTCGGCAAACACTATGGTGACCTCATGCTTCTCTTGGGCGGCAGAGATCCGGACCTGGCTGCCGTCGTCACTGTACTTGACGGCGTTATCGATCAGATTGACAAACGCCTGCTCCAGCAGGGTGGCGTCCAGGTTGGCGGTAAGGTCCTCCGCGGCGTCGACGCTGATGGTGATGTCCCTGGCAGCCGCTTTGGGCTGACAGACCTGGATCGCGGTCTGAATCACCTCTTTGATCTTCCCGATGCTCAGGCGCACCTCTTCTGTTCCGTTTTCCTGCTCCATGCGCGAAAGCGCCAGCAGATCCTCGAGAATGGCGCTGAGCCGGTTGACGTGTTTGAGGACGATTCCCAGAAAGCGTTCCTGTTCGCCCTTGTCTTCGACCGTTCCCTGCTGGAGGGTTTCGACGAACCCTTTGATGGCCGTCAGGGGGGTCTTGATCTCGTGGGACACGTTGGCCACAAAATCTCTTCTGACGTTTTCGAGATGGCGCAGCTGGGTCACATCGTTCATGACCAGCAGCACGCCGATTTGGACGCTGCCTGCATCGTAGAGCGGCGAGCTGTGAATGTTCAGAGTGCGCTCTTCGGCACGGTAGAGGATGAAATCGTCCGAGATGGCTTCCGAAGTGGTCAGCACCCGCGTGACGAAGCGCTGAATCGCAAGGTTGCGGACGACCTCCTGGATGTTGCGGCCCTGTACCTTGGCCGGGTCGCAGTCGAACATCCGGCCGGCCGCCGGGTTCATGCTGATGATGCGCTCATTGCGATCAACGGCAATCACGCCTTCGAGCATGCTGGACAAAACCGCCTCGAGCTCGTTGCGCTGCTGGAAAACGGTCTTCATCCGTTCGTCCAGCTGCGCCGCCATGCGGTTGAGGGTTTCGGTGAGCCCGGCCATCTCTTCCGTGTCCGGCGACGGCAGGCGGTGGGTCAGATCGCCATCGGCAAAACGGGCCGCGCCGCGCTTGATTTCCTCGATGGGTTGACTGATGCGACGGGCGACCGCCAGGCTCACGAGGGCTGCCAGAACCGCGATCACCAAGCCACCGAAAGCGATTTTCAACCGCACCGATGTCAGGGCCTCGTCCAGGGAGGTCAGCGAAACGGCTGTCCGGATAACCGCCTGCACACGTTCTTCGATCTTCACCGGGACGGCGACATACATCATTTTCTGATGGAGGGTATTGCTGAAACGGATCGACCTTCCCGGAACGCCCCTCAGGGCAGGGGCCACCTCTTCCCGGCCGGCATGGTTGTCCATGAACCGCGGCGTTTCCCTCGAGTCGCCAATGACCGTACCGTCCGGCAGAATGACGGTGATCCGGGTAGCCGAAAGCTGCCCGGCTTGCTTGCAGATGGCATCGATGAGCTCCGGTTCCGGCGGACTCAGCAGGTTCGAGATTTGATCTTTTAAGAGATGGGCACGGGCTTCGAGGACATTTTCGGTTTGATCCAGATAGAAGCGACCCAGTTCACTGGAGGCATACCAGGTAACGGCAATCAGGGATCCGACGATAATCAGCAGGTAGGCCGGGTAAAGCTGCCATATCAGACGCCTGTTTTTCTTCATAAAATCTCCCGAAATCGATAGCCGACTCCCCGAACCGTCTCGATGTATTTACCGTGGTCGCCGAGTTTTTTCCGCAGGCCCACGATTTGAACATCCACACTCCGGTCGGTCACCGGATAGTCGTCCCCGCGCACCGCATCCACGATCTGGGTTCGCGTGAAGACCCATCCGGGTCGGCGGGCCAAATTGAAGAGGACTTGAAATTCAGTGTAGGTCAACTCCACCGGCCGGCCGCCGACCGTGACGCCCCGCGTACCGGAGTTGATTTCGAAATCGTGTATTTTGATCACCGTCTTTTCGTCTACCGGCTCGGTCGTTTTACGGCGCAAAACGGCACGGACCCTTGCAATCAAAATCCGCGGGCTGAAAGGCTTGGTTATATAATCGTCGGCGCCGAGTTCGAGACCGGTGACGATGTCGGGCTCCTCTCCCTTGGCCGTCAGCATCACGATCGGCACGCTGCGGGTTTTGGGGTTGTCCCGCAGCTTGCGCGTCACTTCGAGACCGTCGATACCCGGCAGCATCAGATCGAGGATGATCAGATCGAAGGAATCCGACCGGACCTTTTTCAGGGCATCTTCACCGGTCAATGAAGAGTCGATCCTGTACCCGTCCTTGCTGAGGTTGAAGCTTACCAGTTCGATGATATCTTCCTCATCGTCGACGACCAGTATTTTTTCTTTTGCCATTTTGATCCGTTTCGCTTTTGATGAATGCCAAAGGTGGAGATTTTGCTTATGCGATTTACCGTAACAATGTTAACAAATCGTTAGCGCAGTGTTAGATTCGTATTGGCAAGGAAAAGTTTATTATAATATTTCATTATGTTATGGCCAGCCCAGCGGCGGCGAGGCACCTTTTGACGGAAACGGCCGTTCCGGGCGATGAAAATGATCGCACGGCTCACAAATTTATAATGCCGGATAGCCGATATTTTGTGAGATGTATCGGTGTGGGCAACAGTAAGCCATCCAGAACATTCCTACGGTGTCGGTTCGTGTGCTTCCGGCATCTCCGGCAACCGGCGGCGGCAGGCGGCAGCGAAGTCTTCCGGGTAGTGACCATTTATCCAACGCATTTGGGCCTCGCTGAAGGCCCCCGGCGATTCAGGCAAACGGGGCAGAAACGCGTAGAGCAACCGCTGATCGCCATCCTTGCTGTCGAACCGCTTGGCGTACTCGATAACGGTGACCATCCTGGCCCCTAACGCGGTTAAAATTTTCATGGTGATCAGAATGGCGCGATCCAAGCTTGCCCGGGTTCGGCTGTCGGTTTCGAGGATGTTGCCGACCGGTGCCAGGGTCATCAGCTGCAGCTCCCACTGGGAGGTCTGCGCCTTGGGCACAAAGACCATCACCCGCTCGTCTTCGTAGACCACCAGGCTGTTTTCCCGCCCGCTGCGACCATCCATCCGCCGGTTTGTGCGGATGGCCGCGATATAGGTCTCGAAAAACGGCCTGCCGGTCGACTGCCGGTACTGCCGCGCAAAATCCCGAATCAAGTCTCCGCAGCAATAGGCCTCGAGTGGAACGACCGCCGGATGGTGACCGCTGCCGGCGGAAACCGCAGCCGGAACCAGCGCGTACTGCTGATGGACCTGCTGGTGGGAGGCGTGCAGCCGGTAGCGGCTGGGAGAAAAGTCGAACCCGAAATTCCATCCCCAAAGAGTGCAGACAAACGTCAGTCGTGCAGGCGCATCACCGCGCCGAAGTGTGTCGCGGATCTCGCAGCGCAAGGCTTCCAGGGTCTCCGGCGGCAGCGGCCTGCGCTCCGAAGAGAGTTTCAGCCCGAGATCTTGGGCCACACGCACGTATGTCCGCTGGTAATACAGGTGCCGCATGCCCGACACATCGGCCAGGCAAAGGTCTTCGATCCGGTAGCGGACGGCGTCATCGGCCATGTTGGCGGCGTAGTGCCCCCAGGGAATGTAGCTGTTGCGCCGCAGATACTCGAATGCATGGCTGCCGCTGCCGGCGTCACGCCAGTCGGCCGTGATTTCGCTGGCGCCCTGGGCGCCGGGACGCAGCACCATGACCGCTTTGTAATCATCGGGCATCCGGGCGTTGTTGGCCAGCGCTTCGAACACCAGGGTGTTTCTGATGACCGCTTGCGGCGGTGCATCTCCGTCGGCCGCATAGACCAGCCCCACCGGTCGCCCGGTTGCCGGATCGTGAACGAAGTCGCAGCACTGCTCTGCCAGTCTCATCAGGTCCTCCGGATCGGTGGAGGCGGCGGCCAGGGCCAGCTGCAAGGGCTCCGGCAGCGAATTAAAAATCCGGTCGAGCCGGTTGACAGGCAATGCGCCGGCCTCGTCACCCGACCATTGCCGCAATACTTCGGAAAAAGACCAGGGCTGCGGTTCCGGCAGCTTTATGGCGGCCGGATCACGGGCGATTGCATCGGCCCAGCCCTTGAGGATGTATGTGGTGCCTCTGAAAGGAAACGGGTTGGGAATCTCAAAAATCAACTCGGCTCCCTTTTCCTGGATCTCGCCTGCGGGAAAGTTGGCATGGTTGTGAACCGGCCGGCCGTCTCTGAATTCGCCAAGCAAGCCGATGTGATCGCTCTGCCGCAGATTGGTCACCCGAAAATGCGGCTTGTGGGTGCCGTAAACGAATTCTCCGGAGGGCGCAACACAGGTCCTAGGGCTCATGAATGACTTCTCCTCTCACCAACTGTCTAAGAGCTCGTTCAAAAATATCTTACCATTAATGAAATTTTTCATAAAAACAAGGATATTTGCCGGAATTGCGGAAAAGGGTCATCGTAAATCAAGACAGATTACAAGCTTTTAAGCTTGTAATAAGTCCATACAAGTGCTATAAATTGTAGCATCCGGCGCTTTAGGCCGTCTCGCATCGACCGATCGAAGGGTCCGGTATCCTGTGGAAATATTGGCTGGAAAACCATACGCGGTGATCACCGGCGATATCGTCGGTTCACGCAAATTTCCTGAGAAAGCACGTCGGGACCTGCACGCGGTGATGACGGCGGGGGCGGAAGCGCTGTGCACGGTTTTCGGTGACGCGGTTCCACTGGAAATGGAAACTTTTCGCGGTGACGCCTGGCAGATGGTTGTCGCAGACCCGGCCAAGTCACTGCGGATCGGTTCCTTTTACCGGGCTTTCTTGCGGACCGAAATACGTGACGTCAAAGCCGATTCACGCCTGGCCATCGCCGTAGGGACCATCGATTTTATTCCCGCCGCCAAAGTGTCCAGCGGCGACGGCGAAGCGTATCGCCTGTCCGGCAGCTTGCTCGAGAGCATGCCTCGGCAACAACGCCTCGCTTTTGCCTTTGCAGCACAGGAGTCCGATGGTCGGGTAGCCGCCTTGAAAACCGTCCTGCTGTTGATGGACGTCCTGGCTGCCAACTGGTCTGAAAAACAAGCCCAAGCCATAACGGGAGCCCTTCAGGGATGGACCCAGGAAAAAATCGCCACGACCTGCTGGCCGCAGCCGATTACGCAGCAGGCCGTGGCCCAGCACCTCGACCGCGCAGGATGGCACGCTTTCGAGAAAGGTTTGTTGTTTTTCGAGGAAACCCTCTCCGACATGTTGACGCAGTGAGATCGTCAGCCAGACCGGTTCTACGGATACAATAATATTTGCTTGTTATTAAGCGCTACAAGCCTTAAAGGTTGTAACGATCCGCGAAAGCCATATGAACACACAAACTCTGTACCTTTTTGTCTTCCTTCTGGCGGGTCACATCGCCGGAGATTTCCTCCTGCAGACCAAAACGGTGGCAGCGCGCAAGAACCGATGGGCCCCACTGTGCCAGCACGCCGCTGTCGTGGCCGGCCTGAGTTATCTTCTGTGCGGGGCCTGGCTGCATTGGGAAATTCCGCTGGCCATATTTCTGACCCATGCTCTCATCGACCGCTTCAAGGCCATGAGCGGCGGAAAAACCACACGGGCCTTCGTCATCGACCAGCTGGCCCATGTTACCGTTACGCTGTTAACGGCCGCTCTGGTGGTTCGCTGCGGTGGAGAACTGTCGCTTTACTGGGTTCACCTGTTCGGCCCTCTATTTGTCAAAACCGTTGTCTTTGTTGCCGGTGCTGTCGCCACCGTTCGAGCGGGCGGTTTTCTGATCGGACTGGCCGTTCAGCCGCTGCTGGTGCAGTTCACGGATGCACAACCTTCCGCAGGCACGGCATCATCCGAAGGCGAGACGGCAGCGCCGGGCGGCGGACTTCCGGGCGGGGGCCAGTTGATCGGCCAACTCGACCGCGCACTGGTGTTTCTGTTCATCATGATGGACCAGCCGGCCGCGGTGGGATTCCTGATTACGGCAAAGTCGATATTCAGATTCGGTGACATCCGTGAACATCGTCAGATGATGCTGGCGGAATACATTATCATCGGTACCCTGATGAGTTTCGCATACGGTATTTTTTTATCTTACCTGACCAAAATCCTGATTGATATGATATAGATACATGGCTTTTGGGCGACGGCCTCGGTTTTCGGAATTCGGCTCAATTGCTTTCCCCGATTTCCTGCGCCGGCTCTTCGTAGAGTTCAAGGTATGCGTCTCTTCTTTCCAGGTCCTGACGGAGCCGCAGCATCAAGTCGGCTCTTCGATCCGATCCGCTCCTGCGGTGTCTCTGCCACCGGCGTTCCGGGAAACGATAAGCCGATGAGCGTTTACGTCTGTCTGCCAGTCGGCGACGGCCGCCGTTGTCCGTCATGTCTCTTAGTCGTGCCACCATTTTTGGCGCCCCGCGCTTCTATCGTAAAATGAGGATGTTCATTTGAAACTTTTTATATTGATTTATACCACAAATCAGCAGATTAGGCCAGAAATGCGTCGCAATGTCACTGCATTGAGGTCAATTGGCCAGACGTTTTCTGCCCCGTCGGTTTCCCGGGTCGGGGAAAAAAGTGACAAACACCCTTGCCGGCCTTGACATTTCAATGCCCGGATATGAACTTGATTTACAAAAGGCGAAAAGGTTCATTCAATGATTCAAAATAGGGACATCGCCGATATTTTTACGAAAGTCGCCGATTTTCTGGAGATCGAGGGCGCCAATCCGTTTCGGGTTCGGGCTTACCGCAACGCCGCCCGCACCGTCGCCGGCCTGGCTCAAAGCATTTCCGAGCTGATGGCAAAAATCGACCGGCTCAATGACCGGCTGCAAAAGGTTGTCGGACTTAAATCGATGGAAGTCGACATTTTAAAGGACGGCGCACTCGATGTGCCGGACCATATCCTGAGCGAACTCGACTTTAAGGTCTGCTCGATCCACTCGGATTTTCAACTCGATCGCGACCGGCAGACCGAGCGCATCCTGAGGGCGATGGACAATCCCCACTTTACCATACTGGGTCATCCGACCGGCCGCCTGCTCAATCAGCGTCCGGCCTATGCAGTGGATCTCGAACGCCTGATCACCGCTGCAGCCGACCGGGACTGCTTTTGGGAACTCAACGCCCATCCGGACCGTCTCGACCCCGACGACGCTCACTGCCGCCTGGCCAAGGAAATCGGCGTCAAAGTGGCCATCTCCACAGACGCCCACAGCGTCGATCATCTGGACTACATGTGTCTGGGCGTCGCCCAGGCCCGCCGCGGCTGGCCTGAACCGTCTGATGTGCTCAACACCCGCACGCTACCCCAGATGCAGAAACTGTTCAGGCGATCCTGACGCCGCCGGGCCGGGTCGGGCACTGACCTTCAAGGATGGACACTCAAAATGCCACGTCAAAAATTACACCTGCTGGAAGACATCTGCCGTGTGATCACCGGGTCCCGAGACCCCCGCAAAACGCTCGACACCATTGTCGAACTGGTGGCCGATAGGTTCTCTATAGACGTCTGCTCGGTCTATATTTTCGATGCGGAGCGCAATCACCTTGTCCTGACGGCCACGGTCGGCTTGAACCGGGCGGCCATCGGCTCGGTTCGCATGCATATCAGCGAAGGTCTCTCGGGGCTCGTCCTCGAGACCATGGCTCCCGTGTTCGTCAGAAACCCGTCCACCCACCCTAGATATAAATACTTCAAAGAGAGTGGTGAAGAGATCTACCGCACCTTTCTGGGTCTTCCCCTGATTTACCACCAGCGGAATCTGGGCGTGCTCGTGGTCCAGACCGTGGAAGAAAGCGCCATTACCGAAGCAGACATTCCGGTATTTTCCGCCATCACCAGCCAGGTGGCCGCAACCGTCGCCTATTCAGGATTGCTCACAGATTTAGACAAGGATCTCTCCGGCCGGTCGACCCAACAACCGTCTGCAGTCGGAGAAGAAGCCCCGCGCCTGATCGAAAAAAAACCGGTTCTCAGAGGCATACCGGTTTCGGCCGGCTTTGCGCAGGGGCGAGCTCATTATCTGGCGGAAAGCATCGGATTCGATCAGGTGAAGATGGAGGCCGCTGAAGATCACCGGCTGGAAAAGGTTTTGCTCGAAGAGGCTTTTGCAGCCGCACGGCATGAAATTCGAGAGCTGCGACGCGACGCCGATGATCTTCCCACTCAGGACGCGGCCATCATCGAAGCCAACCTCATGATTTTAGAGGATACGGTTTTCAGACGCAAAATCAGCGACCGCATCGATGCCGGTTACACCGCCGCAGCAGCCTTGAAACAGGTGGTTCTGCAATATCTGGGACACTTCAACCAGATGGAGGACCCTTATCTGCGACAGCGCGGCGCCGACATCGTGGACGCCGGAAAGCAGGTTCTCGCCAACCTGCTCGCTATCGGAAAGGCCCCGCAGGCCGCTTTCAACGGTGACACCGTCGTCATTGCGGCCGACATTTCGGCCACCGAACTCATGCGGCTGCGCCAGCCGCATCTGAAGGGAATCGTCCTGGCCAAGGGCGGCAAGACCTCACATGCCGTCATTCTGGCCAAGTCTTTCGAGATTCCGATGATCATCGGGGTCAAGGACGTGCTCGATTCGATCCGGGAGAACGACCAGTTGATCATCGACGGCACCTCCGGGCTGGTCTTCCGTGACCCGCCACCGGAAATCCGCGGTGAGTACGATCGGCTGCGGGTCGAAAAAGAAAAAAGTTTCCGCGACCTCGACCGTCTGCGAAACTTGCCGGCGCTGATGCGCGACGGCCGTTCCTGCCGTCTGGGGGCCAATGTCAGCCTTCTTTCCGACCTCGAATTGGTCCACAGGTACGGTGCCGATCACATCGGACTCTACCGCACCGAGTTTCCTTTTCTGGTTCGCGGCGACTTTCCCACCGAAGAGGAGCAATTTGACCTCTACTGCAAAGTCATCGAAGCCGCCGCCGGTAAAACCGTCACGATTCGCACCCTGGATGTCGGCGGCGACAAGCTTCTCTCTTATCTCGACTACCCCAAAGAGGCCAATCCCTACCTGGGCTGGAGAGCCGTCCGCATCTCGCTGGAACGCGACGATATTTTCCGGGCCCAGATTCGGGCCGTCCTGCGGGCGTCGGCTCGCGGTCCGACGTCTCTCATGTTTCCCATGATCTCCACGGTTGAGGAAGTGCGCACCATCAACCGCATCGTCAACGATGAAAAATCGAAACTGGCCGCGGCCGGGCGGCCCTTCGACGCAAACATCGCCCTCGGGATCATGGTCGAGGTCCCCGCTGCAGTGCGAATTCTACACCATCTGCTGCGTTATATCGACTTCGTGAGTATCGGCACCAACGATTTGACCCAGTACATTCTCGCCGTCGACCGCAACAATGAAAAAGTGTCCGCCATGTACAACCCGCTGCACCCGGCGGTCATCACCACCATCCGGGAGGCGGCGACGATATGCCGCAGAATGGGTATTCCGCTCAGCATCTGCGGTGAATCGGCTTCCAATCCACAGTGCGTCGTTCTTTACCTGGCAATGGGCATCTCACGCTTGAGCCTGAACCCCGCATCAATCCCCCTGATCAAGCACCTGATATCGACCCTGTCGATGGCCGAGGCCCAGTCCGCTCTAACGGCGGTCGCGGACATGGAGGACGCCGCTCGGATTTCCGACTATCTCAAGGAAATTTGCGGGCAAAAGATGGGCGCTTACCTGAGGTGACTGCGCCCTTCCGAAAATATCAGCGGACAGATTTAGGTATTTTTTTACGCCCATTCGCATCCCCAACATCACCCACCCGTTTTTTGTACCGTCTCCCAATATTCTATAAATATTTTCAGCGTATAGACGGATTCAGAAATCCTAACAAAATTCTAACACTATTCAGATTGACATTCAGCGCGCCTCGGCCTAAATTCCCTCAAAAAATTGCTTCAACTGGTTACGGCCAACTGTATCCGGCGACTTTATAACCGTTGAAGCAAACCGCACACCACTGGTGACACGCCGCCATCTTTATCTGTGCGGTAAATCCAAGTTAAAACGCCACGCAGTCCCGTGGATCATGGAAGGATTGGAGGAAAGGTGATTTCTGCAGACTGCCAAATAGAATCATTCTTCGATGCGATAGATGGAAAAACATTCACCGAGGCGGTAATTTTGGCGAACCAAGAGGCAACCGAAGCCGAGCGGGCCCTGCTTCACCATAAACGAAAGGCCGAAGATTGCCCCTGCCCCGTCGAGTATGTCGACGGTCTGAAAGAATTCATTCTGTTTATGCGCTGTGCCGTTCTGAGAAACAGAATATCGAAAGACAAATACCAAAGGTTATTTCATTCTTACCTGAAGAGCGTTTCGTGACCATCCTCGTGCTGGAGTGAGGCCCAAAAAAAATTACCACCTCCGTTCTGCCGCAGCAACCGATTTTGGGGCCGGGACAAATCATGCTGTTGCATTAACCGCTAAGCAGGTTACCGGAGGTGGGGTGTTGGAACTTTCGGTTATGTGATGGTATAAACGCCCTTGCCCACACTCTTTATCCTGCCCTGCTTTTTCAGCTTGAATAGAATATTCGCGATCTTCTTGCTCTCGAAACCGGTCTTTTCGCGGAGCATGGCCATATCGACCGGCTTGCCGGACTTTTTGACGATGTCGAAAATTGTATCGATGGCGGTCATCGCCTGATCACCGGCGGCTTTTTTCCTTTGGGCTGCCTTGACACCGGGCGTGCCCTTTTTGCTCGTTTTTGTTTTGGTTTTGGGTTTCCCGGCTGTAGCGGTCCGTTTGACGGCTGACTTTTCAGGTGTGCCCATTGACTTGGCGGCTTCGTTAACTTTTTCCGCCAGCGACAGTATTCCCTGTGAAGCCAGTTTCAACCCGTCCGATACAGTTTTCAATATCTTCTCGATCTCTTTCATGTTTCTTCCCTCCCGTATGGTTGTGTGAACAGTTTACCTGCTTACGCCGAAAGGGTGCCAAAAGTCAACTATAGGCTTTAAGATAAAGTTTTTGGGCTGCGTTATCGGTCGCCGACGCATTACTCTCCCTCTGGCCTTGCCAAAAACTTTATCTCAAAGCCTACACATTGGGACGCAATTTGCGTGGTCGGAGTCTGCAAAGGAAAAGAAGCTCAGTTGTTGCTCTTCTTCAATGCCAGGTCGACGACGAGTGGCAGATGGTCCGATGCCGTCGCGGTGTCGGCTGTCTTTCGGACCTCCGTCTTGAGGGGTGTGAAATGGGACGAGATAAAAATGTGATCGATACGAAAAAAGGGACTCTTGGCGTGAAAAGTGGCCTCAACCGGTCCACTGTGAGAAGCGGTTTGAACATCGGTTAAAAGACGCGACACCTGTTTGTAAGTTTCGGATGACGGCCCCGAATTGAGGTCCCCGCAAAAAACCAGCGGTTCATTTGCAGGCACCGCAGTGACATCGACTCCAGTCATCAGAGCAGTCAGTTGCAGACGACGCTCCAGTCTGAATAAACTGAGGTGGGTATTGATGAGACAGATCGGGCCGGCCGGTGTTTCGAGTGTTGCACGAAGAGCTCCCCGCCTGCGGGGATTCAGCAGAGGGTAGACATTCGGAAGCCGGATCTGATCGAACCCGACAATCGGACACCGGCTGAGGACCGCCAACCCGAATCGCCGCAGACCGTCCTGCTCGACCGGAAAATAGATGTACTCCACATCGAGCACAGCGGCGATCATCTGCGCCTGGTTGCGGTATTCACGCGCCGGGTGACCGATTTCGACTTCCTGCAAGGCAACGATGTCCACATCGAGGTCCGCGATGATGGTAGCAATCTTGTCCGGATTGACGGCCCTATCGGCACCGACACAACCGTGGATGTTGTAGGTCATGACCCGCAATAAAAATTTATCGTTCAGATCTTCCATGAAGTCAAAATTGTTCAAATATGAGCTGTTAAGGGCTTTTCAACCCAGAGCGTTTAATCCCGCCTGGGCGGGAAACCGCTCAACCTGGGCTATAGTATATATCAACGATCTCGATTTCCGAGGTTTAATTTTCCACCGAATGCATTAATTTTCAATACAGGCTTTAACAAGATGACCCACAGCTGTGTATACCCGCGGAAAGGAGTTGCGACAATGACGATGATAAGTAGCGGCCCCAAAACCGTCATGTCGACTGTCCTTGGTCTCGGCACCATGGTTTTGGCGCCGGTCGCTGCAGTCGTTTTGATCGGTGCTGCCAAACCGGTCGCCAGGATGGCGATCAAGGGGGGCGTTCTG
Source organism: Desulfobacterales bacterium (assembly GCA_049687935.1). Taxonomy (GTDB): domain Bacteria; phylum Desulfobacterota; class Desulfobacteria; order Desulfobacterales; family SG8-13; genus JARFQH01. The sequence goes on along the minus strand of JBAVJU010000098.1, from coordinate 4,568 downwards.
ACCGGTGCCTTCGTCAGGACAGTGGCGGCCGCCGCTGAGACGGCTTTCAAGGATCTGGCGGCGGAGGCCAAGGCCGAACTCGATGCAAGCAGCGCGAAAAAAAGAGGGTGATTTTACCCATACCGCAGATGGGCACGAACCCGTCTTGGAATTACACCATGTCACGACTAAACGATGACTATATCCGCCGGCTGATCGAGACGGTGAACAACAGCCCGTTCCCTCGGCATCTGCCCATGAAGCTGGTCTCGATCGACCTAGACCGCGCAGTGGTGGCATGCGAAATTGCAGCTTGCCATCTCCAGCCGTTCGGCATCGTCCACGGCGGCGTCCTGGCCACCCTGATCGACACGGCTACTTTCTGGTCCGTATTGATGAGACTTCCGCAAGACGCGGGCCTCGTGAACATCGATCTCAAACTGAACTATCTGAGACCGGTGTCAAACGGGACGATCTCGGCCAGAGGAGCCTGCATCCGGTCCGGGCGTACCATCAGCTATGCGGAAGCCAGAGTCGAGGATGCCGCCGGGGAGCTTCTGGCGCATGGCACCTCGACGCTCATGGCCCTGCCGGGCAAAGGCATTCATCTGGGCGTCGAAAAATTCATCGAAGATAAAGAGAAGGGCCCCTCTTGAGCGACAACGAAGAAAAAGCTGCCGACGCGTGTAAATGGGCCCCGACGGACTCAGTGGGTAAAACCAACCTGTGCTGCTGCTACGTTTTGGATCGGGACGGTGGGACCACTGATCCATTTTCTCTTCCAGCAGAAAACTGCTGCTGTTGTGACAAATAATGCCGACCGGCGTGCCGAATCAGTCGCGGCTGCTTGGGGCGAATTTCTCCCGATACTCGGCGACCGTGGCCATCGGCGGCCGCTCGTGTTGTTCTAGCCGTCGGATTTCCGGTTGCAGTTTGCCGCTCATCAGGCTGTATTGAATCATCTCCTCGAAGAGGTCCTGCTTGATGTCGACCCGACCCAATCGCTCGATGCGCCTCAAGAAGGTCCTGATGATCACGAAGGCCATTCGCCCCAGCGCCTTGGTGTCCTGATTCTTGTGAACCCGGCGGTCCAGGTCGACCTGGGCGATGACCTCGAGCCCCCATTTTTCGTGGATGTCGATCAGCATGCCGGTTTCTACCCCGTATCCGACGGGAAAGGGTATGTCTTCGAAGATGGTGCGATACCCTGCGTACTCACCCGAAAGCGGCTGCAGAATCTGGGTCAGGTCCGGCATAAAAATGGAGAAAAGCGGACGGGTGACCAACTCCGTCACCCGTCCACCGCCGGTCGGACGCCACTTGTTCTCCCCCACCGATATCGGCCGGTCGTAAAACGCCTTGCTGAACCTGATGCGATCCGACAGCAACAGCGGCCCCAGCAATCCGTAGGCGAAGCGGTGGTGAATGTTCTTGATGTCGGCATCGATGTAGACGATGATGTCTCCCCGGGTGACGTAAAGCGCCTTCCAGAGATTTTCTCCCTTGCCCTTGAATTTTTCCAGCTGCGGCAGGATGTCGTCGGCCTCGTAGACCGTCACATCGTAGGCTCGGGCGATGTCGCGGGTCTTGTCCGTCGAACCGGAGTCGATCACGACGATCTCGTCCAGCAGCTGACAGCGCGTCATGAGCTCCGATTTCATGATGACGATCTCCTTGGCGATCGTCTTTTCCTCGTTCAAGGTGGGCAGACACAGGGAGATGGAGAGTTTCTTGCGCCGTTTCTCCGCCACCAGTCGATTGAGATCCTTGAATTCGGAATGGTGGAACGTGTTCGACTCGATCCAGGTCTTATTCATTGCACACCCCGTTGTCCATGGCCATGACCAGGGCCGGAATCTGAGCGATCCCTTTGAACATCGGCTCAATTTCCACCATGGCGCCGTCCTGGTGGAAATTGTCCCCGCTGGTGATTCCCAGGGTGATCGCCGGGATTTGCCGTTGGAGGAAGATGGACAAGGCCGTTTCACTCGGCTCGCTGACGGCCTCTATCTCCAGCCGGTCCAAAATTCGGGAGGCGCATTTGACCAGCGGGTGATTGTACCGCAGGCTGGTCGCACCCAGATTGCTGATGCGGTTGAGCTTCAACGCGACGGCATACGCCTTGTTGATCCCCGCGACGATATCCCCGATGTCGGCAAAGAGTTCCTTTACCAGGTCATCCGAGTCGCTTAAGATTTCAAACCCGATCTTGGCGTCATAAGCGATCTTTCCGTGGTTGAACCCGCCGGCGATCCGCCCGATCACGATTTGCGTCCGGGGCTTTTGGGGCAGGCGCAGGTTCAGGATGGCATTGATCACCTCGTTGATGACCAGAATCGCGTTGGGTTTGTGGTACCGTTCCCTTTTCTCCTCGACGGCGATGCTGCAGTCGATCTCCCCCCGGATCATGCCGTCGGAGTAATAGTTGAGCCGGCCGAGTTCCACGGTTTCCAAGCAGACGGCGCCCGCGATAGGTGTCGGCCAGGCCTTGAGCAACCGGCGGATTCCCCTGAGGTTTCCTTTTCCCAGGGAGAGAACGGGAGCGACCAGAACGACGTCAGATTCGAATTGCAGCCCCAAACGCTTGAAGATGTCCGGCAGCGACGCCAGTACGCCGACGGCGGCTGAGTTGTCCGAAACGCCGAGACCGCTGATGATTTTGTCGGTCACCTCGTAGTGCTGGTCGGCCACCACCTCTGAAAAGGTGTCGAGATGCGCGACGACGAAGATGGCCGGTTTGTCGGAAGACGATCCACGGATCACCCCTATGGGATTGCCGAAATCGTCTATCGTGCACTCGTCCACCTGGCATTCGGCGAAGCGCTCCACCAGTTGTTCGGCCCGCCGCCGCTCGTGAAACGTCGGGGCGGAAATCTGTCCGATGAGCACGATATTGCTGATGATGATTTCCCGCACCTCCCGAATTTTATCAACGAATGTGGGCAGGATGTCGAGATATTTGTCCATGGCGGCTCCTCGGTTAAGGGTTAACAATCCCGGTGATCAGCTGCCGGAGGTCGGTTACGACTAAATCGGGTGACAGTCCCCGGCAGCGGTTATCGGACTCTCTCGAGCGCAGCGAGCGGGCATCGCCCGCAAAAAGAGCGGTCTTGAAACCGACGACGCTCGCCGGCCGGATATCGTTCAACAGGTCGTTGCCGACATACAGGGCCGCCTCGGCCGGAATGCCGATGCGGGAGAGTTCGTCGGCCGCCCGCTTGAACATGACCATCGACGGTTTGGCATGTCCGAACCGGTAGGAAAGGAAAGTCAACCGGGGATCGAACCCACTCTCCTCCAGACTCGATCTCAAAAACCACTCCATTATATGCGGTGTGTAAAACTGGGCGTTTGAAATGATGCCCATCGGCAGGCGATGGGCCCGGCAGGTCGACAGCAGGGGGGTGAGACCGGGCATGGGGTAGGCGGGATTCACCGTCAGTTCGTACTCGAGAATAAAGGATTTCAGCCGATGCAGATCCCCGATGCCGAGAAGCGTTTGCCAGACACGGACAATGTCGACCTCAGGAAAATCGATCCCCTGTCGCCGCGCTTTTGCGTGCTCCTGTTCGATGGCCCGATGCAGCGCCGTTGAAAGACCGTCCGGCGTCCGGTCGATGTGGCAGCGACGCAGCAAGTCCCGCAGGTCATCCTCTTTCACAGACTGTTCACGACTGATGCCGATATCTCCGGAGCCGCTGATCAGAAGGGTGCCGTAAACGTCGAAGAGCATGGCCCTGAAGTTCTGCATCCCCTCCAGACGGGGTTCAACTCCGGTCGGTATCGGCGCAAGAGGATGGATGTGCCGCTCGAATATGGCCTTTTCAACCGTCATAAGCGCTCCACTTGAGAAGCGGGAATCGCTCGAGATCGAAAAATGCGTCGAGCAGCACCCGCTTGTCGATCCGGTGGCGAACCGGGTGGCGGGCAACCCGGTCATAGATCGTCAAGAGTCGCTCCCGGTAAAGTGCCGGACTGTAACGATCCGCAACGGCCTTGCGGTTGTTGGCGATGATATCCTCAGAATCTGATACGATCCCGGGGCGCTCCATCCAAGGATTCAGCGTGATCAGATTCGCTCTCGCAGCCCCATCTGTCAGCAGCCGTGAAAGGGTTTGCCGTTGAGACGTTTCGTCGAGGTTGCCGAAATCGACCATCTTGCCGCGTGCCATGGCGGCAAGGTTGCGATCCACGGCTTCCGGAGCGAGAGGGTGATCGTAGGCATCCGCAGCGGCGAATGCCGCCGCACGCCGGCGCTGGAAAAAAGCGTCCGCGTCGAACCCGTCGAACGGGACCGCGAGCCGGTCGTAAAGATGGTCCAGCCGGACGCCGTTTTGTTCGAAATCCCGGCACACCTCCCCGAGCTTGCGTCCCCACAACAGCAACCCGGCCGTCCAGGGCTCGAGAAAGGAAAAACCGAATCCCTCCGCAATGCTTGTAGTGACCATCGAGGCGGCTGCACCCACCAGGGCGGAGAAGTCGACTTTCTGTCCGACCTCGAAGTTTACATTCAGGCGTTTTTCCTTTACAAAACGCTTCCAGGCCCGGTAGCTCGCTATGTCCTGCGGACTGTTCGGCGGCTGACTGAC
>JBAVJU010000097.1:0-5235 GCA_049687935.1 Desulfobacterales bacterium | reverse complement strand
TCGGCGGACCGTCGGCCGGATATGCACTGGCCCTCAACACCTTGTCGGCCCTTCTGTTGATACCGGTGTTCAACGACTTCGGCATAACCGGGGCGCCGTGGACCAAGGGAACCAAACGGGGAGAGGTTGGCGGTTCGGTCATCATCGGCGGGCACAAGAAAAAAGCCCAGAAGGTCCTGATGCACCTGCGGCGGATGTACATGCCGCTGCAGAACTACAAGGACCTGGAGCACGAATTCCTCGACAGCTACTGGTCCCTGGGCAAAGACATTCTGGGCGTCACCCATTTCGGGGAACTGGTGCCGGAAGTCTTATGCCTGGGGCCGCACTATGAACGTATTCTCTTCGACCTGATCACGCTGCGCATCGACTACAAACACTTCAAATACAAGGGCGCCAAACCTCCCGAGGCATTGAAGGCGAAGATTCTGGACAGCAAAGGAATTCTCAAGACCCAGATGGAAAGGGAGCTCATATCCCGGCTGGAAGCCCTGCGACGGTATCTACGGTCGCCGTCCAGCGACCCGCATCTGTCCCTGGAAGAAATTTTCCGCAAGAAACGACCGCGTCGATTCGAGCGGTTCAAACCACTATTGGGCACCCTGAAAAAACACGGGGAAAAACTGCTGCGTGCCGATGGCGGCCGCGTCAACTGATCCGCTGTAAGCGTTCACAGGGCACCGCATCTGCTTTGTTATCGGGCACTTGAAGTGCAAAAGGTCGTCTGCGTGCCCGACGCCTTGCATCTGCCTGCCCCGTGAAATGCGAAGCCTATTTCACTGGGGCGGCACCCTGGCAGCGAGTTTCAAGTTTCGAGTTTCAATTTTCAAGTAGCCGGCGCCGCAGCAAGTCCATGGCGGCGTAGGCGAAGATTTTCTTGTGCAGTCGACGGTTGTCAAAGAAAAACTGATAGCGTCGTGACGTTGTGCCGAAGGGTCCGGCCAAGCCGATGCAGACCGTACCGACCGGCTTATCGGGCGTACCGCCGGTCGGCCCGGCGATGCCGGTGGTCGAAATGCCGTACACCGCGCCGGACACCCGCCGGGCGCCGGCAGCCATTTCAGCAGCCGTTTCCTCGTGTACCGCTCCGAATTGTTCGATCGTTTGCGCCTTTACGCCGAGAACCTCGACCTTCGCGCGGTTCGAATAGGTCACGGCAGAGAAGAGGAAATAGTCGGAACTGCCGGAAACATCGGTCAGCAGATCGGCCAGCAGGCCGCCGCTGCAGCTTTCCGCAACGCCGAGCGTCGCCTTTTTTTGCCGCAGCAGGCCCCCGAGCACCTCCGCCAGGGATTTCCCCTCGAAGGACAGCACGTGTCGTGCCAGACGCTCCCGAATCCACCCTTTCGTCTGCTCCAGGACCTGGCCGGCGGCGGCGGCTTCTCCCACCGGTGCGCTGATCCGCACCTGGATCTCGGGAAACTCGGCGCACAATCCCAGACGCAGCTGCGGGAAATCGGTTCCGAAGCCGCTCATCTTTTCACCGACGGCCGCTTCGGTCAGCCCGAAAGTCGTAACGGTCAGTCGGCCGCCGCCTGCCCCTTCCAGACCCTGTCGGCGCCGAATCATCGGCAGAACGTGTTCCGACAGCATAAACCGCATTTCATGCGGCACACCGGGCAGAAAAAAGACCGCACATCGACCCAGTAGAATCATAAACCCGGGCGCCGTGCCGATCGGATTGGGAATGCAGACAGCACCTTGAGGCAATAGGGCCTGCTTCCGGTTGGACGGGCTGAAAAGGCGCCGGCGCTTCTGAAAAAATGCCTCCAGCGACGCGAGGGCGGCGGCGTCGGTTGCCAATTCGACACCGGCCGCAAGCGCGGCAGCTTCAGCCGTGAGGTCGTCGGCCGTGGGACCGAGACCGCCGGTGACCACGACCAGCTCCGACCGGCCGGCCATCTCGGTCAGGATCGCCGCCAAGCTGTCACGGTCGTCACCGACGCAGCTGTGCCGGGTGACCGTGATCCCCTCCTCTTCGAGTCGGCGCGCAATGAAGGCCGAATTGCTGTCCACTACTGCGCCGCTGCGGATTTCATCGCCGGTGGCAAGGATTTCGGCTATCACAGTCAACCCTCCTGACATCAATCGATCGAAAACAGTCTCACGGTGAACCGGAATGGGGCGGCGGCAGGACGAACATGGAGGAGGTGACGGGCACGTCGGTCAGGAATTGTTCGATAACGAGCTGCACGCCGTTGCCGGCATCGTCGCTCAGGCCCAGTCGGCGGGGGACGCGATAGCCCGGCACGTTTTGCATCTCTTCGAATTCGGCCCGGTAGCGGACTTTCCCATCGGCACCGAAAACCTCCAACCGGCGGACGTCTTTCCGGTCGGCGCTGAAGTAAATCTTTTCCACGACGTGCCACCAGTCCTCTAACACCAGAAGCCATTGCTCTGTTTGCAGGTCTTTTTGAAGAAAGGCGCGGGAGTGACCCCGGATCGGAATGCGCCCGGCCAGGATGGTGATGATGTCGGTCACGGTGATGGGAATGCGAATCAACCGCTCGAGACTGGCGTCGGAGGTCCGCACCTTTGCGTAGGACCCCACCGGGTCCCGAAGATCGACCATGTAAATGAATTGGCCGTCGGCCGCCACTCTCACCACCGGCCGGCCGGCCGCAAGGACCACGAGGCCGAGTTTTTCAGGCGCCGATACAATCCAGGCCACCCGCTCCGAAAGGGGCGGCCGATCCGGACCCCAAAGTTTGATCCGGCCGAGGCCCTTGAAGGACGACAGGGACGCATTGGTGAGGGCCAATTGTTCCAATACCGCCTGGGCTTCGAGTTGTGCCGTCGATCGTTCCTCGGGCGGCAGCCGGTTCACTGCGGAACAGGCCGACAGGACGAGCACCAGGCAGGCGCCGGCGGTGCAGAACAGATGTCGGCAGGATGCGGTGATCATCGATATTCTTTGAGCTGCTTGATCTTTGCTTCGATGGCCGCCCGGTCCTTGTGCCCGAGCTTCAGGGAGCGCTCGTAGGACTGCAGAGCATTCTTTTTGTCTTTTGTCTTAAGGTAGGCATCCCCCAGATGTTCCATTATAACCGGGTCCTCAGGCACCAGTTCGACCGCTCTTTTTAAGACGGTGAGCGCCTTCGAATAGTCTCCCATTTTGTAATAGACCCATCCCAGACTGTCGGTGATATACCCGTCGTCCGGTTTGACCTTCAAGGCTTCCTTGATCAGACGTTCGGCCTCTTCCAAATTCTTTCCGAGATCCGCGTAGGTGTATCCGAGATAATTAAGAGCGCTGGCGTCCTGCGGATCGAGACGAATGACCGTCTTCATCGTCTCGATCGAGTCTTCTTTCCGTCCCCATTTATCGTAAACCACCCCCAGCCGAAACAGGTACTTGGTCTCCTCCGGATCGAGCTGAATGGCCTCATTGAGCATTTGAACCGCCTTTTCATACGCTTCGCTCTCCTCGTAAAAAGTGCCGAGATAGTATCTGAATTCGGCATTGTCGGGATTGTCTTCCACGGCATTTGCGAGCAGTTCGACGGCCTTGCCGGTCTCGCCCTTTTCCCGGTACAGAAAAGCAATATGAACCACCGCGTCCGGGTAGAAGCGGGATTGAGGCGTTACCTTGAGAAAGTGCATCAGGGCTTTCTCGTTGTCTTTGAGGCCGTAGTAGGCGATCCCGGCCAGATGATTCAAGTCGGGGTCGTCCGGGGAGGCTTTTAGAAGCCCCTGGATGACGATAACGGCGTCCTCGTAGCGGTCCGGCTCCAGATAGGTCTGAATGACTTTCAAAACGACATCGAACTCGCTTGTGCTTCGGCGGCCCATCTCCAGGAAAAGTTTTTCGGCGTCCCGGCGGCGTCCTTCTTTCCAGTAGATCAGGCCGAGTTCGAGTGACGCGCGGATGTTGAAGGGATTGCTCTTCAGGATGTCTTCGTAGGTTCGAAGAATGATGTCGGATTTGCCCTCGCCCCGGTAGAGTTCGAGCAGCTCGAAACGCGGTTCGAGAAGCGACGGCTCGATCTCCAGGGACTTTTTGAATTCCGCTTCAGCCTTTTTAGTCTGACCCTGCTTGGCGTAGATCTTGCCGAGGAAGAAATGTCCGGTGTAGGCGTTGGGAAAGTTGCCGACCAACTCCTCGAAGACGCGCAGGGCATCGTCGTATTGCTCTTTCTGCAGGTAGATGCCGCCTAGCAGCAGGTAGATCTCCTGCTGCTTTTTGTCGAGTGCAATGACCTTTTCGTAAGCCCGGCCGGCTTGATCCAGCTGGTTCTGACCTTGTTTGATGCGTCCGTAGACGATCAGGGTCTCGACATCATCGGGATGACTGTTTAAAATATCCTCGGCGACCGCCAGAGCATTTTGAAAGTCCTTCTGTTGAACGTATTCAACAGCCAGTTCCCTCTTCAGGTAGACGGAAGTCGGGTCCATCTCGATGGCCTTCCTGAGAAGAAGAACGGCCTGTTCATTGTCGCCGCTTTGTTGCGCCAACTCGGCTTCGGTATAATAGAAGTAGGCGTTTTCCGGACGGTCGCTCGACGTCTTTCGCCCGGCACCGTTTCGGTTGGCGCCGTCGATGGCCGCACACCCCAAAAAAACGGCTGCGGCCGCTGCGGCCGCAATTAAATGACGTAGACTTCTCATGTAACCCGAGCTCATATTGTGTGGATCTGATCTAATGTGAAAACTTGTCGAAAGTCAATCGGCGGCACTTTCTTCCGTGTAAGCCGCAAAATCCGGAATTTCGCGCTTGAAAAACTCCCGCATTTTCTTGACGATATTCTTTTCCACCTGTCGCACCCGCTCACGGGAAATCCCGTAACGATCGCCGATTTCCTGCAGGGTCACCGGGTTGTCGGAGAAAATCCGCAAGTCGAATATCTCTTTTTCCCGGCGGGTCATTTTTTTTCGAAACTCGGCGATCTTGTTGTGCAGCAGGGCTTCGATCTCCTTTTTGGCGACTTTGTCTTCGATCGACTCGGTGGCGGTACTGAGAAACTCGATCCGCTCAGTGTCCGAATCGTCCTTGAAAGGCGCATCCAGCGAAAGGTCCCAACCATCGAGACGCTGATCCATGTCCACGATTTCTTTTTCGGAAACCCCCAGTCGCTCGGACAGCAGCTTGGGCTTGGGATCGAACCCCTGGTCGATAAGTTTCTGCTTTTCCTTCTTGAGTTTGAAGAAAAGCTTGCGCTGGCCTTGAGTGGTCCCTATTTTCACCAACCGCCAATTGTCCATGATGAATTTCAGAATGTAGGCCTTGATCCAGAA
>JBAVJU010000096.1:0-3556 GCA_049687935.1 Desulfobacterales bacterium | reverse complement strand
GCCGCTGCCCGCCTAACAATCATATGGCTTTCCCCACACCAAACACTCGCCGCTTCCCCACCCGTCCCCTGAGCGGCAAAGCCGCGTTTCATAAATTTTTAAGCGTACATCCTTTTCAAACGACCGCAAGGTCGCTGTCTGCCTCACAGTCAAACAGTCTTCCCCGCATCAAACGCTCGCCACTGCCCCACCCGTTCCCTGAGCGGCGAAGCCGCGTTTCATAAATTTTAAGGGCAATCGCATAGCATTGCCCTTAAAATTTATTTGAAGATGCGCGTCGCCAACTCGATATCCTCCGGGCAAAACACGAACAGACATTTTGCCTCGGGCGAAGAGACCGAACCGTAGACATAGTTGATGTTGATTCCTTCCTTGCCGAATTTGCTGGCAATTTTGGCCAACTCTCCGGGGCGGTTGTCGAGCTCGAGCGCAATGACCGGCATGATGTCGAAAACATACTCGTTCTTCGACAGTAGATCGACCGCCTTGTCGGTGTCGCCGACCAGCAGTCGGATCAGTGCGAACTCGGCCGAATCCTTGCGCATCGAATTGTAGCTGGCCGCAGAAGCAATCCGCTGCAGTGACTTTCCCCGGGCCCGGAAAAGTTCCTGCACGTATGCCGAGGCGTCCTGGATGGTGAGGGCGTCGATGTTGATGCCCGTCTCTGAGAACAGCGTCGCCAACTTGCCGAGTTCCCCGGGTGCATTTTTCAAAAACAGCGAAATTTCCGTTCTGACCATGACACACTCCTGAATGAATCATTGGGTTACTTACTGGTTTGTTGTCTATAGGATATCAGCACCGAAGTCAACCGACGGCAGTAAGAGATCCCTGTCGAGAACAAAAAAAAGCTGAAAACACTCCCGGGTTTTAAACACACAACCCGGGGCTTTCAGCTTTTATTGTTCGCTTTTAACGCACCTGAACGAGGGGCTGGAATTTCCCCAACCCTACTTCTGGGATACCCCAAACAGCTCCTTGATTCTGGCACGATCGGGAGTGCCGTCCTTCAGCAGCGGCAGCTCCGTCGTAAACTCCACGAAGCTGGGCTTTTTGAAGCGGGCGATCCGCTGGCCGACGAATTCAATCAATTCGGCGGCCTCCAGATTCTGGCCTTGTTTCAGCTGGCAAACCGCCTTGATCGCTTCTTTCCACTTCGGGTCCGGAACGCCGATGACAACCGTTTTTTCAATCGCCGGGTGCGCCAGAATGACTTTTTCGACTTCCGCCGGATAAACGTTTTCACCACCGGGCTTGATCAGCTCCTTTTCGGCCTTGCGGCCCGCGTACCACAAAAAGCCCTTGTCATCGAATCGCCCCAAATCGCCGGTGTGATGCCAGCCGTCTCGGAATGTGTGGGCATTGTCATCGGGCAGGTTCCAATACCCTTTGAAGACCATGGGACCTTTCATGACGATTTCGCCCACCTGGCCCTCTTCGACCGGACGATCATATTCGTCCACCAGACACACCTCGGCCAGTTGAATGACTTTTCCAGCCGCACCGGGCCGATCGTTGTATCGGCCGAGGGTAGCCAGACAGGATGTTTCCGTCTGTCCGTACATGCTGTAGAACGTGCCGCCGGTCATTTTCTGGTATCTTTCGATCGTTTCCGGTGTGTCCAGACCGAGAACGCCGCGCAGTGCACCGATTTTCTTGCCGGTTTTCTCGGCTTCATCCAGAATCGAGGCCAGAATGGGTGAAAAGTCAAACAAGATACCGGCCCCGCGACTCTCTATCAGTTCGACCGCCCTCGCAGGATCAAACTTGCTCATGTTCAGGCTGAGGGCGCCGGCATGAAAGGAACTGGCGACCATTACCAGACCGGCTATGTGAAAAAGCGGCAGAAGATTCAGATGGACGTCCCGTTGTGTGGTGCCGAAGAGGTAGATTAAATGCATGTCGGAGCATAAAATGTTAACATGGCTGAGCAGAGCGCCCCTGGGTCGGCCGGCAACGGCGGCGGTGTGGATAATCACGAAGCCGTCGCTCGTTGACACCGGGTCGATGGCCGGATCGAACTTTTCCGAGTGCCCCAGAAGAACACTGAACGGTCTGAAGTCACCGGCGTCGGCTTTAAGATTGTAATAATCGGTCACGCTCGGCAGCCGCGTCTTGTTAGCAGCGATCATGTCCTGGTATTCGGCATCCACGAAGAGGGCCGCGGGGGTGCCGTCATTCAAATTGAAGCAGACCTCTTCGGCCGACAGCCGCCAATTGACCGGTAAAACGATGGCACCCAGCCCCGCTGCGGCACCGTAGAGAAGAAAAAACTCGCTGCTGTTTTTCCCGAGCACCCCCAAGCGATCGCCCTTTTTGATCCCGGCCCTTCGCAACCCCTGGGCCAGGCGGTCGACGGTCGCCTTGACCTCCCCGAATGACAGCGTGCGGTCTTCATCGACCTCGTACCAGGCCGGCAGGTCCCGGAAGATCCGCGCATTGCGGCTGATCAGATCATAAAAGGTGAAGTCATAGAGTCCCATGCCGTCATGCCTTTCGTGCAGGAACGAAAACTGCCGGCGGGGACATGCCACTTTACCCGGGGGCACATCCCCGCCGCTTATCAATCGATCATCCGGGCATCATCCACCCCGGATGCCGTTCAGTCCAACCCGCGGTCACGATCCATTCATCATGGGAAGGTCGCTGCGAACGGAACGACCTTGACCACCCCGCCTGCTTTGAAAATAGCCGATCCTTCCGCGACGGACACCGGAAACGAGAAGTCCGGTGCGCCGGTCCACCATTTTTCGAGCTCGTCCCAAGGTGTCGTCCCTTTTTCTTTCAATTTCATCGCACCCGGCAGCATCAGGGTCAATAGGGTTTGGCGGGTGTCGAACATCGCCGGAACTCTGAGCTGGTTGGTCTTACCGGGCGGGATCCACATGGTCTCGGGCGAATTGACGGTGTTGACCTCGAAGTCGTCGAACAGAATGGTGAACTTGAATCCGTCCAGCTCAACCGGATAGGCGGACGGGTTTTCGATATCGAAAACAAAGGCCATCATCAACGGCGCGCCGTAATCACCCGCAGTGCCCTTGGTCGGCTCCACTTTCTTGGCGTAATACCAGTAGCCGGTGTAGTACGGTACCTCGACATGGCTCAAGACGACCTTGGGTTCTTTGAAATTGGACTCGGCCGGTTTGGTCTCCATACCGGCACATCCGGCCAGAAAGACGGCCGCAACGACCATGACCAGACATGTCATCAGAAACGTGTGTTTGCGCATTACTCCCTCCCTCCTCGTTAACAACGGTTGGTGGGTTCCGATAGGCGAACATGACCCGGATGCGGGTCTTCTTCCGTGTGCGACCGAAAAAAGGGCGTGCTGTGCCCGGTTCAGAACCCGATGGAAAGCGACGGCGTGCAGTCGCCCGCTAGGTCAGCCAGCGTTTGCGCCGCTTGTAGTGCTTGACGTCCCGGAAACTCTTTCTTCCTCCAAGGTCGGTCATCCCGAGGTAAAAATCCTTGATGTCGGGATTCTCACGGAGCTTCTCGGCCGAATCATCCATGACGATCCGGCCGTTCTCCATCACATAGGCGTGCGGGGCGACAT
>JBAVJU010000095.1:0-4605 GCA_049687935.1 Desulfobacterales bacterium | reverse complement strand
GAGACCAGATGCTTTTCTGGCGTCAGGATGCCGTGGAGCAGTGCTGGTCTTTTCTGACCCCCATTCTGGCCGAGTGCGAAACCTGCGGCGACCGGGCCCAAACGCTTCAAACCTATCCGGCCGGAAGTTGGGGTCCGAAGGCGACTCATGAGCTATGAGGGACGGAGAGTATGGCCGGGCCGGTAGCTCTAGTTAAAAACCAGACCCACGCTGGAGCCCGAAGCGGCCGTCGGCAATTTATAGGAGAGGGATCATGAATACCGGACGCGATCAACTGTGTATCAACACTATTCGGATGCTGGCCGCCGATGCGGTCGAAAAGGCCCGCTCGGGCCATCCTGGATTGCCCATGGGGGCGGCCGCCATGGCCTATGTGCTGTGGACACGGTTTCTACGTCACAATCCCAAAAATCCGGCCTGGCCGGACCGTGACCGCTTCGTGCTCTCCGCCGGCCACGGTTCCATGCTGCTGTACAGCCTGCTGCATCTGACGGGCTATGATTTGGCCCTGGATGAATTGAAAAATTTTCGCCAATGGGGAAGCAAGACGCCCGGTCATCCGGAACACGGCGTCACCCCGGGAGTAGAGACCACAACCGGCCCTCTAGGGCAGGGATTCGCCAACGGCGTGGGGATGGCGATTGCCGAGCGGCATCTGGCCTCGGTTTTCAACCGCCCGGGACATGAAATCGTCAACCATTTTACGTATGGCATCGTGAGCGACGGGGACCTGATGGAGGGCATCTCCCACGAGGCCGCGTCTTTGGCCGGTCACCTCGGCCTCGGCAAATTGATCTACCTTTACGACGACAACCATATCTCCATCGAGGGCAGCACCGACATCACCTTCACCGAAGACCGCTTGAAGCGATTCGCGGCCTACGGGTGGCACGTGCAGCAGGTGACGGACGGCAACGATCTGGAGCAAGTGTCGGCCGCCATCGCAGCGGCTAGGGATGAGACCCGGCGACCGTCTTTCATCGCCGTGCGGACCCACATCGGATACGGCAGTCCCCACAAGCAGGACACGGCCGGCGCGCATGGCGAACCTCTGGGAACGGAAGAACTCAAACTGACGAAACAAAACCTGAATTGGCCCGCAGAACCGGCCTTCTACCTGCCCGAGGAAGCCGTTAATCATTTCCGCAAAGCCGTGGAAAAAGGCGCGCAATTCGACCGCAGCTGGCAGGAAGCCTTCACGTCTTATATTAAAGCGCATCCGGAGTTGGCTGCCCGCTGGCGGCAGTGGACGGACGGCGGTTTGCCCGATTCATGGGAGCGGGAGATGCCCGTTTTCGATACCGACCCAAAGGGAATGGCCACCCGGGTGGCCTCCGGCAAAATCTTGAATGCCATTGCCGGCGGGTTGACGAACCTGATGGGTGGTTCCGCCGATCTGGCCCCGTCCACCAAGACCCTGATCGACAATGAAGGCGATTTTCAGCCGCCCGGCTTCGAGGGCCGCAACATGAGATTTGGCGTGCGGGAACACGCCATGGGCGGTATGTTAAACGGCATGGCCCTCCACGGCGGACTGATACCCTACGGCGCCTCATTCCTGATCTTCTCCGACTACATGCGTCCGGCCATTCGTCTGGCGGCACTGATGAAATTACACGTCATCTATGTTTTCACGCACGACAGCATTGGTCTGGGGGAAGACGGCCCGACCCACCAGCCGATCGAACAACTGGCAGCCCTCAGGGCCATCCCGAATCTGAAGGTCGTACGTCCCTGCGACGCCAACGAAACGGTCGAGGCCTGGAAAGCGGCCTTGCAATCCAGCGGCGGCCCGGTCGCGATAGTCCTCACCCGCCAGAACCTTCCGGTTCTCGACCGCACGGTTGCCGGACCGGCCGATGGGTTGCAGAAAGGGGCTTATGTCGTTCGCGATCCGCAAGACAGCCGGCCGGATCTCCTGCTCATGGCCAGCGGGTCGGAAGTGCACATTGCGCTGGCCGCTGCCGCCGCGCTGGCCGATAAGGGAATCGCCGTACGGGTTGTAAGCGCACCGTGCTGGGAATTGTTCGAGGAGCAGCCCGAAGAATATCGACGACTGGTCCTGCCGCCGAAGGTGACAGCCAGGCTGGCGGTCGAAGCCGGCGTACCCCAAGGCTGGTACCGGTATGTCGGCAATCGGGGAATGGTGATTGGGCTGACCCATTTCGGCGCCTCCGCCCCCCATGAGGTGCTGTACGAAAAATTCGGCCTCACTGCGGAGCAGGTTGTGGAAAAATCACTTGAACTTCTGGAACAAGACGACCAATGACGACATCGGAAAACAGCCGGGTCATCATTACATCCGGCAAAGGGCGTCTGGCTATAGAAGGCGCTGAGCCGGTTTTCGATCTGGTCCTGCTGGGTGTCGGTGAGGACGGCCATACCGCCTCGATATTTCCCGGCGACGCCAGCGCGGTGGAGACGACGCGCTGGGTGACGGCCGTCAAGGGCGGAACACCGAACGTCGAACGCCTGACCCTGACGCTGCCGGTCCTCAACCAGGCCCGCCGTATCGTGTATCTCATTTCCGGATCGAAAAAAGCACCCGTGGTTCGTTTGCTGTTGACGGATGCATCCGCTCAGCTGTCGCCCCAAAGGATCGCTCCGCAGCGCGGGGGAATCTTCTGGCTCCTGGACGGAGAGGCGGCGGCACTGCTGCCGCCAGATCTGCCCAAATCCATCCGGAGAAGACGCTTCCGGAAAAAGTGAGGGAAACCGTTATGAAGACCATTCTGGCGGCCGACATTGGTGGGACCAACAGCCGCTTTGCCGCTTTCCGGACAGGTGAAGACCGGCAATTGGAACTCATCCGGTCGCTCTGGCTGAACACCGCCGAATTTGATTCAATGAAAGCCATGCTCGACCAGTTGGAAAAAGAAAATTTCGATTTGCCGGCCTCGGCAGCGGACGTGTCGGTGATGGCGGTCGCCGGGCCGATCATAAACAAGACTTACAGCAATCCGCCCAATATCGACTGGGACATCGACCTGTCCGAGCTGGCCGGAGCACTCGGCCTCAAGCAGTGCGCCCTGATCAATGATTTCGTTGCCCAGGCGTTTGCCTGCCGAACGCCGGTGATGGATGCCGCCCGCCGGATCCTTCCGGGAACGGTCGACCCCGCCGCGCCGCTGGCGGTTATCGGAGCGGGAACCGGTCTGGGCCAGGCGACTCTGATACCGCTGGAAAAAGGGGGGTATACGGCCCTGGGATCCGAGGGTGGTCATGCCAGTTTTCCTTTTGAATCGGCAGCGGAAGTCAACTACATGCACTACCTGCTTCAGGATACCGGAGAGCCCTATGTCAGAGCTGAAACGGTTGTTTCCGGTGGCGGCCTGAGCCAACTGCATCACTTTTTGACCGGAGAACGCCTCGAACCGGCGCAAGTGGCGGCCAGGCTGACCGACGAATCCGGGACCCTGAGGTGGATGGCGCGCTTCCTCGGCCGGCTCAGCCGCAACTATGCCCTTGCGGTGGTGGCCTTCGGCGGCGTGTACATCTCGGGCGGGGTCGCCGCCAAATTACCCGAACTGGTGACCCACCGGGAATTCGCCCGTGCTTTCCGAAAAACGGAGGTCATGTCACCCGTACTGGACCGCATTCCGGTATTCTTGAATACCAATGAGGAAAGCGGCCTCTGGGGCGCTGCGCTGAAAGGCCTACAGTTGCTGCAGGGCGACTGATCGGCCGTTCGGGGAAGCCTAATTTGTTTTGACCAATTTGTTTTATTATATTGAAATGATATTAAAATCCCGTGAAAAGGAGAGATGATCCATGACGGAACACATGAAAGGGTTTGACACACGCGCGGTGCATGCCGGCCACACACCCGACAAAGAAACCAAGGCCCGGGCCGTGCCCATCTACCAGACCACGTCCTTCACGTTCGACGACACCTCCCATGCGGCCGATCTCTTCGGACTGCGCCAATTCGGCAACATCTACTCTCGCATCATGAACCCTACGGTCGATGCGCTCGAACAGCGTATCGCATCGCTGGAGGGCGGGGTCGGTGCCCTGGCACTGGCTTCCGGCCAGGCGGCCGAAACGCTGGCGCTGCTGACCCTGGCCGGAGCCGGCGACGAAATCGTTTCGTCCACCGATCTCTATGGCGGCACGGTCAGCCTGTTCAGCCACACGTTTAAAAAGCTCGGCATCACGGTCAAGTTCGTCCCGCCGGATGACCCGGGGGCCTGGGAAGGGGCCGTTACCGACAAGACCAAGGCCTTTTTTACCGAAACAATCGGCAACCCCAAACTCAACATCGTCGACATTGCCGCCATTGCAGAAGTCGGCCGGCGGCACGGCATCCCCCTGGTGGTCGACAACACCGTCACCACGCCCTATCTCCTGCGTCCGTTTGAATTCGGGGCCGCGATCGTCATCCACTCCGCGACCAAGTTCATCGGCGGTCACGGCACCTCCATCGGCGGTCTGATCGTCGATTCGGGCAACTTTGACTGGGAGGGATCCGGCCGATTTGCGTCCTTCGTCCAACCGGAGCCGGCTTACCATGGCTTGAAATTCGTGGAGACTTTCGGCAGCCTGGCCTTCATCCTGAGGGCGCGGGTCATCGGCCTGCGGGACATGGGCGCGGCGATGAGCCCC
>JBAVJU010000094.1:0-1623 GCA_049687935.1 Desulfobacterales bacterium | reverse complement strand
GTGTAGAGCGACCAGAGAAGAATGATGAACGGTATGTAATCGACCAGAATGATGTGCAGGATTTCATAAAGGGCGAGGCCCTTGAACGCCAGCAAAAATGGAATGCTGAGCGTTGCGGCCCAGAATGCAGAGACTTTGCCGAAATGATGATGCCAGAAATCCGGTGCCAGCAATGGAAAAAGGGCGATGGACAGCAGCATGCCGGCGAACGGGATGCAACTCCAAAGGGGGAGCACCTCGCCAAGGTTGGCATGGCCGTGTTCTTGGTTGGCTGCAGCCGCATCGTGCGCGTTCGACTCCCCATGACCGGCAGGGGGCGCTGCGGCAGCAATTAGGGACCCTGGCTGGGTGTGGCTCGTTTCTGTGGGACCGGCAGCCATGAGTAGGTCGGTCTTGGGCCCTGACGCGTGCGCCGTTGCCAAGGCTGTTGGGACAACCGTTAGACTTACAGCCAGTAAAAAAATCATCCATTTCATATGCCCGCCCCTTTCCAACAACTGGCTGCCGTGCGCATTTCGGCAGCGGTTCTGTTTCCGCGTAAGGCTTTCAAGCATCGGATCCGGGAAGTATGAGGCTTTTCAGCCACCGGTGCGGCAGGTGGTTTATATCTGTTGGCTGCCTTAAATTGGTCTGGCCGCCCCAAAAAAACAGATTCACCAGATAAACGGCAACATGTCAAGTAAATACAGAATAACAAAAGCTTTTGGTTGACTTTGTAGATTTATTAAATTAATTTTTAGAGTTTATAAATTTCAGAGGACGAATGGTAGAGATAATTCCAACAGTTGAACAAATGCAGGAACGTGCCGAAAGCCTGCGACGGGACGGTCGGCGTATCGCCTGCGTTCCGACCATGGGTTTTCTGCACGACGGGCATCTGTCGCTGATGAGAATTGCAAAACGAAGGGCCGATGTCCTCGTGGTGAGCATTTTCGTCAACCCGGCCCAGTTTGGTCCCGAAGAAGATTTCGAGACCTATCCTCGGAACTTGGAAAGAGATCTCGATCTGTGCGCCAAGGAAAACGTGGACATTGTTTTTACGCCCAAGACAGCGGCACTTTATCCCGACGGCTATCAGAGCTATGTAAAGCTCGAACACCTGCCGCATCACCTATGCGGCTTGTCCCGGCCTGTTTTTTTCACCGGCGTCACCACGGTGGTCAGCAAGCTTTTCAATATCGTCCGACCGCACATCGCGGTTTTCGGCGAGAAGGACTACCAGCAGTTGCTGATCATCCGGCGCATGGTCCAGGATCTCAATTTCAATACCGAGATCATCGGGGCCCCCATTGTCAGGGAAGAAGACGGTCTGGCGATGAGTTCCCGCAATGCCTACCTGACTCCCGACCAACGCCCGGCGGCTTTAACGCTGTATCGCTCTCTTGTGCAGGCCAGAAAACGGGTTGAAACCGGCGAACGGGATGCCGCACGAATTCTGAAAGAGGCGCGCGACCTGATTTCCGCGCAATCCGATACCGACATCGACTACCTGAGCATCTGTGATCCGGAAACCCTCGTCGATGTCGAGCGTATCGATCGGACGGTTTTGATGGCCCTGGCGGTGAAGGTGGGTAAAACCCGGCTGATCGACAACACGATTTTGCCGGTCTTCTCCTCCGGGTC
>JBAVJU010000093.1:0-7761 GCA_049687935.1 Desulfobacterales bacterium | reverse complement strand
CTTTTGGATAGCGTCATCGGCTCGGCGGGCCTGCTCGATGGCCAGGTCGGCAGAAATCGTCAAAAACGCCCCCACCTTGTTTTCAACCGCATCGATTCTCTCCAAGACGGCCCGGGTCATTTCCTCTGAAGTAACCTCTTTCTTTTGCAGCAGACAATGGGCCTGGTGAATCGTTAATTCGTAGAGATTCATCACTTCATCCTTTTGGGTACCGGGCGCTTCTCAGTCAAATTCTTAACCCGTAATTAGAAACTTGAAACTTGAAACTCGAAACTCATAACCCGCAACTCGCAACCGGCAACCCATAATTCGCAACTCGCAACTGGTACCCACACCCCGCTCCTCACCCGACCACCTTCGGCACGATAAAACTTCCGTTCTCTTTTTCGGGGGCATTGCTCAAAGCCGCAGCAGGGTCGAGATGACCGCTTTGCTCGTCTTCCCGGAAGGCGTTGGTCCGTGAAATAGCGTGGGATGTGGGCCGAACACCCTCAGTGTCCACGCCTTTGAGCTGATCCACATAATCGAGGACCGTTCCGATTTGATCGACAAATTTCTCAATGGCGACTGCATCGAGTTCCAGCCGGGCGAGATGGGCCACGTACAAAATTTCTTCCCTGGTAATTTTCACACACACCTCTCAGCGGTATACGTTTATCATTTCTACAGCAGAAAAGGGCCATTTCCGGACGGAATCCAGTTCATGCCAATCCACGGTTTCACTGAAGCTACTGGACGGTTTCCGATCCGGAAATGTGCAATTTTCTGCAAGTTCAAGGAAATCAGGGACATCGCGCGGAGGCGGACTACTGTCCGCCGCACAAGCGATTTCGCAAGACCTGTCACGTCTTTAGCGTGATTGACGCCGAAATTGCGGAAAAGGGCCATTTCCGGACGGAAACTAATTCGCCTCCACCAGTATGGGGCGATACCCCTCTTTTTTCAGTTTTCCGACGACATCACCGGCCGATTCCCGGCTGCTGTAACGACCGACTCTAATGCGAAACCAGATCCCCTTCCCGGGGACCACGGCAATGGTTTTATAGGCCGGATAGCCCCGATTCTTCAGTTTTTTCACCATTGCGTCTGCCTCGGCAAGGTCCTTTAAAGAGGCCGCCTGAATCGTCACATTCCCGGTATTGTCCAAAGGTTGGTCGGCGGCCGCATTCGCCGGTCTTGGATTTTCCCCCGCCGACTGCCCGACCGGTTTGGTTACGGACTTTTTTGAGGCCGCCGTTGAGGCCGGGACTTTTTGTTCGAGCGGCGGAGAGTCCTCCTCACGGGATACGGTGTCAGGCGGCGGATTTTCCTTCGGCTGCCTTGACGCGTTGCGCGGTGGCGGATCAGGGGCAACCGGTCCGTTTTTTTTCAATTCCTCGTAAAACTCGAGTTCGGTTTTGGTTTTCGTTTCGGCGGTTTCCAACTCAACCGGTTCCAGCTGTTTCTTTACATCGGCTGCGATGAGATTTTCGAGTTCTCTGGTAAGCTTTTGAATATCGAACTTCACCGGAGCCGTTCCGCGTCCCACCAATACGCCGAGGCCGAACATCCACGCCGCAATCAGGACAATCGCACCATAGCGTCCCCAGGCAATTCGACGGGTTCTGTTCTGGGGAGGGGATTTTCCCGCGGCTTTTTGTTTGCCGTTATTTACCACTGTGCCAACGATCGCCCATCCACGGTTGCGTTAAGAGCACTGATCCGTTTCCAATCCAGAAATGTGCAGTTTTTCACAAGTTAAAGGAGATCCGGGAAGCGCTACATTTTGTCGGGTGCGTCGACCCCCAGCAGCGCCAGCCCGTTTCGGATCACCTTGCGGATCGATTCCACGAGGACCAACCGCCCGCGGCTCAGCACCGGGTCTTCCGACAACACCCGGTGTTTGTTGTAATAGGCATGAAAAGCCGCCGCCAGGTTCATGAGGAAAAAGGTGATGCGGTGCGGTTCCAATTTTTCCGCACTGGCGGCAACCGTCTCGGGATATTGGGCGAGGGTTTTGATCAACTGGATTTCTTCGAGCTCCGCGAGTCGCGCGATTGCGGTCTCATCCCACTGGACGTCTGCCATGCCGTTTTCGCCTGCCTTACGGATTATACTTGATATTCGGGCGTGCACGTACTGGACATAATAGACCGGGTTTTCGTTCGTCTGCTGTTTGGCCACCTCCAGGTCAAAATCAAGGGGACTCTCATAATGGCGGGTTAGAAAAATAAAGCGGGCCGCGTCTTTGCCGACCTCGTCGATGACATCGCGCAGCGTGACGAATTCACCGGCTCGGGTCGACATGGCGACCGGTTGCCCGCCCCGCAGCAGGTTGACCAACTGGACCAGGATGACCTGGAACTGATTCCGCTTGTGACCGCAGGCTTCGATCGCGGCCTGCATGCGGGGAATGTAGCCGTGGTGATCCGCGCCCCAGACGTCGATGACACGTTGGAATCCGCGCCGGTATTTGTCCTCGTGGTAGGCGATATCAGATGCAAAATAGGTGGTTTGGCCATTTTGGCGAACGACCACCCGGTCCTTCTCGTCCCCTAAATCACTGGTCTTGAACCACAGGGCTCCGTCTTTTTCATAGATGATGCCGCGCTGCCTGGATTCGGCCAGGATGCGGTCCACTTCTCCGGCATCATACAGACTCTGCTCGCTGAACCACTCATCGAATGAAACGCCGAAAAGGGCGAGGTCTTTCCGGATACCCTCCATTATATCGCCGGCGGCCGTCCGCGCACACTGCATGACGGCCTCATCTTCTTCTCGATAGAGCAGGCCGTCGCCTTGTTGTTCTTTGATCTGCGCGGCAATATCGCGAATATAATCCCCCTGGTAACAGTCTTCGGGAAAAGGGGCGCTCTTACCAAAGAGCTCGCGGTATCTGAGAAATACCGATCGTCCGAGAGTTTGAATCTGCCGGCCCGAGTCGTTGATGTAGTATTCCCTCTGCACGTCGTAGCCGCAGAACGCCAGAATATTGGCCACGCTGTCACCGACGGCGGCGCCGCGGCCGTGTCCGACATGCAGCGGACCGGTCGGATTGGAGCTGACGAACTCCACCTGAACTCTTTCGCCCGCGCCCAATTCCGAGGCACCAAAGCGCCGATCGGTTTGTTGAATTTCCAGCAGGACCGGGTGCCAGGCCGCAGGGGTGACGTAAAAGTTGATAAAGCCCGGCCCGGCAATCGCGATTTTTTCAAGCAGCCGGCCGGAATGGTCGAGCTGATCGACAATTGCCTGGGCAACCTTGCGGGGGGGCATCTTTTGCAAGGAAGCCATGACCATGGCGAAATTGGTCGAAAAATCGCCATGGGCCTCGACCTTGGGTTTTTCCAGATTCACCTCGGGAAAATCGGCCGAAGACAGCAGCCCTTTTGCATAGGCCTCTGAGGCGGCTTCAATGATCAATTTCTTAATTCGATTTTTCATATTCATATAATAAGGTGACGCCAAACGGCGAATTTGCAAAATGATTATAAAACTTTTTTACGTAATGAATTTTAGGGGTCAAGTCAAGGAAGTTCAACCCATTTAACGTTCATGGCTAGGTTAGAACATCGCCGGAGGGAGCCCCGAATTTTTTTATTGACTGGTCAACCGTTTGGATATAATAACCGCCTAACCGCCGGTAGAAGCCGGTAGGAAAATCAAGTTTAACACTATTTAAACTCAAATTTAAAGCCACGAAGGTAGTGTGCACCATGAAGGTGCCGAATACCCGTGGTTTTTTTATTTGCAGAGGAGGAATCGATGAAAAAGGGCTTTTTTTTCACATCGGCGTGGGTGTCGGTAATTTTGTGGGTAACGTCTGCATCGGCCCATTTCGGGATGGTGATCCCATCGGATTCGATGGTCATGCAGGGAGACGACAAAAATGTCCGCCTGCAGCTCTCTTTTTCGCACCCCTTTGAAATGGTCGGAATGGAGTTGGTCAAACCCAAGGCCTTCGGCGTCGTGGCCAACGGCAAGAAAGAGGACCTTGGCAGCGCTCTGAAACCCGTAAAGGTCATGGATCAATCCTCCTGGCAGGCGGATTACGCGATCAAGCGGCCCGGTGTCTACATGTTTTACATGGAACCGCAGCCCTATTGGGAACCGGCCGAAGATGTTTTCATTATCCATTACACGAAAACGGTGGTCACGGCCTTCGGCGACGACGAGGGCTGGGACGGGGAGGTGGGGCTGAAAACCGAGATCGTGCCCCTGTCGAAACCCTATGGCCTCTACGCCGGCAACGTCTTCCAAGGCATCGTCAAGTTGGACGGCAAGCCGGTACCGTATGCCGAAGTTGAAATCGAATATTACAACAAGGACAAAAAAGCCACCGCCCCCACCGATTACATGGTCACCCAGACCATCAAAGCCGACCAGAATGGGGTGTTCACTTATGCGGCTCCCAAAGCCGGCTGGTGGGGTTTTGCTGCCCTGAACGAGGCCGACTTCAAAATCAAGAAAGACGGCCAGGACAAGAGCGTCGAAATCGGTGCCGTGCTTTGGGTGCACTTCGAGCCGTGGCAGCAAAAATAGAATCGGTGGTACGAATTTATATCAATTTGACATTACATGGAAAATTAACCTTCATGCTAAAAATAGATGTTCCGAGGAGATGGATGATGCAAAAACGCTTTTTCATCATTGGTATCTGTTTGATATTTTCGGCGGTAGGCGCTTGGGCGCAGGATACGGCCAGCCGGCAGGAGATCGATCAGCTCAAGCAGCGCATCACGGAATTGGAGCAGAAGCAGGAAAAAACGGAGAAAGAGTTCGGCGAGCTGTCCGACATCGCCAAGCACGTGTCCATCGGCGGCGTCATCTCCGGTGTCTACCAGTACGAATGGGTCGACGGTCCTCCGGAGTTAGACGACAGAGGCCGCGGGGCGCTTTCCTTTCAGCCCGAGGTGAGCATCACACCCACCGAGGCCGACGAGATTTTCTTTCTGCTCGGCTTTGGTGCCGGCAACGGTCTGGCCGGCGTGACGCCTTTCACCCTGGCGCCGTGGGCGGCGGGGGTGGAGGACGATGTCAAGGACATCAACGGGCGCAACCGCGACTACCTGCTGCAGGCCTGGTACAAGCACACCTTCACCTTCGGCGAGGACCACACGCTGGGGCTGGTGGGCGGGATCATCGACGCCACCGACTACCTGGACGACAACGCCTACGCCAACGACGAGTACACCCAGTTCATGAACGAGGCCTTGGTCAACGGGCCCAATGCCTTCCTGCCCTCCTGGGACATCGGCGGCGCGGCGCAGTGGGACATGGGCCCGATCGGGGTCAGGGGCGTTTACATGAACATCGGGGAAAACGACGACGGCAGCAACTTCAACTTTTACGGGGTGCAATTGAACTACACCCTGGAGACCGCCCTGGGGGAAGGCCACTACCGGGTGAACTACAATTTTTCCAGCGAGGACTTTCTCGACCCGGAGGGACTCTCGGCGGAGCGGCGGCAGGTGCTGCTGTTTTCCTTCGACCAGGCCCTGGGCGAGGTTTTCGGAGCCTGGGTCCGCTTTGGGTTTCAAACCGATGATGCCCTGATCACCTATGACAACTTATACTCCGGCGGGATCAACATCAGCGGCAAGTGGTGGGGACGCGAGCAGGACAATATCGGCATCGGCTACGCCTACCTGGACGGGGCCGAGCAGACCGAGGAGAGCCTGACGGACAGCCAGGTGGTGGAGGCCTACATGCGCTTCGGCCTGAATGACTATCTGGCCCTGACCTTCGATTTGCAGTACGTGCAGGACAACTACACGGCCAGCGACAGCGATATGGACGGCTGGATCGCCGGCGTACGGACCACGGTTGAATTTTAAATGTCACGCCAAAGGTGAAACCCCCGCGCATAGGCACGGAAACGGGGGCTTTACCTTTGCAAACATTCTTCAGGGATGAGGGCGCCTTTTTGGCGGTGTTTTGCTTGACTCCATTTTAAAGCGTGTTAAATGATAGGCACTGAACGATCATCTGGTTTGATGCGAAACGGAAATCCATGCATATCTCCGAAGGGGTATTGTCCGCGCCGGTACTGATTTCGGGCGGCGTTTTTGCCGTGGCCGGAACGGCGATCGGCCTCAAAAAAATCGATTACGATCATCTCGCCAGGGTCGGCATTCTGTCGGCAACCTTTTTCGTCGCCTCCCTGGTGCATGTTCCCATCGGCCCATCCAGTGTCCACCTGATCCTGAACGGCATCGTCGGGCTGCTGCTGGGATGGGCCGCATTTCCGGCGATTCTGGTGGCGCTGCTGCTGCAGGCCGTCTTTTTCCAATTCGGCGGGATCACCACCTTGGGTGTCAACACCATCATCATGGCCCTGCCGGCGGTCATCTGCTTTTACCTGTTTGCGCCCCTGATGCACAAAAACCAAAGGATTCTTCTTCTGGCCGGATTCGGGTACGGGTTTTGTGCCGTCTTTTTCGGCGCCCTCCTCGTGGGCCTGGCCCTGATGTTCACCGAGGAAAATTTCCTGGCGGTTGCCACGCTGGTGGTTTCCGCCCATATACCGGTCATGATCATCGAGGGTATCGTCACCGCCTTCTGCGTCGTATTTCTCAAGAAGGTTCAGCCGGCCATGCTGCCATAAATTTATCCGTTCGGATAAATTTATTATGTGAGAAAAATGAGGATAAAAAAAGGACAACCCAAGAGCATTATGTTCTATCTTGCCGAAACAATGGGGTCGCTGAAGATCGGGCAGATTTCACTTTTAGCAGCCGTGCTTCTGCTGCTCTCTTGCAGCACGGCGCTGGCTCACAACGTGACCATCTTCGCATGGGTCGAAGGGGACACGGTGCACGTCGAGAGCAAATTCAGCGGCGGGCGCAGGCCGATGGACGCACCCGTGGAAGTCTATGACACCAGCGGCCATCTTCTGCTGAAGGGCGTGACCGATAACAACGGCGAATTCTCCTTCAAGGTGCCGAAAAAGACGGAAATGAAAGTCGTGGTGCTCGCCGGCATGGGTCACAAGGGAGAGTGGACCATTCCCTTATCGGATCTTGAAGATGGCAGCATCGGCACACCGTCTCAGGCGGCGGGAACCGGCTCACAACCACCCGCCTCGACCAACCCGGATCAAGCGCAGAGTGCGTCAGATGCTATGAGCGGCAATCCGGTTCCCGCCGGATATGTGACCGCCGCCGAGATCCGGAATGCGGTCGAGGGAGCGTTGGACACGAAACTGAAGCCGGTCCTGAAATTGCTGGTCGAAACGCAGCCGAGCGGACCTTCGGTCACCGACATTCTCGGCGGCATCGGTTACATCTTCGGGTTGATCGGCGTGGCCGCCTATTTCAGCAGCAAGCGTCGAAAATCTTGATGGTTTGCCTTTGACCCCGGAGGCCCGATGTTCAACGAAACCTTCGCCATCGGTGATTCGATCATCCACCGCATCGATCCACGCTTCAAGGTGGTGGCTGCGGTCGCATTTTCGATTGTCGTGGCCGTATCGTATCGGTTCCCCACCCTTCTCGCCGCCCTGGTTGCGGCCGTCACACTCGTGCTGGCAGCCCATTTGAATCTGAAAGCGGTCGGCGGCCGGCTTCTGGTCGTCATCGGCTTTCTTGTTTTGCTGTGGGTCCTCTTGCCGTTGACCTTCGAGGGGGACGCGCTCACCCGTATCGGACCGTTGACCCTTACCCGTCCCGGGGTGATTCTGGCCGCCCAGATTTCGCTCAAGTCGCTGGCTATTCTGTTGGCCTTCATCGCTCTTATCACGACCATGAACTTCACCACTTTGGGTCATGCTCTTGACCGTTT
>JBAVJU010000092.1:0-11759 GCA_049687935.1 Desulfobacterales bacterium | reverse complement strand
CGAAAGTGGAGATAGCCTTTCTTTTGGATGGCCGACACGATTTCTTTTGCTTTTAAGGGATTGGCGTGCAAGTAAGTGTCGGACAATCCCTTTTGGGCCACCGGCACAAACACATCCTTGCCCTCGTCGGCCAGAAAGAGGCACGCGGCTTTGCCGCCCATGGTCTCGATGGTGCTGGCAACGATCAGGTTCAGCAGTTCTTTATTATCATGGGTCGTCCCAAATGCCTTGCTGACTTTGCAAAATGTTTTAAAATAATCGTTTTTCTTCGCCATGGTTTGTCTCCTCAATAGTTGAAACCGCCTGGTGTGAGTCTCTGCTCTTATCCCATTGATTCGTGATGGTCGCTACGGCACCGGCACCGATCCGGTTCTGGCCACGCTGTTTTTGACAGGTTTCGGACTTGATGATGCCTTTTGGGCACGGTGCGGTGGTTTTTCAGGCTCCCTTTCACCGAGCCAATTGGCGATTTTCGGCGCGAACTCTTTTTGGAACTTGGAGCTGACATAAATTCCGATGTGACCCGTTTGCAGGCAGATGTCCTGGGTGTCTTTACTGCCCACCTTGCTCGTCAGCAGCTCACAGGCGGCCGGTGGGACCAGGTGGTCATACTGACCGTAAAAATTTAAAAGCGGCATGGTGATTTTTTTTAAATCCACCCGGCGGCCCCCCAGTTCCATTTTGCTCTGAATCAGAAGGTTCTTCTGGTAACAATCCGTTATGAACTGCCGAAAAGTTTCACCGGGCACATCCGGACTGTCGAAGATCCATTTTTCCATGCGGACAAAGTTCTCCACAAAGGTTTTGTTGTCTATGTTTTCCAGGAAACCAACGTACTTGTCGATCATCAGCCGGGCAGGGTTTAACAGCAGAAATCCCAGGTTCATGATATCGCCGGGCATGTTGCCGAAGGTTTTGACCATGCGGTCAGCATCCACGTTTTTCATCCAGATGTGCAAGAGTCCCTGATCGGTATCGAAGTTGGTCGGGGTCACGGTGGTCACCAGGTTCTTGATTTTTTCAGGATGCAGCGCCGAATACATCACCGAAAAGGTGCCGCCCATGCAGATGCCCATTAAATTGATTTTAGGCAGGCTGTGCTGCCGGCGGATAAAATCGACGATGTTGTCCATGTAGCCGTTCACATGGTCATCAATGGTCAGGAATTTGTCCTTGCGGGTCGGATACCCCCAGTCGATCATGTAGAGATCGATCCCATCGTTTAAAAAATTTTGCACGATGCTGCGGCCGGGCTGAAGGTCGAGCATGGTCTCGCGATTGATCAGGGCATAGACCACCAGCAAAGGGGTTTTCATCAATTTGCTCTTCGGTAAAACCGGATAATAGTGTTTTAATTTTACCCGGTCTTCCTCGTAAACCACTTCATAGGGGGTGGTGGCAATGGCGGTATCGAGTTCACTCAGTAAAACATCCTTGGCCTTCTGGACCCGGTCCTGTGTTTTTTCGGCATCCTCGGCCAACTTGGACAGGATTAAATCCACGGGTATTTTTGCTTCAGCCATAATGTCCTCCTTTACGTTACCGAACCTGAGGTTCTTGGCGGCTGGTTTCCAATTCATGCAGTTTTTCGTGCTGGCGCATCCGCTTTTTTAACAGGTAGATCTCCTGGTACAATTCATCCATATCCTTATCGGTGGGAACCGGCAAGGTTTGGAGGAAATCTTGCAGGATCGCATTTTTAGCTGTAACAAAATTTTCAAAGGCACCAAGGGTGCTATCCATTTTATTGGTATACTCGGGTGACTTTAAAAGGGTCATGTAATGGCCTTCCAGTATTTTTATCCACATCTGATAATACACCTTGGGATTTTCCGGCAGTTGGCCTTCATCGGCCATTTCGGCCACCTTCTCCTGCAGGACCTGTGCGGATTTTTCCATGGGCAGATAGAGAAGCTGGAGAAATTCAGCTATGGCGGCTTGGAACAAGTTAAATTGGTCCAGGGCCTTGTTGGCGCTTTCCTGATAAACTCGGGTCAGGCCCAACTGGGGCATATGCAGCAGTGGCCGGAATTCCTTTTCGTATATTTCGCGCCAGACATTTACGGCGTCCTGGTCGAGATTATCGAACCGGTATGCTTCCGTGGATTGGCCGATTCTCGACAGGCGCTCGTACCACTGCTGCTGCAGTTTAAAATAACCGTCCCAGCCGGTCTGGGTCATCTTCAATACGATTTCCGGCAGTGCCTGAATCCCCTCAAGAATGGATTTTCCGGCCTCTGGTTCGCTCATGGCAGAAGACATCGCCTTCCATGATCTTAGAGCCGATTCCAAATTTTTTTTTGCCCGACTCCCCTCTTGTTTCGTCGAGGTGTCTGTTTTTCCTGAAGCGGTGGACCCCATATCCATCACCGGTCCCCAGAAATCCGTTGCCGCTTTCAACCAGTTCTCCAGAACCGGCTTCGGATCGAAAGATTCTTTTTCCTTCTCATTCATGGTTCACCTCTCTTGAAGCTGGAGCCTGCAAGTAAATATTCAAATGGATTATCCTTTCGACCCCAACCGCAGACCGCCGTGGATAAAAAAGACCTCACCGGCCAGGGCCTCGTTGCGATAAATATCTCCGACCAGCATCGCCACTTCTTCCGGTTCTACCAGTCGGCCAATGGGCACCTGGGAGACGATGTTTTCTAAAGCTTTCTGATTCATTCCCTTTACCATGGCGGTCCCTACATATCCCGGGGCAACGGCCACACAACGGATTTTATCGGCCAGCCCGCGGCGGAAGAACTCGGCTGTAATGACCTTGGGCATCACCGACATGGCCGCCTTGGTCGAAGAGTAATTGATCTGGCCGGCCGTACCCAAAGAACCGGTGGATGAGACAAGGCAGATCAGTCCCTTGCAGTTGTGGTTGATCATGCGCTCGGCACACTCACGAACGGTCAGAAAAACACCCGTCAAGTTGATGTCGATCACCGCTTGAAACTGCTCCAGGGACATTTTTCGCGAGACTTTCCCGGTTTCCCGGTCCGGAGACAGCATCAAACCGTCTTTGATGATGCCGGCGAAAGGGGCGACCAGGTTGATCCGACCGAATTTTTCGATGGCGGTATCAGCCAGTCTGGCGCAGTCCTCCTCTTTGGTAACATTGCAGAGTACCGTGGCCACATCGCCCTTGAGTTCCGCGGCGACCTGCTTCAATGCCGGTTCGACAACATCGCCGATGACGACCTTGCCGCCGTTTTCAAGCCAATACTTCGAAAGTGCCAGGCCGATGCCGCTGGCACCACCCGTAATTACAGCCACTGAATCTTTAATTTCCAGCATAAGTGCCTCCTTTTTCGAGCGGTTTGAGGATGATGCGGCAATCGGCCACCGTGGCCCCCTTGCCTTCTTCATGGATCATCAGCGGGTTGATATCCATTTCACAGATTTCCGGGTGGTTCAAAACCAAATCCGATAAGCAGACCAATGATTTTTCGATCACGGCCAGATCCGCCTTCGGGCGTCCCCGGAACCCTTCGAAAAGCTTGAAGCCTTTAACTTCATGCATCATCCGGCGGGCTTCGTTGCGGCCAATGGGGGCCAGCCGAAAGACCACATCTTCAAATAATTCCACGTAGATGCCCCCCAAACCAAACATGAGCAAAGGCCCGAATACCGGATATCGGTTCATGCCCAGAATCGTTTCGGTGCCGGGGGGCGCCAATTTTTGAACCAGGACCCCCTCGATGATGGCGTTGGCATCGTATCTGGACGCGCGGGTGACAATGTCGTTAAAGGCTTTTTGAACCGCCTCACGGTTTTTGAGTCCCACCACGACGCCGCCGGCGTCGGATTTATGCAGAATTTGCGGGGAGACGATTTTCATCACGACCGGATAGGCGATCTCTTCGGCGATTTCGACGGCTTCACGCTCGTCCTTGGCCAGCCGTGTCGGCAGCACATTGAAACCGTAGCACTGGAGCAGGTCCGTTCCGTCCAGTTCACCCAAATGGGTTTTCCCCGCCGCAAGACAGGACTGGATGATCCGCTCGGCCCGCTCCCGATCGTGTTGGAGCATCAACGGGGCCAACTGCTGACGGCTCACCCATTGGGAGTACTTGTAAAGGGTTCCGAAGGCCTTGGCGGCGTTTTCCGGAAAGCTGAACACCGGATAGCCGTACTGTTGTAAATATTTTACACCGGCCGAGACGTCGACGATCCCCATGAAGCTGCACAGGATCGGTTTTTGAGAACCCCTGGCCACGCGCACAATGGCTTCGGCGGTGGCCAGCGCGTTGGTCATCGATTGCGGCGTCAAGATCACCAGTGCCCCGTCTACGCCTTCATCCTTTATAACCGCCGACAGCGCATTTTCGTAACGATCCGGGGAAGCGTCACCGATGACATCGACCGGATTGTTGAGATTGGCGGTCTCGGGAAGATGGCTGGCCAGGGCCGCGATGGTTTCTTCCTGAAAACGGGCCAGCCTGAGACCGGATGAAACCGTCACGTCGGTGGCCACAATTCCCGGTCCACCGGCATTGGTGATGATGGCCACCCGGTTCCCGTGGGGGACCTTTCGGCGCAGTTTGCCGAGGGCGCTCTCCTCTTTATAGGCAAAGGCGCTCGCAAAATCAAAAAGCTCGTGGATTGATTCTGCCCGAATGATACCGGTTTGCTTGAAAATCGCATCGTAAACCGCTTCGGATCCGGCCAGCGCACCGGTATGCGAGGCGGCCGCCGCAGCGCCGGCCATGGTCCGGCCGGATTTGATCACCAACACCGGCGTTCTGCGATAGCCGGACGTAATTTCTTTTACCGTTTCGACAAATTCGGGTCCCCGGCGCAGTTCTTCCAGGTAAATCATGATGACCTCGGTGTTCGGGTCCTCGTGCAGATAGCGCAATAGATCGAGCTCGTCCACGTCGGCTTTGTTGCCGATGGAGATAAACTTTGAAAACCCGAAGTCCCGGTCGCCGGCAAAATCCAGAACGGCCGTACACAAGGCGCCGCTTTGGGATATAAAAGAAATTTTACCGGGCTTTGGCATGCGCGCCGAAAAACTGGCATTCAGCCGCACCTCAATCAATGGATTGATGACGCCCAGGCAGTTGGGGCCGACCAGTCGGATGCCCGCTTCTTTGCAGATCGAAACGATCCGGTTTTCGATCTCGGCGCCGCGCTCACCCACTTCACGGAATCCGGCCGAAACGATGACAATCCCCTTAACTCCCGATTCGGCCGCCTCTTTGACGGCTTCAAGGGCCAGCCGGGGGGGGAGAATGAGCATGGCCAGATCCACTTGATCGGGTATTTTTTTTACCGACGGATAGGCCCGCACACATAAAATCGATTTGGCGTTGGGATTGACCGGATAGAGGGTGCCGGTGTAGCCGCCGCGCAAAATGTTGGCGAAAATGTCATGTCCCACCTTGCCGGGTGTGGTCGAAGCGCCGACAACGGCGACCGATTGCGGTGAGAAAATGGCATCGAGCGCGTGCATAAGCAATTCTCCTATTCTGTAAGGGTAGAGACGTCGTCAGGCGGGTTCATCAAAGCGGCAGTTCAGCAGCAAATCATCCCCCAAAACCGAAACGACTTTGTATGGCAATGTCTTGAAAAGTTTTATCATGCGTTGGTTTTGCGGTGATGTGATGGCAAACAAGCCGGATATACCGTTTTCCCGGGCGGCTTCGGCCAGCTTGCGGATTAAAATCCCACCGAGCCCCTTGCCCTGATAGTCCTTGCTGACCGAAAAGGCGATTTCCGCTAGATTTTTCGCTTCATCGAGATAATACTCTCCAACACCCACCACGCGGCCAAAACCGAACTCTCCCACGACGGCGACAATGGTCAGATTGCGGATGTAATCAATCTGGCTCATGCCTTCCACATCATCGCGCACGAAGCGTTTTTTTTCATGAAAGAACCGCGAAACGATGTCTTGTCGATCCAGGTGGTAGAAGTGCTCCTGGATCCTTCTTTCGTCAACCGGTTTCGCCGGTCGCAAAATAATCTTTTCACCGTCAATGACGATGGTTTCCTCGATTTTAACCGGATAGATGCCGTGGACCGATTCACCTAAACTCCGTTCGGCACCGATCATGCCCAATTGTTTGGCTTTATGCATCAACTCATCCCGAAAATCGGGGTGGGCGATGCTGATCATGGCCAACGCCCGTTCCTGGGTGCTTTTTCCGAAAAGATTGACCACCCCGTACTCCGTTACGACATAGCGCACGTCGTCCCTGGGAACGGTGACAATCGTATTGTTCAGCAACGGCACGATCCGGCTGGTTTTGCCGTCATCGGTGGTCGAGTGGAGCATGATGATTGATTTTCCGCCGGGGGAGCGGTTCGACCCCCTGATAAAGTCCGGAATGCCTGAAACCCCGGCGAAAAGGGTGTAGGCCACGGCATCGCAGGAAACTTGACCGGCCAGGTCCATGCCCTGCGCCACGTTCATGGAAACCATTTTGTTGTGACGGGCAATGATATCGATGTCATTGACGTAATCGGAGGGATAAAAGTCCACCGCCGGATTGACATGCAGGAACTCATACAGGGCGTGTGTTCCAACGGCACAGCTGGCGACCATTTTGCCGTTGTTGTAGCCTTTGCTGCGGTTGTTGATCACACCCCTGGAATACAGATGCATGATATCCTCGGTGAGGAACTGCGAATGGATCCCCAGATCATTCTTGTCCGACAAGGCCTGGCCGGTTGCCTGGGAGGCGGCATCCAGGCCGATCTGCAGGGTTGAACCATCTTCTATCAGCCGGGCGATATGCTGGCCGATGAGATTGGCCGGCTCTGATTTCGGAGCCGGGGAGATGGTCAGGAGATCCTCATCGTGCACGACGATGTCATCCACATCATTGACATGGATAAAACTCCGGCCGAGCACCATGGGCATCTTGGTATTGACCTGGGCAATCACCCGGTCGGCGCAAAGGGCGGCCGCCAGGGTGACGTCCACCGAAACCCCCAGGCTCATCCAGCCAAAATCATCCGGCGGGCTGACCTGGACCAGGGCCACATCCAGGGGAATCCTTCTGCTGGTGAAGAGCTGGGGTATCGCGGACATGATCACCGGTGTGTAAAAGCGCATGTTTCTGGCCAGCGCACCGGAACTGGCCGATCCAAGATAAAAAGACCGGATACTCAGGCTTTGATCCTGGGTTTTGTTGGCGATCAGGTACAAGGGGGTGGTTTCATGGGACATCAGGCGAATAATCTCGATATTGCTGAAGTGCGGGGCGGCCTCGGCAAGCCCCCTGACCAGGCATTGGGGCTCGCCGCAATAGGAACCGATAAAAATTCGCTGGCCCGAGCGAATCGTAGCGATGGCCTCTTGAACGCTTTTTTCCTTTTGGACATAATCGTCTGCCCAATAACTTCCGATTGCCATAAAATGCTCCTTAGATCTGGTTCACACCTTTTCCAAAATCGTGGCCACACCCTGGCCGCCGCCGATGCAGAGGGTGGCAAGGCCCAGAGAATGGTCCTTTCGCACCATCTCGCCCATCAGGGTCACGCCGATGCGGGCTCCGGAACAGCCGATGGGATGACCGATGGAAATTCCGCTATTCAGATTCTTCCGCCGTCTTGGCGGGGCGTTTTTCTTCGGCCAGCCGCTTCAGGTTTTCATAGCGCTCACTGTATTCTTCCTCCAAGCGCGCATTGAGCCTTTTGGCCTCATCCGGGAATGATTTTTTCAGGGACGCGTATCGGACTTCACCGGCTAAAAATTCCTGCAGGCTTCCATCGGGTTGCTTGGAATCCAGGGAAAAGGGGTTTTTACCCTCGGCCTTCAATGCGGGGTTATACCGGTAAAGCGGCCAGTAACCGCTCTGAACGGCGAGACTTGTCTCTTCCTGGCTTTTGCCCATGCCCTTTTTGATCCCCTGATTGATACAGGGAGCGTAACACATGATCAGCGAGGGCCCGTTGTAGGATTCGGCTTCGGTAACCGCCTTGATGAGCTGCTGCTTGTTGGCCCCCATTCCCACGTTGGCAACGTAGACATAACCGTAGGACATGGCAATGGCACCCAGGTCTTTTTTGGCGGTTTTCTTTCCGGAAGCCGCAAATTTGGCCACGGAGCCGGTGGGCGTCGCCTTGGAGGACTGACCACCGGTGTTGGAATACACCTCGGTGTCGAAAACGATCACATTGATGTCTTCGCCGGTTGACAGCACATGATCGATGCCGCCGAAGCCGATATCATAAGCCGCTCCGTCACCGACAAAAATCCAGTAGGATTTCTTGGTAAACAGCTTGGACAGTGCCGCGAGTTCACTTAATAACGGATTGTCACGGTGCGCCGGCAGAAGTGCTTTGAGCCGGTCTCCGTATTTGCGGGACCCCTCGGCATCCTGCATGTTGTCCAGCCAGCCGGAAAGGGCCTCCTTGACCTCCTGCGGCACCGTGCCGGCCGTCAGGGCCTCCTTGGACCGGTCCGCCAATTTGCGCCGCTGCTGAAGGGCGCCCAGAAACATACCGTAGGTAAATTCGGCCGCGTCTTCAAAGAGCGAATTGCCCCAGGTGGGACCGAACCCGTCCTGATTGACACAGTAAGGGACGGCCGGTGCGCTGCCGCCCCAGATGGAACTGCAACCGGTAGCGTTGCCGACGATCATCCGCTCACCGAAAAGCTGGGTCAGGAGCTTGGCATAGGGCGTCTCCCCGCAGCCTGAACAGGCCCCTGAGAACTCGAGCAGCGGCCGGCAGAACTGGCTGCCCTTGAGAGAAGTGCGCTTCAGAAGATTATCCCGCACCGGGAGGGTTGCGGTATACTGCTGACAGGGCACCTGAAGGGCCGTCTGGGTGTCCAGCGGTTTCATGACCAGGGCCTTCTTCTTGGCCGGGCAGATGTCCGCGCAGTTGCCGCAGCCCATGCAGTCCAGGGGATAGACCTGGATGCGGAAGTGATACTCCTTGAGTTCTTTGCCGAGGGCTTTTTTGGCCTCGAACCCCGCCGGCGCCTCTTTCACCTCTTCATCCGTCAGAAGGAACGGGCGGATAGTGGCGTGGGGACAGACCATGGCGCACTGGTTGCACTGGATGCAGTTGTCCATGATCCATTCCGGCACCATGATGGCAACCCCCCGTTTTTCATACTGGGTCGTGGCCACCGGGAAGATGCCGTCCGGCGCAAAGGCACTCACCGGCAGCTTGTCGCCCTGCTGGGCCACCATGGGGCGTAAGACCTTTGTGACAAACGCCGGCTCGTCTTCGGCCGGTCCGGGTTTGTCCGAAGCCTCGGCCCAGGCGGCGGGGTATGTGATTTCCACCAGGTTATCCAGGGTTTTGTCCACGGCCGCTACGTTCATATTGACGATTGCATCCCCCTTTTTGCCGAACATCTTTTTGATCTGATCCTTGAGATAGGCGATGGCGTCTTCGACCGGGATAACGTTGGATAGCTTGAAAAAAGCGGTCTGCATGATCATGTTGATCCGGCCTCCCAGGCCGACTTCGCCGGCGATTTTGACCGCATCGATATTGTAGAATTTAAGCTTCTTGTCCGCGATGGTGCGCCGCATCGCAGCCGGAAGTTTTTCTTCCATCTCGGCCAGGCTCCAGGGAGAATTAAGCAGGAAGGTTCCGCCGGCCTTGATCCCTTCCAGGACGTCATAGATAGTGACATAGCTGTCCTTGTGGCAGGCGATGTAGTCGGCCGCATCGATGAGATACGTCGATCGGATCGGGGTTTTGCCGAAACGCAGATGCGAAATGGTGACCCCGCCGGATTTCTTGGAGTCATAGGCAAAATACGCCTGGGCAAACATGTCGGTGTTGTCGCCGATGATTTTAATGGCGCTTTTATTGGCCCCTACGGTCCCGTCGGCGCCCAGCCCCCAGAATTTACACTGGACCGTGCCCTCCGGGGCCACATCGAATCCTGAAGTGACGGCCAGCGAGGTGTGCGTCACATCGTCATCAATTCCCACCGTAAAATGATTCTTTGAAGCTTCCGCGGTCATGTTGTCAAAGACCGCTTTGACCATGCCGGGATTAAATTCTTTGGAACCGAGACCATACCGGCCGTTTAGAATCCGCGGCATCTTTTTTTCACTTTCGGCATAGGCGGCGCATACATCCAGGTAGAGCGGATCCCCCACAGCACCCGGTTCTTTGGTGCGATCTAAAACCGTTATACGTTCCGCCGATGCCGGTATGGCGGCAAAGAGACGCTCGGAAATAAAAGGACGATACAGGCGAACCTTCACCAGGCCCACCTTTTCGCCCCTGGCGGTCAGATAATTGACCACCTCTTCGATGGTTTCACACGATGACCCCATCGAAATGATGACACGCTCCGCTTGGGGATCTCCGACGTAATCAAAGGGGTTGTATCGGCGGCCGGTCAGAGCGCCCACCTTCTGCAAGTATAGGTCGACAATGGCGGGAACTTTTGCGTAATATGGGTTGACGGCTTCGCGGCCCTGGAAATAGATATCCGGGTTCTGGGCCGTGCCCCTCAATTCCGGCCTTTCCGGGTTGGCGCCCCTGGCACGGAATTCGGCCACGGCTTCCCAGTTCACCAAACCGGCCATATCGTCGTATGCGATCATTTCGATCTTCTGGATTTCATGCGAGGTGCGGAATCCGTCGAAGAAATGCAGAAAGGGAACCCGGCTTTCAATGGCGCAAAGATGCGCCACCAGCCCCAAGTCCATGACTTCCTGCACCGATGCCGACGCCAGCAGGGCAAAGCCGGTCTGGCGCACCGCCATGACATCCTGGTGGTCGCCGAAAATCGAAAGCGCATGAGCGGCAACGGCGCGGGCCGAAACATGCAGCACACCGGGCAGAAGCTCTCCAGCCATTTTATACATGTTGGGAATCATCAGCAGCAGCCCCTGGGATGCGGTAAAAGAGCAGGTCAACGCCCCGGCCGCCAGGCTGCCGTGCATGGCGCCGGCCGCACCGGCTTCCGATTGAAGTTGGCGCACGAATAAAGTCTGGCCGTAGATGTTCTTGCGCCCACCGGCCGCCCATTCATCGGCTATTTCGCCCATGGGCGTGGACGGCGTAATCGGGTAAAGGGTCGCCACATCGCTCATGGCATAGGCCACATGGGCCGCCGCCGTGTTGCCGTCAATGGTTTTCATTTCTGCCGCCATAATAGATTCTCCTGTTTTATAAAGATGTTATCCTGATCGTGAAGATGACAGTGGCCAGTGATCTCGCGAGGCCGGTTCTCATTGACCGGCCCCCCTGGTTCTGTAATATTACGGCTGCAGTCATTCTTCCTGCTGTACTTGAACGGGGTCCTCGCCCTCGCCCGAGGATGCGAAATATCCGCGGGTTTCACGGTAAATGACCGGTGAAAGGGCCAACAGGCCGATCAGGTTAGGAATGGCCATCAATCCATTGAAGGTATCCGATAGCGACCACACGAAATCCAGCTTGGCGACCGCGCCCACCCCCACCACCAGCACAAAGACATAGCGATAGGGTTTGACCGCCTTTTCTCCCAGGATGTATTCGATAGACTTTTCACCGTAGTAGCACCACCCCAAGATAGTGGAATAGGCAAACATGATCAAGCCGATGGTAACGACATAGTGGCCCCCGGGCATACCGCTTTGAAAGGCAAAAGTGGACAATTCGGCCCCGGTTTTCCCGCTGTCCCAAGCGCCGGTGAGGATCAACACCAGGCCGGTCATGGTACACACGACAATCGTATCGATGAATGTCTGGGTCATGGACACCAAGGCCTGGGTGACCGGATGCTTTGTCTGGGCGGCGGCGGCGGCGATCGGCGCACTTCCCAGGCCGGACTCGTTGGAAAACACCCCGCG
>JBAVJU010000091.1:0-25703 GCA_049687935.1 Desulfobacterales bacterium | reverse complement strand
GGCCCGGACGGCCAATCGGACCGCTACCTGGGGCATTGCCGGGCGGTTGACCACCAGAAAGAGCATGCCGTTGTCCAGCGTAAATTCCTCGACATCGATATTTGTCCCCAGGCTTGCGTGGGCGTGCGAGCCGAGAACGCCTGCGGTCAACAGCAGTAGTGACAATATGAGCTGATGCAGTTGTCGCATGCCATAATCCTCCAACGTTTAATCAAGTCCGCCGCCAGAATACGGTGAACCGGTGGCTTGGTTTTGTGCCCTTGTCTGACGATCTGATTTTGGATATTCAACCTTGTAAAATAGGATACGTCAGGCACTTTGTAAACCGGGGGCGAGCCCGGAGATCCCTTTTTCGCAAAGATACTCCGCCAGTTGCTGCGCCGTTAGCGTCGTGCCGAAACCTTTTATATCTGCGCCGGACAACCGGGTCCGAATGGCGTCCAGGTGGTAGGGGACACCGATCAGCTGCATTTCCAGTTGCGCCGCATGGCCGATGCCATTGACATTTTTTTCAAAACGGATGCCGACGATGCGGCCGCTTTCCACCGCAATCATCGTTTCCAGATAACCGGCAGGCGTCCGACCACTGCGTTGAATTCGAAAAGCCGGGGCCTCGCCGAAGTTCCATTCCCAGGACCGGTACTTTTCCCTGGAAAGGCGGCGCACCGAATTCCATTCTTGATCGGGAAGAGGGATTTTTTGCAGGCCCCCTTCCCGCTCGGCAATGCACTCGAGCAGATGTTGCTGTAACACATCCATGCCGATGCCGGGGGGCAGATGATCTGAGATGTTGGTGACATCGCTCGGGACCGATTTGCGTGCCCGCGAAATGATTCGCGCCGGGTTCCCTTGCAGAGCCTGGTGCAGCGAGACGAGATCGCTGTTTAGCAGCAGGGTACCGTGCAAGATGATCCGCTTGGTGTCTGAAAATTGCGCATTGCCCGATATTTTTTTTCCGGCGACAAACAGGTCGTTCTTGTGATTGAATTCGGCAACCACGCCCAATTTCAACAGCGCCGAGCGGACGGGTTCGAGGATGTGACTGACGTCTTTCAGGCTTCGCCGGTCGTGGTGCCGGATGAAGCTGAAATTCAGGTTTCCGCAGTCCTGATAGACCGCTCCTCCGCCGGATATGCGACGCAACACGTGCAGGCCATGTCGGGCTGCAAAGGGTAGATTGACTTCTTCCAGGATGTTCTGATGGCGGCCGACGACAACGGACGGCCGGTTTACGTACATCAGAAAATACTGGCGGTCCGGGTCGAGGTGGCGCAGGGCGACCTCCTCTATGGCCAGGTTGACGTGAGGATCGGATGTATTGTTGGTGTCAATTTGAAAAATCATCACGGACCATCATCTGTTTGCTTTCAGCCTACGTCCAAAGATTGCGAAAGTCAAAAGATCCGTCAATGATGTATCTGATCGGCAATCCGACGCATGACACCATTTCGATAAACAAGAAGACCGTGCAGGCCCTGGGCGGCACCGTCTGGTATGCGGCGCTGTTTCTGGCAGGGTTAGGCCGTCGGGTGGCGGTAGTCGGCATAGGCGACGAGAAAATAAAACGCCGGCTTGCCCACCACGGTGTGGACGTTCGGCATCTTTCCGATACCGGACCGGTGACGGTGTTCGAGAACACGTATTCGGCCGGTATTCGGAAACAGAGAGCTTGGGCCGGCGGCGACATTCATCGTGCCGATGTTCCTGACGCCGCATTCACTGCGATGAGTTTGCTGGTCGGCCCGGTTTTGCAGGAAGTCGATCCGGAAATCATGCGCACGCCCCGTGCAGGATGCCTGATGCTGGACGCCCAGGGATTCCTCCGGCAGCTCTCTGCTGACGGTAACGTCATTCTTCGGATGACGCCCGCAGCCGAAACGGCGCTCAGGCATTGTGATATCCTGAAAGTCGACGCAAGGGAGGCGGCTGTCATCACGTCGACCGGTGACGTCGAAACCGCCGGGCGCGTTCTTCATCGGATGGGACCGAAAATTGTCATCATCACCGAAGGCGGAGACGGCGCGCTTTTTTATGACGGGGACCTCTTTTCGCGGATCACCGCTCCGGAGGTAGACGTGGTCGATCCGACCGGCGCCGGCGATGTTTTTTCGGCGGCTTTTCTGGTTCGATACATCGCAACCGGCAACCTGGTCGCAGCGGGTCGGTTTGCCGTGACAGCCGCTGCCCTCTCGACCCGTGGTTTTGGCGCATCCGCCCTGCCCTCTGAAACGGAAATCGCTTCACTGATGAAACGGCATTTTTAAACTCCGGACCATTACAGCTTCAGCCTGAACGGGACTAGCCGCGGCGAGACACGTGTTTTACCGTTCGGCAAAGTGTGGTATGGCTTTAGCGTCGGTCATCAGAATTGAATCCGACATTCGGAAAAACCAGGTATGGTCGGAGGTGGCGATGAAACGCTGGCGGTGTATCATTTGCGGCTATATCCACGACGGGGATGAACCGCCTCTTACATGCCCTGTGTGCGGTGCACCCAGGGAGATGTTTGAAGAAATAACGATTTCAGAGGAGTAGCCATGATCAAGATCAACGAAAATTATCTGAAACTCAAGGCGTCCTATCTTTTTTCGGACATCGCCAAGCGGGTGGCCGCGTTCCAGCAAGCCCGTCCGGACCTGGAAATCATCAAACTCGGCATCGGCGACGTCACGCGGGCATTGCCGCCGGCCTGTATCGAAGCCCTTCACCGGGCGGTGGACGAGATGGCCGATGACGACACCTTCCACGGGTATGGCCCCGAACAGGGGTATTTGTTCCTGCGCGAGAAAATCGCCCGCCACGATTATCAGGACCGAGGTGCGGACATCGCTCCGGATGAAATATTTGTCAGCGACGGTGCAAAATGCGACACCGGAAACATTCAGGAAATTTTTTCAACCGATATCAAAATCGCCATCCCCGATCCGGTCTACCCGGTCTATCTTGACACCAACGTGATGGCCGGACGTACCGGCGGCTACAGCGGCGGCCGCTACGATGGCATCGTTTATCTGGAGGCAAACCGCACAAACGGGTTCGTGCCGGATCTGCCGACCGAGCCGGTCGATCTGATATACCTCTGTTTTCCGAACAATCCCACGGGGGCCACGATCGATAAGCCCCGACTCGAAGAGTGGGTCGAATTCGCCCGAGCTCACAAGGCATTGATTCTCTATGATGCCGCTTATGAATCATTTGTTCGCGACGATACCATCCCGCGGTCGATTTACGAAGTCGAGGGGGCCCGGGAGGTGGCGATCGAGTTCAGGAGCTTTTCCAAAACCGCTGGGTTCACCGGCACACGCTGCGCCTATACCGTGGTGCCCAAGTCCTGCCGGGCGTACACGAGTGCGGGCGCAGAGCATGAGGTCCATGCCCTGTGGAACCGACGGCACACAACCAAGTTCAATAGCGTGTCCTACCCGGTCCAGAGAGCCGCCGCGGCGATATACAGCGAAGAGGGCCGGCGCCAGGCGCAAGAGCTGACCGATTATTACTTGAGCAACGCCGCGGTCATCCGCCGGGAGATGACGGCGCTCGGTTATGACTGCATCGGTGGAGAGAATTCTCCTTACATCTGGGTAGACGGACGGACAGATTCATGGAAATTTTTTGATCTGCTGCTGGAAAAGGCCGGTGTCGTGTGCACGCCCGGTGCCGGTTTCGGAAAATGCGGCGAGGGCTTTATCCGTATCAGCGCCTTCAACTCCGCTCAAAACGTCGAGAAGGCCATGCGGCGCGTTTCTGAAGCGCTGAAAGGGGTCGTTTAGACCATGCCGATGTCAGCCGCTTTCCAAAATCGACTCTATCCGGACCTGAACGAGATTGTGCAGGAATAACGAACGAAACTACCGCTCAAGAGATAAATCCGAAAATATCTGCATTCGCTCTGCCTTACAGGCAAACCTGTCACCTATCACCCTTGGTAGATTTGATCGGCGATGTCGGACAGCGTAAAGTCGATCCCGCCGGTTTTGAGCAGCCGAAACAGTTTCCGCATGTGTTCGGCGTTTTCAATAAAAATCTCAACCGCCGGAGAAGATTTGGATAGAAAATAACGGTGCTCTTCGAGAAGCTGGACGGTTTCCTGGAACTTATCGACCAACAGCGCTAACACCGAATAGTCGGACATGTAACAGATGGGCAAACATGCACCACTCAGATGAGGGAAATCAACGGCAGCGAGATCCACTTCTTTCGGTAAGATCTGTAATTTTCCCATATTCTCTCCTTCGGGCATTTATTCAAAATTGGTTCCGTGTCAAAGAAGGCGCCTGAGGATTATCAATCCAATCAAAGCAAGACGTGTGGGGAGGCCCTGATGAAGTCGTCCGAATTTTCAGAACCGGTGCAGAGGCGTTACTTTGAAGATTACGTGGTCGGCACGATCCATGAATTCGGGAGGATCACGGTCGAGGAAGATGAGATCATCGCCTTCGGTCGGCGATTCGACCCCCAAGTTTTTCATACCGACCCCGAGGCCGCAAAATCAACAATTTACACCGGGCTTATCGCATCCGGCTGGCACACCGCTGCTCTGATGATGCGGCTTTTCGTGGACAATTACCTGTCCCACGTGGCCAGCCTCGGCTCGCCGGGCGTGGACGAGCTGCGTTGGATCCTGCCTGTGCGGCCCGGGGACACGCTTTCTCTGCGGGTAACCATCACGCATACGAACCGTTCGCGTTCAAAACCGGACCGCGGCCTTGTTCATTCGCTCATCGAGGTGCTGAACCAGGACCGCATCGTCGTCATGAGCATGAAGGCTGTTAACTTTTTGCTCTGCCGCCCCTCTTCCACCTGAGTCGGCCAAGACCCCGATCTCGGCAGCGGTCATGATGATTGCTTGACCACCGCCGTAAAAATACCGGCCCCAATCAGAGCACTGCCGCCGCAACGGTTGAACCATCTATGCGCAGCCTTTTTTTGAAGGACATCGCGCAGCCGTCCGGCGAACAAGCCATACATTGACGCATTCAATGCCGCAAGAATCAGGAAGGTGGCTCCTAGCACGATAAGCTGGAAAGCTATCGGCGCACGGTGGTTGACGAACTGGGGCAGAAAGGCGACGAAAAAGACGATGCTCTTCGGATTCAAGGCGGTCACCACGTAAGCACTCGTGAAGAACCGGCGGCTGGATACCGCCGCCGACAATGATGGTAAAGCGTGCTGCTTTGGATCGCTGCGCCAGAGTTTAATGCCGAGGTAAATCAGGTAAACGGCGCCGATCCATTTCAGGATGGTGAACAGAGCGGCCGATGCAGCCAACACGGCACCAAGGCCCAGAAGAGAGAGGGCCATGGCCGTAAAGTCGCCGAGTGTCACCCCGGCGGCAAGCGGCAGCACGGCGCGACGGCCGTGGCCGGCAGATTGGCTGATCACCAGGATGATGGTCGGCCCGGGTATCACCAGAACGATCATCGCCGCGATCACGAAAGCGCCGTAGGTTTCCATACTCATAAAAAAGCTCCCTAAATTGATAAGTCTGTTTGTTAGGGCGTTGAGCTTATTCGGCCGGGTCAGATCGCAAACCAATGTTGTTTAAGCCATGCAATGGTTTTGTCGAGCACGAGCGACTCGGCGAAGTCAATCAAATACGGGATCTTGTCCACAGCATCCATTGGAACGGTCGTGCCGGTCGGAAACACCGGGGCCAATCGGTGATAGTTTGCATCGAGGATTTGGGTGCACTGATAGTCAGCGATCCCGGCTGTTCCGTCCATCAT
The DNA here is from genome assembly GCA_049687935.1 of Desulfobacterales bacterium. Taxonomy (GTDB): domain Bacteria; phylum Desulfobacterota; class Desulfobacteria; order Desulfobacterales; family SG8-13; genus JARFQH01. Next base: position 19,977 of record JBAVJU010000091.1, on the reverse strand, counting down.
CAGGCTCACAAGGGGTCTGGCCCACTGTGCATATCCCCAGTCGAGAGTGCGGCCTTTTATATATTGCAGGTTGGCTCCCGTTCCGAGCGAAAAAAGAACGACCTCGTCCAGTAAAGGAGTGGGTTGATATCTGCGATCCTGGGTCTGGGCAAGAGCGCACATGCTGGGGTTGACAGCATAAACACCACCGTCAATGTAGCCGTCGACCGATGGAAAGTAAGTCGGTGCTGCACACGTATAAAGACCCACCTTATAGACCGGCTCGTTCCTGTCGTTGTTGTTTCCGGGAAAGTTATGAAAAAGCTTGGGTTTCCAGGTACGCCGATTTTGATCCTCGTTGTCGAGGTCGAAAGCCGTGACAAGAACCCGCTTTTTCAGCTGGCCCAGCGTGGTGTTGCCGAAAAGCTTGCGCAACTCCCGGCGCAGCGGCTGAATGTCATAGTCGGCGCCCTTGAGTTTTCCCAGATCGACGAGGTCATCAAGCCAGGAGTCGTCGAAAATCTTGGGGCCCGCTTGGATGAAAAGATCGCGAATAACTGCGAGATCTATCTGATGCGCCATGCCCAGGGCGAGGAGACCACCGCTTGAAGTTCCTGCGATAAGATCGATCGCCCCGAGGAGCTTTTCAAGCCCCGGGGCAGCGGCGAGCCGCTGCAGTAGGACCGTGCTGACAAGACCCCGAATGCCACCACCTTCAATTGATAGGACACGGTAATTTGGCATATCTCCATTACCCAGTGAAACGGTTGGTTAAATCAGGCTTTTATGGCCGTATTTAGTGTGATGTAAATGAAACCGGAGAGAACTTCAAGAAGGAATTGTTTAAACCCCATGACACGCCTAATGCGGTCGATTTGCCGAATGTGGGTGTCCAGGTGCAGATGCGCCAACCGGAGCGCCCGGTCAGGCGTCAAGGGGCCGGCCACCGGGTGCCGGAAAACAGCCTGCATTGCCGTGGCCAGGGCAGAAAGGTTTTGCAGCAGGGCCTCACGTTTTTGGTTGTATTGGTCAAATCGTGATTGCAGATCGGGCAACATGGATATCGCCTCCCTTTATCGATGTGCGGAAAACGGCCTTCTTACATCGGGAACAACCGGATGGCGCACACGGCGGCCAGAAATCCGAAGGCAGCAGCGATGAGAATGAGGCGGGCGGTGCGGTTATTGGCGAGGTTCTTTTTTTTGTGACGGTCGAAGGCGGCGTAGAGCAGCTGTCTCTCGTCTGACGTGACCGCGGACTTGATGGGAAGCGTGTCGGCCTTCTGTTGATTTTCGTTTATGTGGTCTTTTATGAATGCCATGGCTGGAGCCTGAGATGAGAGCAGGTGATGCGTGCTTGTTCTCCATATCAGCGATCTGTGTCGAAATTGGACTCATCATATCAAAAGTGACATAAAAGTCAATGATTTCAAAACTTACCCATTGCGTTTATTTGTAATATCGGTGTATAGATAAGCCTCTTTGCCCTCATTTTCTGCTCGTTGCAGTTAATAGATATGTGAACATGACATCCAGTATGCAGGACGAAGCCGTCCCCAATGTCCTCTTGAACGTCTCAACTTGTATGGCACCGAAAGTGTACCGATGACAGTCAAGTCCATCGTGTCGGCGTTTGTACAGAAACTATACCCACTTAATTCTTCCCGTGAAGACGGCCTGGTTTACTGGCGCGAATGTATTCTGCACACGCTCCTCGGCGTCGCCCTGGTTCTGGGTTTGGTTGCGTTGGTGCCGGCCTTCGCCCTGGCCATCAAAGAAGAGCTCTGGGGACTTCTGGTTTTCGACATTTGCATGTATCTGAGCGTTGTCGTTCTGGTGGTCTTCAGGAACTGGACCTATGAACTGCGGGCAGCGGGCATATTGATCGTGGCCCTCGCGATCGGAATCTGGGTGACGGTCAGCGTCGGGCCGCTGAGCGGTGGGCCGGCATGGCTGTTCACGGTTGCCGTATTCAGCGGTTTGCTGCTGGGCCTGAAGGCTGCCCTGATTGCCGTCGTTTTGAACGGCTTATCATTCGGCGTGATTGGATGGCTGGCGTTTAACGGCCATCTGGCCGACGGACAGCCGTTTTTCAGCTCCGTGGCGCGTGCCGTCGCCGCAGGCGCGAACTTTCTGGCCTTGAATGCCGGCGCGGCGATAACGGTATCGGTTCTGGTCCATGGTCTTCAGGCGACGGCCGCGAAAGAAAAGGCCGCCAATGAGATCATCAGAAAGGAGCAGGACCGGCTGATCGAAGTTAGAGAGGATCTCAAAAATGAAATCGAGGTGCGCAAACAGGCGGAGGAGGCCCTGCGTGTCGAGCGGGATACGCTGGACAGGATTACCCGCAACGTCGGAGCCGGTCTTGCGGTCATATCCCGGGATTGTCGCGTTGTGTGGGCCAATGATATTTTGAGAAAAATGTACGGTGACATCGAAGGCAAGCCCTGCCAGGAAGCTTTCAATAAAGCCGACGATGCCTGCAACGGGTGCGGCGTGAGAGAGGTTTTTGACAACGGAAAAGAAGAATCGCTTCACGAACAGACCGGTCGAGACCTCCAAGGCAATGTTGTTTATTCCCAGATTATCGCCACACCCATCCGGGATGCGACGGGAAACGTCACCGCAGCCCTGGAACTGGTTATCCCGATTACCGAGCGCAAGCGAGCCGAAGAAGAACGGCGCAGGCTCGAAGGGCAATTGGAACAGGCCCGCAAAATGGAAGCCATTGCGACTTTGGCCGGCGGTATCGCCCATCAGTTCAACAACCTCTTGTCGGCCGTGTCGGGCAATATCGAACTGATGAAACTGGATGACCATGACCGGCAGAAGTACGATAGATATTTTACGCCCATTGAAAATTCGATCCAACGAATGGCGAAGTTGACGGGGCAGCTGCTGGCATACGCGAGGGGCGGTAAATACCGCGTCAGCCGCATGTCGATGATCGAATTCGTACGGGAAACCCTGCCTTTGGTTGAGCATACCATCAAACCGTCCATAACGCTCGAGACGGATCTGCCCGAAAAAGTATCCCGAGTGACCATGGACGTCACACAGATGCAGACGGTCCTGTCCGGGATCCTGTCGAATGCTTCGGAGGCGATAGAAAAGGCCGGGCGCGTGTTGATTTCATGCCGGGACGAACACATCACGGCTGAACAATCCAAAATGACACCGGGCCTGGCCCCCGGCGATTATGTTGTATTATCAGTCACGGACGACGGCAAGGGGATGGATGAAAAGACGCGCCAGCGGATATTCGAGCCGTTTTTCAGCACCAAGTTCCAGGGGCGGGGGCTCGGAATGGCTTCGGTGTATGGCATCATAAAAAATCATGAGGGTTGGATTTCCGTTGACTCGATACCGCTCCGGGGGACGACGGTAAAAATTTTCCTTCCCGCTATCAGAGGAGAGGCGCTGGCGATAAAACCGGTGAGGGCACTGAATATGGAGAAGTCTGGTACGATTCTGGTTATCGAAGATGAAGAAATGGTCCTGGACGTGACCTGCACGATGCTGCAAAATCTCGGCTGCCGCGTATTGAAGGCGCGCAGCGGAGAAGAAGCCCTGCGCATTGCCGACAGCCACGATGGTCAGATTGACCTGGCGCTGCTGGACATCATTCTGCCCGACATGGGGGGCAAGGATATCTATCCGCGCTTGCTGGCTTCACGACCGAATCTGAGGGTTATCGTTTGCAGTGGTTACACCCTCAACGGACCGGCCCAGGAAATCCTCAAGCAGGGCGCACAAGGCTTTATTCAAAAACCCTATACGATGGCGGCGCTCTCCGAAAAACTGTCGGCGATACTCAACTTGAAGTAACCGATTACGCGCCTTCGTTCAAACCCATGAGAACTTTCAGGTAATCACCTTTTGCCATGGGTCTTGGGTTGTCTCGGTTGCTGCCGTTGGCGGCACTGTTGTCGGCCAGTTTTTCGAAATCAGCTTCCTTGACGCCCAATTTTCTGAACTCGGGCAGGTGGATGTCAGCGGCCAATTTTTTGACTTCGGCCACCGCTTGCCGGGCCCGGCTCTCGACGCTGCCAGCACCCAAACCCATTGCCAGAGCGATGCGGGCGTATCGATCGACACAGTAGTCCAGATTGTATTCCATCACTGCCGGAAGCGTCACCGCGTTACATACGCCGTGCGGCAAATCGTATTGACCGCCGAGAGCCTCGGCGATACAGTGAACCGCTGCCACGTCTGAATGGCTGAAGGCTATGGCGGATAGGAGACTTCCCAACAGCATGCCGGAGCGGGCTTCGATGTTTTGGCCGTCGGAAACGGCCGCTCTAAGATGCGTGGTGATCAGTTCGACGGCATATAGGGCGACGGCATCCGACAGAGGTTCGGCTGCCTTGGCGGTATAGGCTTCGATGGCATGGGTCAATGCATCCATGCCCGTTGCGGCCGTTAATGCCGCCGGCATGGACAGCGTCATTTCAGGATCCACCAACGCAACCCGGGGGGCGATTTTCGGATCCTTGATGCTGAATTTAAAGTGCTCTCGGCTGTCCGTGACAACGGCACTGAAGGTTACCTCACTGCCGCTGCCGGCTGTGGTCGGGATCGCGATCAACGGCAAGACCTCGCCCGAAATTTTTCCATATCCTTCGAAGTCCCGCACCTGACCGCCATTGGAAGCGACGACATTGATGGCCTTGGCGCAGTCGATAGGGCTGCCGCCACCGATGGCCACGAGGCAGTCCGGCTTATCGAATGCCGCTTTTTTAGCGCCCTCTTCGACGTTGTAATCTTTGGGATTCGCTTCAACACGGGCAAATATGTCGTAGGCAAAGCGTTTTGAGGCCAAATGAGTTGTGAATCGGGACAAAACACCCGAAGAGGCGAGCCGGACATCGGTGATCAGCATGACTCGCTGCGCATTGATTAGGGCCAGCTCCTCAGCGAGTTTTTCAACCGCTCCGGTACCGTATTCGATCCGGGTGGGCAGGGCGAAACTAAAGGGTGACAAAAGATTCATAGGGAAATCCTTTCCGATTATCTGTAACTTTTTGTGGGGCTCTCCTTGCTTCCGTCCAGAACCCGCCGGAGACATTTGCGTTCGGCTTTGGCCTTGCGCAGCTCTTCCGTCAGCGCTTCCTGTCTCTCCGGTGGGGCGTCGTCGATCTGTTTTTCAAGTTCTGCGACTTTCCGGATGAGGCGATAGAGGTCTCTTGCAATCAAACGGATCGACATAAGCTTGACTCATCTATAAAATAAAAAAACAGGCGGAAAAAGCGTGACAGCATAACCGTCGCAGGCGGGTTCCGTCAATTTCTATTTGACATCCCGGGTTTTCTGTGATTTCTTGATCAACATGTTAAAGGCAGCGCCGACACTGTTCAACACGTTGGGGCTGCCTTTAAGTTTCGTGCCAATTGAAAAATTGAGCCGCTCTCATTCCGGGGCTATTCCAAGAATATAGCGTGTCTGCATTAACGTCAAAACCATTCGCGAACGCCCATACCCATTCAAGCGGTACAAAAACAAACTGGCAGTTTCACAGACAGCGGGCCGGAAACGGTGCCGCTTATTTTTTGGAGGTGAACAATGATGTACTTCGAAGCCATTTTCCAGCCGAATAACCTGACCCACTACAATTCCGATGATGTTCAGAAAATCGTTGGAAAAAAGATTGCCGTTCAGGACGGCTGGATTCTCGAAAAAGGCCCCCACAAAGGCCAACAGGGATATTACCTGCCGAACTCCACCGTCGGTCTTATCCCAGCCAGTGACCTCAAGGAAATCCGAGTCATTCCCTATTCTCAGTGGAAGGACATCTTCAACCGAACCGGGCAGGAATCCGTTTAACCCCGAGTCGGCAAGGTCGCCGACACCCGTTTACACGGCCGAATACCAGCCGCGGCCGGTTTCATAGGTACCATCAAATATGCGCTGGACCCCCTCGTCCTCACCCAGTGGTGATCCATCCCCCTCAATGATGTGCACCCGCTGTCAGCTGAAGATCATCTCCATAGAAAAAAACCGTAAAAAAATGTTGCAATTAGTAAAATGATATGTTTATTTATATGAACAATCCGGCATGCCGCCATTGTCTCTTTTAAAGACCTCATCGAATTTTGTGGAGGAAACGGGTGACGCTGTCCAATGTCGATTCTTTTTTAAAACGTGTTTTCGCGACCACCGGGTTGGAAACTCAAACCGAATTGGCTTCCGTGCTTCGGATCAACCGCTCGGCCATTACCCAGGCGCGCAAGAAAGATTCGATCCCGGCCAATTGGGTTCTTCAGCTCTATCGTATTTATGGTTTCAATCCGGACTGGCTCGAGAGAGGTGCGGGCGAGACCTTCCTTAAAGCAGACCGAGAAAAGGAAATAAAGTTCAAACACGTTCCCAAGGTCAAAGCGCGTCTCAGCGCGGGTGGCGGTTCTTTCGAGATCGGCTCTGAAATTCAGGGCTACTACGCCTTTCAAACCGATTGGTTGCGAACCAAGGGCAACACGGATCGGATGGTTCTGATGGACATCTTCGGCAACAGCATGGAGCCTGAATTGAAGGACGGCGACAGTGTCCTTATCGACGAATCCCAAAAGGACATCCTGTCCGGGGCGGTTTTTGCCGTGGGTGTCGACGAGACCATTTTGGTCAAACGCGTCGAAAAACACCCCAACACCCTGGTTCTGCTCAGCGACAATAGGGACTATGCGCCGATATATCTCAAAGACAGCGAGTGCGAGAATGTGCGTATCATCGGCAAGGTGATCTGGGCGGCGCGGGAATTTCGGTAGCCATTTTTTTTGACCTATATGTTTATATAAGTTAACGAACGATAAAATTTAATAAACAAAAGGGGGTAAAGATGCAACAACGGTTTTGTACTTGCGGATTCCCGGTCTGGGTTCAGTATCTATTGTCCGAAAAGAATTGCGGCACGATTTTCTGGTCGACTGTCTACCACACGGGACGGGTGCTCACCCGTTGTCCAAACTGCGGGCGCCCGCTGCACATCGATGATCTGAGCTGAAGTGCATTTTACCGCCGGTCGGCGCATCGAATCGGCACCGGGATGAGTTTCGGCTTTCATTCAGCAGGAGGTCCAATATGACAAGGCTTTCAATCTGCCCGAATTACGACGATCATTTTGAATATGACGGTGGAACCGCCATCCGGCAGACCCGCAAGAAAGCCGATGAAACCGTGTGGCAGAACTGGCTGCTCTTTGATACCATCGAGGCTGCTCTGGAATACTTCAACGATTGCTGTGATGCCTGATGGGACTCAATTTTTCTTACAAATAGGCGACCAAATGGAGCCGGTTGCCCGGCGTAATGAATATCCTATTTTCACAGAGGGTTTCTGTTGCTCAGTCCGGCCGGTAGGGTTGTGTTCCTGCGGTGGTGCGGTGAAATTCCCTTTCGATGCCGCTGACGGCGACCATACGCCCCGAATCGAGATAGGTCATGTAGATCGGATCTTGCCAGTCGAGGGGCCGCGAGGCCAGGCTCTTTTCGATTTCGGCGAGGGCTTCGACCGATTTGTCGCACACCGGATATCCTTTCTCATCGATATAAATGCGCGGCCCAAAGGAAACCGGCGAAATGTTGTTGATGTCCACAAGCTTGATGTCGCCAGCGTCAGTGAGAATCAGGTTGCCGTCACCGGCAAGATCCGGAATATAACCGGTTTCACGAATCATTCGTTTGATATGGTCGGTAAATGCCTCGGCGCTGCGGCGGATGCGGGCCACCAGTGCATCCCGTTCGAGCGTCGGAGCGGCTTGGCTGCCGATGCGCGGCCGCAGCAGGTTGTCTGCCAGCCGGTCGGCGTTGAGATACCCCCAGGGTTCAATATTCAGCCCTTCGACATATTCCTGCAGCCCGCAGAGCAGGATGTCGTGGTGGGCCCCCCAGAGATAGCTGACGAGAAATTCATTGGAACGGGCGTAGCCCTCAGTTCCCAGGTAAGTGGCCACGATAACGACCCGCTGGAGTTCGGCATGGGCTTCTCGGCGGGACGGGAAGCGGGTTCGGAAGATCCGCAGCATTTTCAATGGCCTGGCTCGCGGAAACCACTTGATGCCGTCCGACACGACGCCGCTTTTTTCTCGTGCGACATCATCCGGGTCAAGGACTTCCATGATGTGCGACCGGAGTCCCTGGCGGTAGTGGCGCCTGAAAACATAGCGGCCCGGTTGACGGATGAAATTCAAGCGCAGAACATCGTCTGCGCTCAATGACGGCTTTTCGCGGACGTCCTGAGCCATCGGTGCCTTTAACGTGATAATTCCCTGTAGCTCGTCGCTACAGGGTCACCACAGATTCCCTCCTCCTGGGCAGAGGGTTAGGGGGAGGGGAGAAAATCAAACAGCTCTTTTAGTCGTTCATCCGCCGGTCCCAGTCATATTCGGGTGCGGTGACGATGTGTTCCATATGCTGGATTCGGCGTTCCAGCCGTTCAAAACGATTTTTCAGACGCTTGAGGGCCCGGTGCCGGTTGCCGGTGTAGCTGTCATAAAACTCCTGTTCGTCTTCGCTGCGAAGAGGAATGACCGGTTCGGGTTTCATCAGCAAAGCCGCCAGCAGGTAGAGCCCGGTAACCGGCCAGAAGCCGGTCAAAATAAGTAGTCCCACCGCAATGGCCCGGGTCCAGAAAACAGAGAAATCAAAAAACTCGGCAAGGCCCCGGCAAACCCCCAACAAGACGCCATGGCGTGAACGGTAAAGTCCGTTTGAAAACAATTTTTCAATCGGTCTCATGATCGGCTCTCCCTTTTCTCCTATCGAACAGAATGGTCTCGAGCGCATCCACGCGCTCTTCCATTCGGGTCAGTTTTTGGTAAATTTCCTGTATCATTCCGGTATCATCGGCGTCGTTTTGACGGTCTTTACGGGACACCCCGCCCTTGATGAGCCGTATACCCATCAGGAGCGTGGCCCCAATGACGGTCAGCGACACGACAATGCCGCCGAAAACGATCGCGGTGATGAAAGCACCCTGCATGCCTGACGGCCCTCCGAAAGAGTTTAGTTGTGCGTTGCCGGTCCATCGTTGTCTGCCGGCATGAAAATCTATAATATGCGGCTACACATTTTGGCTGTCTGACGGCCTTTTCAAGGCCTGCAGTTCGGCTTCAATCTCCTCATCCGCACCCAGTTTGTCAAGCTCTTCCTCGAGATCGCTTTTACGACCAATATTCACCAGATCGGCTTCTGACTCCATGCGGTCGATCCGGCTTTCGAGCTCTTCGAATTTGACCATCACCTCCGTGCTGTCCGCTCGTCGGATTTCCTGTTGGGCCCGTATTTTTCGACGGGCATGGACGTGACGCTGGATCAATACCCGCTGCTTGTCGCGCGCGGATTTGAGTTTTTCCTCCAATTGGCGAATGTCTTCGTGATACTGAACGACCAAGTGATCGAGTTCGTCGCGCTCTTGCTGCAGATTCTCTTGGCGCCGGGTATAGCGGCGCTTTTCGATGAGGGCTTCACGGGCGAGATCGTCCCGGCCTTTGCGGACGGCCAATGCGGCCTTGTCTTCCCATTGCCCGGCCCGTTCGACAATCTCCTCCAGTTGGCGCTGAACCGTCTTGCTTTCAGCCATGACCCCCGCACAGGCGGCCTTGAGTTCGACAAGCGTGTCTTCCATTTCCCGTATCATGAGTTTGATCAGTTTATCCGGATCTTCGGCCTGATCGAGCATGGCGTTGATGTTGGAGCTGATAATGTCACGGAAGCGTGTAAAGATGCCCATGGTGTCCCTCCTGAGTGGTTTTATAAACCACGTATAGCAGATTGCATGCCAAAAAAACGATACGGACGGGAGGTTGATTTCCCGATCGGGATATCTTTTATTTCGCTTTTAACGAAAATGGCCTCTCGCTAAATTTAATTAATTATTTTGATTGCTTATTCTTCATATTTTCCTTTCAAACCTCTAATTGAGCCGGGTTTTTCAAGGGGATATTTTGTCGATTTATTGACAATTTTAAAAATTGGTATCATTAATGGTTTTTATATTTAACTCAATTATATATATAATTGACCTATATTTAGTCAAATTTACTATGCCAATTATATCCAACAGTTCAACAACCCGTGTCAGCGGTCTGAGTGGCGGTATGCGCGAGGCTCTGGGACAGTCCGAGGCCTTTCTGGCATTCCAGGAACGCCTTTCCCATGTCGCTGCGGTGAACCGACCGGTCCTGTTGATCGGTGAGCGCGGCACCGGCAAGGAGTTGGCGGCCTCTCGCCTGCACTATCTTTCGCGCCGATGGCAGGGCCCGCTTATTGCCCTGAATTGTGCTGCCCTTACGGCGGCGCTGATCGAATCCGAGCTGTTCGGCTATGAGAAGGGGGCCTTCACGGGTGCCGCCCAGCGTCGGAGCGGACGCTTCGAAGCGGCCGACGGTGGCACGCTTTTCCTGGACGAAGTCGGAAACATTCCCTTAGAGGTGCAGGAGAAGATCCTGCGCGTGGTCGAATACGGCACATTCGAGAGAGTGGGAAGCACCGAGCGCATCGAAGCGGATGCCCGCATCATTGCCGCCACCAATGCGAATCTGCCGAATCTCGTTCGCTCCGGCCGTTTCAAGCAGGATTTACTTGACCGGCTGTCGTTTGACGTGCTGTTTTTACCGCCGCTGAGAGAACGACGCGAAGATATACTTCTGCTGGCCAATCATTTTGCGGCGCGCATGTCTTTTGAACTGGGGCGGGAAGGTATCGCACGTTTCAGCGACAAGGCCGCCCGGGCTCTCGAAGAGTATCCCTGGCCGGGCAACATCCGCGAACTGAAAAACGTCGTCGAACGCGCTGTCTACCGTTCGAATGCCTCTGTTGTGACCACAATAACCTTCGATCCCTTTGATAATCCATTCGAAACCCGGAATGCCGATCCCTCCCCCGCAGTTACACCGGACCAAGCCGCAGGTGCCGTTCCGGCGTCAATCCCAAAGCCCTTCAAAAAGGCGATTCGTGAATACGAGCGGCACCTCATGAAAGAGGCCTTGCAGGCAGCGCAGTTCAATCAGAAAAGAGCCGCCGCAATGATGGGCTTGACCTATCATCAATTTCGGGGACTGTACCGACGGCATCGTGAGCACCTTGCATAGGCTCATGGGCCCCTGTGCAAGGAGGGAAGACAATTTTCAGAAATCCCCTGGGGAGGACGCGAGATTCTTTTGCCGGCGGCGTTTCTATGGTGGAGTCGTTCCGAACGAAACGATGTTTTTCTGCGGGGCGAACGCAATGCACTGCGTTGTGAGAATTGGGCGGCGGCCGCCACTTTGTGGTTTTCGGGCGGCTGCCGGATATCGATACCGGTTAGAAAAGAGTTGATGAGAAAATGTCGTTGCTCAACGACTCTTTGAGCATGTTGGCGGCAATCTTGTCGGCCCGTATGTCGTATGTGCCGTTTTCGATCTGCTGCTTCAACGCGGCGACTTTGTCCTCGCGGATGTCGGGCAGGTCCTGCAGAGCTTTCTGGGCTTTTTGCAGGTCCCGAGCGCTCTGGGAGAGTTCGACACTGTCCTCGCCAACATTGGCCCGCCCCTTTTCACCCTCGGTTTCGGCTGCCTGCGCATTCTGCTGAACCTGGTTGACATACGGGTTTATTTGAATCGGATTCTTTTCCGTGATTTCCATTGCAGGACTCCTTTTTATCCGATCGGTTCGACCATCGGATCCTGTTGCCAAAAAATTTGTTCCCCCCGGGGTCGCGCTGCGACATGCACGACCGCCTGCATTTGTTATCGGTCGATTCCCTCAGGGCTTTAGCGATTTTTTTAACAAAGGATGTTTTTTTTTGCAGACCGATCAATCTCCGCCGTCTTTTGTCTCAAGTCGACGGGAACCAAAGATCGGAACGTCTATCTTCAAGGCCGTGTGCCGTGCCTTGACGGTATGGACCCGGTTGTCTTCCGTGATTTCGAAGGCTTCCAGATATTTTCGGGTCTCAAGTTCGCGTAGACCGCTCAGCACCTGGGTTCGAAGCCGGCCGGGTGCTTGTTGAGTGTCGAGATTGACGGAACGTGCCAGGCGGTGGAGGTCGATCGATAGCGTCTTTTCGTATTGGCCTTGAAAAAAACGGTAAAAGGCCTTGCTGACGTCACCTTTAAGTCCGGAACGAAAGCGCAGGTCGATGTTGGTCACAAAGCTCTCGGCATACATTTCGATAAAATAGGGATTCACCGCAATCCGAACGATTCCGCTTTCGCGGTCCAGGTCTCCGAAGCTGAGGATCGAACCGGTCATCTCCTTCAAGCAGCGCCGTTTTTTGCCGCTGCCACTTGTCAACTCCAAGTCGATACGGGTTCCTGCCAGACGCTGAATGCTTCTCCAGATCGCCGTGAAATTGGCCGCGGTGGGGGTAACGCCGGCGATGCCACTCAGTTCAACCAGTGTTGATTCGAACGCCTCATTCTGGTAACGGCTCATCAGGCTCAGGAGACAGAAGAGAACGGTCTCGTCGAAGATGACCAGCAATTCGCCCACCACCCGCATCCGTCCCCAGGCATTAACATCGCCTGAATCGAGCCGGACAAGCGGCCAGTCTTTCGATTTCGCTCGGTTCTTGAAGTGAAAGGGAGAGACCCGGGTCAACATCGTCGGCATGAAACTGAAAAACCGTTGAACCGGCGGTTGGCGGCTGAGGTGCCGGTCGACGAACAGGGCGGCCTCCCGGATCATTCGACGGCCGATGAGCTGCTTGTCCACAAAAGAGAGGGTGCCGGTTGTTTTGTCAACCGGAGAAAGAGGCGGATCCGGTGGCGTTTTCATCTATGGCCCCGCACCATTTTGTTGATCATTTTAAGCATCATAGAAGAAATTCGATAGTGTGTCAAACTCGCGATGTGTCTGCCAAAAATTATCGATGACAATAAGAATTCTTTGGATGACGCCGGGTAACCGGGTTGTAATCCCGCCAGTCGGGATGAAACGCGCACACAAGCGAGCACAAAACCGAACCTGGATTTTTTTCCATGCCGTATTAGCTTCAAGAGCTGTATGTTATCAGCCAGTGAGATGACCCTTGATCACTTTGAACAGAAAGGAGTCTGGCCATGTCAAAAGCGATCGTTATCAGTCAAACCGGTGGTCCTGAGGTGCTGCGGTGGGTCGATTATGACCCCGGACAGCCGGGCCCCGGCGAAGTTCGACTCCGCCATGAAGCCGTTGGGTTGAATTTCATCGATGTCTATCATCGCACCGGTCTTTATCCGCTGCCTTCCCTGCCGGCCGTACCGGGCATGGAGGGCAGCGGTACGGTCGAGGCCGTGGGTGACGGCGTTACCGAAGTGGCGGCGGGTGACCGCGTGGCTTACGCCGGCCTGCCGCCAGGGGCTTATGCCCAAGAGCGCCGGATTCCGGCCGACCGCTTGGTTAAACTCCCGGAAAGCATCACGACACACCAAGCGGCCGCCATGATGCTGCAGGGGATGACAGCCCGCTATCTGCTGCGCGGTTGTTTTGACGTCAAAGCCGGGGATACCATTCTGATCCATGCGGCTGCGGGTGGCGTGGGATCAATCGTCTGCCAGTGGGCCAAGCACCTCGGCGCCACCGTGATCGGCACGGTCGGCTCGGAAGAAAAAGCGGCCACCGCCACCGCCAACGGCTGCGATTATCCGATTCTCTACACAAAAGAAGAGTTTGTCGCGCGCGTCAAGGAGATCACGAACGACCGGGGCGTCGACGTGGTTTATGACTCCGTCGGTCAGGCAACCTTCATGAAGTCCTTGGATTGCCTGCGGCCCTTGGGAACGATGGTGAGCTTTGGGCAGTCCTCCGGACCGGTCGCGCCGCTCGACCTCGGCCTCTTGTCGGCCAAAGGGTCTTTGTTTCTGACCCGGCCGACATTGATGACCTACACCGCGAAACGGGAAGATCTCCTGACCCATGCACGGGATCTTTTCGAGGTCGTCGATAAGGGGGTTGTCAAGGTGGAGATTCGACAAACCTATCCGCTTTCCGATGCAGCCCGGGCACACCGCGATCTTGAAGGCCGTCGGACAACCGGATCGTCAATTTTGCTGCCGGAATAGATGGGCCTCGCACACCGCGGGCAGACGATGCCGGCACCACAGCGGCGGTTTGAAACGAAAACTCCCGTCAAAACGGCAGGTGCTGCCCAATGCCAGCATCGGTTGGCGGATGCAAGCAAATTGTTTCGTTTTGGCTTTTTATACAGTTTTATTGGTGAACACCCGGAGGTTGCGAAACGTCCGCAGTGCCGGTCGGATCCACGGCAAAAAGAGAGTTGAGTGTCTTCAGCATGTGCAGCGGATTCGCGTTGACCCCATTGACCTTGACACCCCAATGCAGGTGCGGCCCGCTGACCCGTCCGGTGGCGCCGGCAAGTCCGATTACCTGGCCCTTTTCGACCAACCGGCCCGGGGCGACGTCGATTCGGCTCAGATGAGCGTAGGTGGTGAACAGCCCGCTGCCGTGGTCGAGAATAACGATGTTGCCCGAATAAAAAAGGTTTTTCGCCAGACCCACGATGCCGGTATTGGCAGCGTAAATCGGGGTTCCGGTTGCGGCCCTGAAGTCAACCCCGCTGTGGTAACTCTTCAACTTGCCGTTCAACAGACGCCGGGTTCCATAAGGACTCGTCACCAGTCCATTCAGGGGACGCTGAAACGGCTCGTCCCAGAGTCGCTGCGGACGGCTGGCGGCATAAACGGCTCTGACTTCTTCGCCTTCCCGCTTGATCCGTTTCACGTCCTCCGGCGCCGGGGTTACGCGGCTGGGGGTGACCTGCAATTTTTCCGATTTGAAGCGGTGACTCAAAATTTTCAGCGCAATAGTGAGTTCGCGGTGTCCTTTGCGGTCACTCCATTCCAGGTTGATGGACTCTGTTCCGGGTTTGCTGTGGTAAGGAATAGCAATGAGCCCGATCAAAACGTCACGGCCTTTGCGCGGATGCTCAAAAAGCGGGATGAGGGTGTCGTGAAACCGGAGCTGGATGCCGTTAACCGGCTGCTCCGGGTGTCGGATGGTGATTTCCATCACCGCAACATCACCCACCGCGGCGGATTCAGGGACCAACCGGAAACCGAGAGCGAGGCCGTCATCGGTGCCGAGAGTCGCGGCTAAGGCTGGAATTCCGCCCCAAACAACGATGGCCAAAAAACCGGCCAAAACAGGCGGAACCATTTTCCGTGCCACCGCCCATAATCGATACGATTTTAAATGGTGCAAAGCGGATCAGGTCTCCATAGATACAGTTCGCTCACAACGAAGAGCCCACCTTTCTTCCGGCTCATGTTTTGGGTTCTTTTTTACAAGGCGCGGTTCGCAAGACGGACCGGTCGGTGGCGATCGTCTTTAACCGCAGCCGGTTGCCGGCGGTCGTCAAAACAATGCCGCAAAGAATCAATAAGATGCCCGGAATATGATACGCTTGCAGCCGTTCACCCAGAAACACGAAGGCCAACGTGATGCTGAAAACCGGCATGAGGTGGACGAAAATGCCGGCTCTGTTGGCCCCGACGGCCGCCACGGCCTTGTTCCAGAAAATATACGCCAGGACCGATGCGAACAGGGCGATATAGAGTACCGCACCGACTGTGCCTTTGTCGACCATGAAGGCGGCGCCGCGGGTAATTTCCCAGAAATAAAACGGGCTCAAGAACAACAATCCGGCAGCGATGATAAATCCCAGAAAACCGATCGGATCCAGATGCGGGGGGCGTTTGCGAAGCAAAACCGAATAAACGGCCCAACTAAGGGCTGCGGCCAGGGTCCAAAGGTCGCCCCGGGAAAACCGGATGCTGAAAAGCATGGTCGGCTCGCCGCGGGTGATGATCCAGATCAATCCGGCAAATGACAGCAGTCCGCCGAGGCACTGCAGGACGGAAATTTTTTCCCTGAAACCGATCCACGACACGAAAACGATAAAGACGGGAGTGAGTGAATTGATCAAAACGGTGTTGATGACGGTGTTGGACTGCAGGGCCAGGTAAATGAAGGTGTTGAAATTGGTGACCGAAAGGATCGCCAGCAGACACAATAACTTCCAGTGCCGCCGGATCAAGGCCCTTTGTCGCATCATCGGCTGCAGGGCGAAAGGGAGCAGCAGGGTCAGGGCGACCGCCCAGCGCCAAAACGCCAATGAAACCGGCGGGACAACGCCATGTATCCCCCTTCCAATGACAAAATTTCCCGACCAGAACAACACGGTCAATGTCAGCAGTGCATAAGGCATTATGGCACTATTGGTATTATGATAGACATGGTTTACCCATTTTAAAACCGCTATAACTTCGGTTGCGCTAAGGACTTCTCAGGCTGCCCGTATAGAAAGCAGGAATAAAGTTGCGGAAAACCAACAGACACACTCAACCGTTCATTACACTGGACCGGATAACGATTCGGGTCAGGGACCGACGCCTTTTCTCGGTCGTCAGCTGGGAAATCGCCTCCGGCCAGCACTGGGCGGTCATTGGACCCAACGGTGCCGGCAAGACATCCCTGGTCAAGGCCCTCGCCGGGCAGGTGCCGGTCATCGATGGTAAAATTATATACCATGACCTTGGACTGGTGCCGTCCGCCGTCGGTTATCTGTCGTTTGAATCCCATCAAAACCTGATTGCCCGGGAAGAGATCCGGGATGATGCCCGTTTTTTCAGCGGCGATTTCGCCAGCTTTCTTTCCGTTCGGCAGCACCTGCTGTCGGGAGTGCCGTCTCTGGCGTCTCAGACCTCGGCTCTCGAACAGGTCGGCGAACGGCTGGAAATCGCCGGGCTGCTCGACAGGCCCGTGCGCCGGCTTTCCACCGGTGAATTGCGCCGGGTGCTCATGGCCCGCGAAATCCTCAAATCACCCCGCCTTCTTATCCTGGACGAACCCTTCGAGGGGTTGGATACGCAGGGGCGCCGACGAATGAAGGCCCTTATCAGGGCAACGATCAAAGGGCAGATCCCGGTTATTCTGGTCACCCATCGCCTGGCCGAGATTCCTTCCGCCGTGAGCCACATCCTGGCGGTCAAGAACGGCCGCATCGTGTACCAGGGGAAACGCCCGGCAACATGGAACCGACAAGACCTGGAGCGCCTCTACGCACCTGAAAAACGGCGCGAGACCGCATTGCCGGTACGCCCGCAGTCCCAGGAATGCGGCCGCAGGGCGGCCGGGCGGGTGCTGATCGACATGCAAGGGGTGACGGTGCGTTACGGCAACGTGACGGTACTCGACAAACTGAACTGGACCGTAAGGGCGGGTGAAAATTGGGCCATTGTCGGTCCGAACGGTTCGGGCAAAACAACCTTGCTGAGCCTCGTGGCCGGTGATAACCTTCAGGGTTACGCCAATGCAATCGAACTTTTTGGACGCCGTCGGGGTTCCGGTGAAACCATCTGGGACATCAAGCAGCACCTCGGCCTGGTCTCGGCCGAGTTTCAAATTCATTACCGCAAGCCGCTCCGCGCTTTCGAGGTGGTTGTGTCGGGATTTTTCGATTCGGTTGGTCTCTACCGTCAGGCCTCGTGCCGGCAGTGTCGAATCGCTTTGGCCTGGATGAAACAGCTGGGATGTGCCGACCGAGCCAAACGGTTTTTTCAAAATCTATCGCAGGGAGAACAACGGCTGATTCTGCTGGCGCGGGCCATGGTCAAATCGCCGCTGATGTTGATTCTGGATGAGCCGTGTCAGGGCCTGGATCGATTCGCCAGACGACGCCTCCTCGATATTCTCGATCGGATGGGGCGTGAAGCGGAGACGTGTCTGCTCTATGTGACCCACTATCCGCAAGAGATTCCGGCTTGCACCACCAACGTTCTGCGCTTCGAGATGTCGACAGCCGGAGGATATCGGGTTCGTCAGGAAACCCTCAACGGCAATCGGATGTGATCCTCGGCCGGCTCTTCGTCGATCATGCCGTTTTCCTCGATATCGGCCACAAACGCCTCGACCAGATCCGGGCACAGCTCGTGGTTTGCCATCCGGCGCAGGATGGCAACCGCCTCGGCACAGGTTTTTCTTCTCTGATAAGGACGGTCGGTGGTGATGGCGTCGAAACAATCGACGACGCTGATGATTCTGGCGCCCAGCGGAATTTCATCGGACTTGAGGCCGCACGGATATCCGGACCCGTCCATTCGTTCGTGGTGGTAGTGTACGTAATCGAGCACCGGCGAAAGGCTGTCGATTCCCGCCAGCAGCGACACCCCGATGTCGGGATGCCGACGGACTTCCTCCAGCAACTCCCCTGCCAACTGTTCTGTTTTATTGCTGAAGATGCGGTCACTGAGGCCGATTTTGCCGACATCGTGCAGCAGACCGCCGATGCCGATGTTTCCGATTTCTTCCGAGGGCAGTCTCAACCGGCGTGCGAGCCGCATGGCATACAGCGCAACCCGCCGGGCATGTCCCTCGGTATATTGATCTTTTGTTTTGAGTGCGGAACTAATGGCACTTAATCTTTGAAAATCGGAAGTCAACGCTTCCGAAGAGGTGCTTTCCATTTATGGTCGTTTATCCGTTTTTATAGAGTTCAGCCGCCTGGCAGACGATGGAAGGCCTGGTTTTTCATTCCAGGCGCTTCAACTGTCACAAATCCATTTCTTCACGGAAAAGCCTTGCAAACGGCGATGTAAATCAGTGGGTGTATAGAAAACGTCATACCGGTTGTCAACTCAAAAAATTCATATATTTTTTTAGGTAATGAGCGGTGTGCGAAATTCGTGTACGGTGAAGGATTTCGGCCGGTGATCCGGTCGTCACCACCCGGCCACCGGCATCGCCGCCCTCCGGACCCAAATCGATCACGTAGTCGGCCGATTTGATCACCTCCGGATTGTGCTCGATAACCGCCACCGTGTTTCCGCCGTCTACAAGAGCCTGCAGGACATCCACAAGCCGCCGGATGTCGGCCAGGTGCAGCCCTGTCGTGGGTTCGTCAAGGATAAAAAGAGTGCGGCCGCGGGCCGGTTTTGCCAGCTGTCGCGACAGCTTCATGCGTTGGGCTTCACCGCCGGAGAGAGTGGGACTGGGCTGGCCCAGCTCCAAATAGCCGAGGCCGATGTCGCAAACAAACTGCAGCGCCTGTCGAATCACAGGCACGGCCGAGAAAAATTGAAGGGCTTCGGCAAAGGTCAGAGCGAACACTTCTGCGATCGACTTGCCCTTGAACCTCACCTCGAGGGTTTCACGGTTGAAACGGCTGCCGCCGCAGATGTCGCACGGCACATAGACATCGGGCAGAAAACTCATGGCGACCTTGGGATGGCCTTGACCCTTGCAGGCCTCACAGCGCCCGCCGGCGACGTTGAAGGAAAACCGGCCGGCTTTGTAGCCGCGGGCGCGCGCTTCGGGTGTTCCGGCGAAGAGCCTGCGGATGTCGTCTAGAAAACCAACGTAGGAAGCCGGCACCGAACGCGGCGTGCGGCCGATGGGGCTGTGGTCGACTTCCAGCACCCGGCTCAAGCCCTTCCAACCGGTGATGTCGCGGCAATTGCCGGCCGGGAGATGTTGCTTTCCGAGGCGATTGCGCAGTCCCTTGTACAGCGTTTCCTTCAAGAGTGAGGACTTTCCCGAGCCGGACACACCGGTTACACAGATCAGTGTGCCGAGAGGAAAGCGGACGTCGATCTGTTTGAGATTGCGGGCCGACGCGGCCTGCACCACCACGGCCGGCAGTTCACGGTAGGGCCGCAGTCGGTCGGAAATCTGTCGCGGGTGCCCGTCGAGGCCGGCGCCGGTGACCGATAACGGTGCGTTTTTCACCTCATCGAGGCCGCCGATGACCACCAGACGGCCGCCTTCCCGGCCGGCGCCAGGCCCCAGGTCGATGATGGTGTCGGCGGCACGGATGGTCTCCTCGTCGTGCTCCACCACCAGGATGGAATTGCCGCGGTCCCGCAGGGACTTCAATGCGTCGATCAGAATCCGATTGTCGCGGGGATGCAGTCCGATCGTCGGCTCATCGAGGATGTAGGTGACGCCGGTGAGGTTCGATCCGAGTTGGGTGGCCAGACGAACCCGCTGGGCCTCGCCGCCGGACAGGGTTTCTCCGCTGCGTCCCAGGG
>JBAVJU010000090.1:0-4836 GCA_049687935.1 Desulfobacterales bacterium | reverse complement strand
TAAGGTAACCCATGTCGTGACATTTTTGGGTAACCTATGTAGTGAAAGTTCTCAGTTAGGTGTTAGGTTTAAGGTATAAGGTCCAAGGAGCACGGACAACGCCTTGACTGGGGAAATTAAGCAAACGAAGACAGAAAGAGTTTCTTTTTAAAACCTAAAACCGGTCACTAAAAAAACCTGCGACCCTGCAAAAAAAAATTGGAACCGAAATGAAATATGGGAAGGAACCGCCGTTAGCCTACACCCCGGCTGAGTTGATGGTGACGGCCGCTGCACGGGAAATTGCGGACGGTGAGGTCGTTTTCGTCGGCATGCGGCTGCCGCTGCTCGGTTTTCTGCTGGCCAAGAGCACCCATGCACCGAATGCGGTCGGCATTTATGAACTGGGGATCATCCGGGATGTACCCGCCCCCGCCCCCGTTCTCACCATGGGCGATCTGCCGAACCTGTTTCGCGCCCAGTGCTGCACCGATTCGGCCGATGTCATGGGGCTGCTCCAGCAGGGGCTGGTCGATGCCAGTTTTATCGGCGGGGCCCAGCTGGATCGTTACGGCAATCTGAACACCAGCTACATCGGCCCGGTTTCGGATATACAGACCCGGTTGCCGGGCAGCGGCGGCGCCTGTGATCTGGCCAGTCTATCCCGGCGGCACATCATCATCATGGTCCACCAAAAGCGGCGGTTCGTCGAACGGGTGGATTACGTCACCTCACCCGGTTACGGCACCGGCGCCCGCTGGCGCCAGGCGGTCGGTTTGCCGCGAGGCGGGCCGGCCACTGTGATTACCACCCTGGGTATCCTGCGGTTCGACCCATCAACTCGTGAAATGTTGCTGGCATCTCTTCATCCCGGCGTGACACTGGCTGAGGTGCGTGAGAACACCGATTGGCCGCTGCAGACAGCCGATAGGCTGGAAGCGACACCTCCGCCGATCCGGAACGAGCTGGAAGTGCTGCGACGATTCGATCCGGGGGGTTTCTGGACCGGCCGAACCTCGCAAAGGCCCTTATTTAAGTCTTCGAGCCTAAAACTTCAAACCTAAAACCTAAAACCCGGTTCCACCGGTTTCACTAAATTTTTCTTGACAAAGTATCGTGTAGCTGAAATATAGCTTATAAATGTTCTTTGGGAAATGAATAGGGTTTAGAAACTGGGGGAAACTGAACTTCAAAGGAGGCGCAAATGGCGGTTAAAAAGATCTCGATTGTGGCACTTGTCGGTTTCATCGGTTTAATCCTCTTCGTCAGCACGGCTCTGGCGGCCGGTCCGTCGCTGGATGCCTGGAAACCCGCGTTCGATCCTTCCGGTGCGAAGTACAAGTTCATTGTCTCCAACGTCTCTCACCCGGTTATAAAGGGGGTCTATACCGGGTTTGCCATCCGGGACGAGCTGTGGAAACGCACCAACGGCCAGATGTATTTGGACTACAAGCCGTTTTCCATGCTGGGCGGCGAGGTCGAGGTGCTGAACCAGCTGCAGATGGGCGCCATACAGGGCATGGGCGTCAGCTCGGTGGCATCGACCAACCTCGGGCCCCGTTTCGGCGTGGTCAACCTGCCGTTCCTCATCAATTCTTTCGACAAGCTCGACAAGTTTGTCAACAGCGGCAAGCTCTTCACCCACTTCATGAATGCCATGGATCATCAGGGCATCATGGGGCTGGACATCACCGGCTACGGCAATTACGGCTGGGCGACCACCACGCCGGTGCGCGATCTCGCCGAAGCCAAAAAGGTCAAATTCCGCATCGCCGAGGCCGCGGTCAACCAGTTGACCTACAAGGCGTGGGGTCTCACCGCGGTCGTGATGCCCTGGCCGGACGTGCCGGTAGCCCTCAAGCAGGGCGTTATCGACGGTCTCGACCACACCCCGATGGTCTGCAACATCACCAAGAAATTCGAGGTGGCCAAGTATTTCACTCAGGTGAACTATGCCCAGGGCCTGTTCATCTGGATTTTCAACAAGGCCTGGTTCAACAGCCTGCCAGCGGATCTCCAGAAGACCTTTACGGCAACCGTTCACGACGTGTGCGTAAAGATACGTGAAGAAACCAAGCAGCAGGAACTCGACGAAATCGCCAAGGCAGAGGCGGCTAGTATCCAATTTTTCAAACTCTCGGACGCCAACATGGCCACCCTCAAGGCCGAGTCCAACACGGTCTTTAAGGAATTTGCCCCGGAGATCAACAAGCTCTATCCGGGTGACACCTACCGTCCGGCCGATTATCTGAAGGAAGTTCAAGTCTACATGGGGTATTCGAAATAAGCCGTTTTCAAAGATCCGTTCACTGTGATAATAAAAGGGGCTCTGGCTTGACCAGGGCCCCTTTTCATGAAAGATTCCCGGCCGAGGAAAACCCTTATGTTCCGAAAGACACTCGACTTCCTTGATAAGGTTCTCACTTTTTTCGAGGAGTGGACCCTGTTTATCACGGTCATGGCGGCCTTGGTGGCACTCTTTGTCAACGTGGTCATGCGCTATGGTTTCAATCAATCCCTGCCGTGGTCCGAAGAACTGGTCCGGGAGGTCATCATCTACACCACTTTCATCGGATGCAGCGCCGCGGTCAAAAACCGCTCGATGATCAGGATCGATGCGTCGGTTCAACTGTTTCCCAAACTGAAGACCGCGCTCACCCTTTTCAGCAATTTCGCCGTCATGGTCTTTGCCGCTATGATGATCTATTACGGGTGGCTGATGGCGGCGCTTCAGGTTCGCACCCACCAGAAGACGATCATCCTGCAGATTCCGCTCGTTTATCTCTACGCCGTGCTGCCGTTGATGGGGGCGATGATGATGATTCGTGTGGTCCAGGTTATGGTCCAGGACATCGGGGAATATCGAGCGGGGAAAAAACGACCGTAGTTCATTTACCTGCGGAATCATAGGATCGATTTTTCCCGCCGCGCTAAAAGGAGACACGCTCCATGGAAACCAGCCACGTAATTATCCTCTTGATCCTGCTCGGGTGCATGGCCACTTACATTCCGGTCTTCATGTGCCTCTTCTTCACCGCCGTGCTGGGCTTCATCTTTTTTACCGACCTGCCGCTGCTGCTGCTGGCCCAATCCCTGTTCCGCAGCATGGACAACTTCGCGCTCGTAGTGGTCCTTTTTTTCATCTTGTGCGGCAACATCATGACGGCCGGCACCATCGTCGACAAGTTGATCAAGGTTGCCAATGCACTGGTCAGTTGGCTGCCGGGCGGGCTCGGCATGGCGGGTGTACTGGCCTGCGGACTTTTTGGGGCGATTTCCGGTTCGACCGTGGCCACGGTTGTGGCGTTGGGCGGTTTCATGATCCCGGCGCTTCTGGAGAACGGGTATCCGGAAAAGTATTCCATCGGGCTGATGACCACCTCGCCGAACCTGGGGGTGATCATTCCGCCCAGCATCGGCATGATTCTGTACAGCATGATCAGCAATGTCTCCCTCGAAGGTCTGTTCTTGACCGGTTTCCTGCCCGGTATACTGATCATGTTCGGTGCTTGCGTCTACACCTATTTCGTCTTTCGCAAGCGGGCCGAGATCGTGCGCAAACCGATTCCCAAGCCGCTGGAATTGTTGGGCGTGCTCAAGGAGGGCTTCTGGTCCCTCATGCTGCCGATCATCATCTTCGGCGGCATATTTTCCGGTGCTTTCACCGCCAACGAGGCGGCGGTCGTCGCTTGCGTATACGCTTTCATCGTGGAGCTGTTCATCCACCGCTCCATGAAGCTGTCGGCCGTCAAGAAGATCACCGTCAGCTCGGCCGTCACCTCGGCCACGCTGCTGATCATCGTGGCCGGCGCCACTTGCTTCGGACGTCTGCTCACCCTTGAAAGCATTCCCGGCAAGATCACCGAAGCCGTCTTGTCCGCCATCGACTCCCCGGTCGTTTTCCTGTTGGCCATAAACGTGCTGCTCTTGATCGTGGGGATGTTCATGGACATCATCTCGGCCACCATGATCCTGGGGCCCGTCTTTTTACCGATGCTCAATGCCTTCGGCATCAATTGGATGCATTTCGGATTGATCATGACCGTCAACCTGGCCATCGGCTACTGCACGCCGCCGATGGGCGTCAGCCTTTACATTACCGGGGCGATCGCCAACCGCGACATCATTTACGTTACCAAGGCCGTCATTCCCTTCCTGGTCATTCAGCTTTTGGTGCTGTTTTTACTGACGTACATGCCCGATGCGGTTCTGTGGCTGCCCACCGCAATGGGATTCGTGAAATAGCGGAATGCAGACCGATTTAATGCATAAAGCCAAAACGTACCGGTGGGTGATTTTCACGATCCTGGCGTTCGGTTACATCCTGGTTTACTTTCACCGCCTGTGCCCGGCCGTTCTGGCGGTGGACATGATGCGCGACCTGCACACGAGCGGTGCCCTCACCGGATTGCTCGGTGCGGCCTATTTTTACCCCTACGCGCTGATGCAGCTGCCGGCCGGGCTGCTGTCCGACTCCTGGGGCCCCCGCAAGACGATCACCCTCTTTTTCTTCGTCGCGTTTGCCGGTTCCGTTATCCTCGGGTTGGCGCCCTCCGTGTTTGCGGCCATTGTCGGGCGCACGCTGGTGGGTCTGGGTGTTGCCATGCTGTTCGTGCCGACACTGAAGATTCTGGCGGAATGGTTTCATGTGCGGGAGTTTGCCGTCATGACGGGGATCCTGATGGCGCTCGGCGGGGTGGGGTCTCTCAGCGCCGCGACACCCCTGGCCTGGTTGAGTACCCGCATCGGCTGGCGGTTTAGTTTCGTGGCGGTCGGTTTTTTCACGCTGATTCTGGCCGTGCTGGTCTACATCTTCGTTCGCAACCGGCCGGCCGACATGGGCTGGCCGTCCCCGGC
>JBAVJU010000089.1:0-14952 GCA_049687935.1 Desulfobacterales bacterium | reverse complement strand
GCACCCGTCGGAACCTGGGATCACTGGGTGTTGTTCAACATCCCTGCAACGGCAACCGGACTGCCGGAGAATGTTCCGGCAAAGGCAAGCCTGGACGACGGAAGCGTTCACGGCAACAACAGCTGGGGAAGGCCCGGATACGGCGGTCCTTGCCCGCCCGGCGGCACGCACCGTTATTTCTTCAAGCTGTACGCACTTGACACCGAACTTAAATTGAAGACCGGGGCGATCAAATCTCAGATGGTGAAGGCCATGGAGGGGCACATTCTGGACCAGGTGCAGCTGATGGGAAAATACCGGCGGTAAGGAATTTTATTAAATGGGTGACCGGAAGAGGGCGACCGCCATCGATCCGTCAAAGTGCACCGGGTGCGGATTGTGTATCCGGGTCTGCCCTGACAGGACCTTGGCGATGATCGGCGATCGTGCTGCCGTTACCGGTGAGCGCTGCATGCACTGCGGCCATTGTGCCGCCGTCTGCCCGGCCGATGCCGTCCATGTGGCAGGCCTTGACAACTGGGCCCAAGTATTTGAGACGTTCCGTTTCGGCGGCGATCGCTGGCTGCCGCCCGGCTGCTTCGACACACCGCAATTGGTGAGCCTGATGCGTTCGCGACGGTCGTGCCGCAATTTTCTCGATACACCCGTCGACAGCCGCAGCCTCGAAGACCTTGTCAAAATCGGTATCACGGCGCCCTCCGGAACCAACAGCCAGAAATGGACGTTTACCATCCTGCCGGACCGGCCGATCGTTTTGCGTCTCGGAGCGGCCATCGGCCGTTTCTTCGAGAGACTCAATCGCATCGCCGGAAATCGACTCTTGCGCGGTGGTCTGAAGCTTCTGGGCCGACCCCAACTCGACGATTACTACCGAGAGCACTACGATTCCGTCCGGGATGCGTTGATCGAGTGGAAGACAGGCGGCATCGATCGGCTGTTTCACGGAGCCACGGCTGCGATTCTCGTCGGTTCGGAACCCGGCGCCAGCTGCCCGATGGAGGACGCGCTGCTGGCGACCCAGAACATTCTCCTGGGAGCGCACAGCATGGGCCTGGGAACCTGTTTGGTCGGTTTTGCCGTGGCGGCCATGCAAAAGGATTCGAGGATAAAGGTCGCTTTGGGCATTCCGCCGGACGAGCCGGTCTATTCGGTGATCGCCTTGGGTTACCCTGATGAAACTTACTTGCGCCCGGCTGGACGTAAAAAGCCGCTGGTGCGGTGGGTGAGCTGATATATCGAGACGGTCGATCGTCGCCATGTGCCAATCAAATAACGGGAGGGTGCGGGCATGACCAGGATCCAATTGTTTCGCCTCAAAAACCAAATGCTCATTGGAAACGCCTTGGCCAATATCATCGGTGTCAACCTTGCCGAATTGATCAGTCACCGGTCTATATCACCGCCGCCACCCGAGGCCATGGCGCTTTTCGGGCGTGTCGACTCGATTTTTCTGCCGCTGTCCTTCGGCTTGATTTTTATCATTACAGTGTTTTACGAACTGCCGATTCGGCGCTTTTTGAACCGGTGCCATCGGGCGGGGGGCGCTTACCCGGGTGTCGACCCGTCTGCCAGGCAGCGGCTGCTGAACGAGCCGTTTTTTCTCATTGCCATCGATTTTCTGACCTGGATCATCGCGGCCGTTGTGTACACGGCATCCATCTACCGGACGTCTTTTGGACCGTCGCTCGCCGGAGGGGTATTTTTCCGGGCCCTCTTTGTCGGCATGATTACCATCACCATCGCCTTCTTCTTCATGGAACGGCAGCTTCAAAAAGGCCTTGTGCCGTTGCTTTTTCCGGAGGGCGGTCTTTATGCGACCCGCGGCACGCTGAGGATCAGAATCGGTACCCGCCTGGCAGCCCTTATTGCCGCTGCGAATCTGATCCCGTTTCTGGCGTTTTTGATGATCGTGCAGAAAACCTCCCGTTCCAATTATCCGCCCGAGCAGATGCTCGAGCAGCTGCGGACGACCATCAATACCAATTCGCTCGTGTTTATAACCGTAGGGGTGTTCTTGACGATTCTGGTGAGCAGCAACCTGACGAGGCCTTTCGGTGACATCATTCAGGTCCTTCAGGACGTGCGGAACGGGCGACTCAACCGCCGGGTTTCGGTGCGATCGAACGATGAGGCCGGATACGTGGGGGACGTCATCAACGAAATGACGGTCGGGCTGCGGGAAAGGGAAAAGATGCGCCAATCCATGGAGCTGGCTCGCGAGGTTCAGCAGAATCTTCTGCCGCGAGGGGCCCCGCAACAGAAGGGTTTGGATATTGCCGGAAGGAGCATCTACTGTGATCAGACCGGAGGTGATTACTTCGACTTCATGGAGGTTGGACCACCCGGGGACAACACAATCGGATTGGTGGTCGGGGACGTTTCCGGACATGGTGTGCCGGCGGCACTCCTGATGGCGACCGCCAGGGCGTTGATGCGGCAGCGGTCCTTATTGCCGGGAGGCCCGGCCCAAGTCATCAATGACGTGAACATGCATTTGTCAAGAGATGTGGAAGATTCCGGACAATTCATGACGTTATTCTACCTGGTGATCGATCCGGTTCACCGATCGCTCCAATGGGTTCGCGCCGGCCACGAGCCGGCCGTGCTTTACGATCCGTTCCGGGATGTCTTCGAGGAACTGCGGGGATCCGGCGTGGCCCTCGGGATTGATGAGAACTGGAAATATCGGGAAGAATGCAGGAGCGGCTTACTAAGCGGTCAGGTCATCCTCATCGGCACGGACGGTATTTGGGAGTCGCGTAACAGCGAAGGCCGTATGTTTGGCAAAGAGGCTCTCCTCGACCTGATCCGAAAAAACGCCGCCGCCAGCGCGGAAGAGATTTTAGGGGCCATTATTGATTCTGTAAAGCATTTTCAACAGGATATCGAGCCTGAAGATGACATCACCCTGGTGGTGGCCAAGATACAAACCGGATAGGCCCGGCATATGGCATCCACCACAGGGTTGTGCATGTTGCCGCCATAGAGCGGGTGGGGGTGGGTGATAACGACGCCGCGGGTTGTGCGGCCGCTTTCGAACAGCCCTTCGAGTTCAAGGTCGCCCGATCGAATACACACTTTTTCTTCCATCGTTAACGCACCCGCTTCAGCACCCCGACAATCTCATCGCCGAATTCGTTTTTCTGCCACTCTTTGAGCTCTTTAACAGCCTCCAGGGATTGCCGTTTAACCGGCTTTGCGGTGGCCAGAGCCGTCATCATGCTTTTGTTGAGAAGTACGGTCGGTTCGATGTCGAGCGCTCTGGCTTTCTTATCGCGCCAGTTTTTCAGCGCCTTGATGCGGTCGGGAACAGCCGGATGCATCGCACGGTTTTTTTTGCGCGGGTAGACCGGCAGATCATCTGAAGCGATTTGCTGGGCGCAGCGAATCGCTTCGGCCAGTTCCTCGCCGTACATCTTGAACTGTTTGGCGCTGAGAACGCCGCTCTCCTCCAACCGTCTTGCGGTTGCGGGCTTTTGAACGGCCAACTGCAGCAGGGATTTATTGCTGAAGACTTTGAACAGAGGTCGGTCCTTATTTTCGGCTACCCGGCGGCGAAACTGAAGCAGCGCCTCCAGAACGGCGAGGCTGCGAGAGCCGAGGCGGCCGGACCCCTTGAATCCCAGGAAGAGCGGTTCGTGATTGTTCTGTGGGGATCTGACCCGGCTCAGCAGGTCGCATTCTTCCTGCACCCACCCCAGACGGCCCTTGTCTTTCAGCTCATCTACCAGCATTTTCGCCAGCGGCAGCAGGTAGCGGACATCGTCGGCGGCATAAGCCATCATTTCATCCGGCAACGGCCTTTTGGACCAGTCTTTGCGCTGGTATTTCTTGTTGAGGGTCACGCCGAAGCGAGCCTGCAGAACCGCTTCCAGGCTGGTTTCCCTTAAACCCAGAAACTTGCAGGCGATCTGGGTGTCGAACAGGTGAGCAATCTCGAGACCAAAATCCCGGAACAGGGACCGTACATCATAGTCGGCGCCGTGAAAGATCTTCTCGATGGCCGGATTGGCGAATACCGGCCGAAGAGACTCGAGATCCCGGAGGCGAAGCGGGTCGATGACCGCGCTCGACCGCGACGTGGCCATCTGAATCAGGCAGACTTTTTCCTGAAAATGGTACATCGAGTCGGCCTCCAGATCGACTGCAACGGCGGGTGCCTGCTGGAATTTTTCCGCCAGTTCGGCGAGCGCGGCTGGTGTTTCGATCACGACGACGTCGGTTGTCATTTCGTATCCGGTGGGGGGCCAAATTTCCCTTGACCCCGGCTGGTATTTCTCTTAGCCTAATAAGCTTGTTAGTGAGCGCTCGATGGGTTGAGCGCCCGATTCTCAAAAAAATCCCTCCACTCCTTTAGGAAAGGGGGAATATCTTTTCCCTTTGTTAAAGTGAGGTCGGGAGGGTTTTTACAATGTGGTCGCAACCACGAATCAGGGCACGTAAAATGATACACATAACATTTCCGGACGGGAACATAAAGGCTTTTGACAATCCGCCGACAGGCCTCGACATCGCGCGCAGCATTTCCGAGGGCTTTGCCCGCAACTGCGTGGCACTGCAAAAAAACGGCGACCTCCTCGATTTAAATGCCCGGATCGAAGAGGATGCCGCGGTCAGGCTGGTCACCACCAAAGATCCTGAAGCCCTTCACATCCTGCGTCACAGCGCGGCACATGTCATGGCCCAGGCAATTTTGCATCTTTACAAGGATGCGCACCTGACGATCGGCCCGGCCGTGGAGGACGGCTTTTACTATGACATCGACATGGAACCGATCTCCGAAGAAGATTTTCCTAAAATCGAGGCCGAAATAAGAAAGGCCGTCAAGGCCAAGGCACCTTTTGAAAGAGCGGCGGTTTCAAAGGCCGAAGCTCTGGAATTCTATAAAAACGAGCCATACAAGTTGGAGATGATCCGCGATTTGCCTGACGGAACGATTTCTTTTTACCGGCACGGCGATTTTACTGACCTATGCCGCGGCCCTCACGTTCCCCACACCGGTTTTATAAAGGCTATCAAACTGATGAAAGTTTCCGGCGCTTACTGGCGCGGGGATCAATCCAACGCCCAGCTGCAACGGATATACGGGACCGCCTTTTTCGACAAAAAGGACCTGGATGCCTACCTCCAGTTTCTGGAAGAAGCGCGCAAACGCAACCACCGCAAGATCGGAACGGTTCTGGATCTCTTCAGCTTTCATGACGAGGCACCGGGGATGCCTTTTTTTCATGCCAATGGCATGGTGATCTGGAACGCGCTGCTCGAATACTGGCGGGAAGAGCACCGCACCGCCGGCTACGTGGAAACGAAGACCCCCATTACATTGAATCGGTCACTTTGGGAGCGCAGCGGACACTGGGAAAACTACCGCGAGAACATGTACACGTCAGTCATCGATGATACCGACGTCGCCATCAAGCCGATGAACTGCCCCGGGGGGATGTTGGTTTACACGTCCCGCCACCACTCGTACAGGGACCTGCCGATTCGGCAGGCCGAAGTCGGATTGGTTCATCGGCATGAACTCAGCGGTGTATTGAACGGGCTCTTTCGTGTGCGGGCATTTCATCAGGACGATGCCCATATTTTCATGACGCCGGAACAAATTCAGAGTGAGATCCTGAGCCTTTTGTCGCTCGAGGACCGCATGTACAGTACTTTCGGACTAGGCTATCACCTGGAGCTGTCAACCCGACCCGAAAAATCGATCGGAACCGATGAACAGTGGGAAATGGCGACCGACGGGCTGCGATCGGCTCTCGATGCGTACGGTCGGGATTATAAGATCAATGAGGGGGACGGGGCTTTTTATGGACCGAAAATCGATCTGCACATAAAGGATGCCTTGGGTCGCACGTGGCAGTGCGGTACCATTCAACTCGACATGTCGCTTCCCGAGCGGTTTGACCTCTACTACGTCGACAAGGACAACGAAAAGCATCGGCCGATCATGCTGCACCGAACGGTTTTCGGTTCGATCGAGCGGTTCCTGGGAATCCTGATCGAACATTTCGCCGGTAAATTCCCACTGTGGATGGCCCCGGTGCAGGTGGTTCTCTTGCCGATCAATGACGACCTCGTTGCCTACACCGATGAGATCGGCCGCACGTTGCAGAGGGCGGGACTGCGCTGCGAGGTTGACAGCCGGGCCGAAAGTCTCAACAAGAAAATCCGCGAAGCCCAGCTTCGGTACATTCCCCTGATTCTGACCATCGGCAACAAGGAAAAGGCTGCCGGTACCCTTTCGGTGCGGACCCTCGACGGAACCGTCAAGCAGGGGATTTCCCACGATGTGTTCATGAATACCGTGACGGCGGCTATCCGGAAGCGGCGGCTGGATCTGGGTGAATTTATAGAATAGTATTTAGTGTTTGGTATTGAGTGTTTGGTATTGAGTGTTTGGTTTTTAGTTTTATCCCTTTAAAAGCGTCACTGCGAAACACCCAACACCCAACACTCAGTACTCAATACCAAACACAAATTACCCCACCAATCTGAGGGAATTCCGATTGCCAAGATTCCTTAAGTACTGGCTCCCCCTGATTGCCTATTGCCTGTTGATATTCATTCAGTCTTCCTTCTCCTCGCCTGTCAAGGAACCGGACATTCCTTTTTTTGACAAATATCTGCACATGTTGGGCTACGCTCTTCTGGGCGCATTGTTCTGCCGGGCCTATGGGTCACTGAGGTTTGGCGGCAAGTTCTGGCGCATAGCCCTCTTGAGCGTTCTGTCCGCCGGCTTATACGGCATCAGCGATGAAATTCACCAGTATTTCGTCCCTGGCCGCTCCGCCGACGTGATGGATGCAGCGGCCAATTTTGTCGGGGCGGCCTGGGGGGTACTTCTGTACAGGTGTTTCATCATAAAACGGGCACTGCCCGTTCATCACGATAAGCGGATTGACAATTCAAGCGGCATCCGCTAAAGAACGGTCCGATATGGCAATGATCTTGGAACCCAAATGATACCTCAAATTTGACTCTCTGCAATTGGAGACCCCACACCATGTCCGAAGAACACCGCATCACGATCAACGGCAATTCCCTCTCATTTGTTCCGGGGCAGACGATCCTCGAAGTCGCCCGGCAACACCATATCGACATCCCGACACTCTGCTGGCTGAAAGGGGCCGTTCCAACCGGAGCCTGCCGCATCTGCGTCGTCGAGGTTAAAGGCGCCCGCAGCCTGCTGCCCTCCTGTTCCACCCCGGCCGGGGACAACATGGACGTACAGACGGAAACGGCAGCTGTCGTCATGGCCCGTAAACTGATCCTGCAGCTCCTGCTTTCCTCGGGCAATCACAACTGCGCCGTGCGCGGTTCCGACGGACAGGACTGGACCCAGTTTCAACTCAACGTTCAGAAGGACGACGGCAGTCAGGAACTGTGTCCTGTCTGGGGCGATTGCCGGCTTCAGGACCTGGCCTACCGCTACCAGGTATCCGGCGAGCGTTTTGCCGCCACCGATACGCCCTATCCGATGGAGACCGTCAACCCGTTCATCGTGAGAGATTTTTCCCGCTGCATCCAGTGCGGGCGGTGTGTTCAGGCGTGCAACGAGGTTCAGGTCAACAACGCCATCCACTTCGGGTTCCGGGGTGCACGGACCAAGATCGTCGCCGCCGGTGACCGGCCGCTGAAAGATTCGGACTGCGTGTTTTGCGGTGAATGCGTCCAAGCTTGCCCGGTAGGGGCGCTGGTCGAGAAAGACGCGCGGTACTCTGTCCGCCCCTGGCAAACCACCAAAGTCCGCACCACCTGCAGTTACTGCGGGGTCGGTTGCCAGATGCATCTGCACGTTCAGGACAACCGGGTGGTCAAGGTCACCGGTGTCGAAGAGACGGCGCCGAATTACGGTTCGCTGTGCGTCAAGGGACGTTTCGGCTTCGACTTCATTCACGCATCCGAGCGCCTGACCGTGCCGCTCATCAAGGAAAACGGCGCATTCCGGGAGGCGAGCTGGGACGAGGCCCTGAACCTTGTGGCGGACAGGCTGGGCAAGATCAAAGAAGCTCACGGACCCGACAGCCTTGGCGTACTGACTTCCGCCCGGATCACAAACGAGGAGAACTACATCGCCAACAAATTTGCGCGGGCCGTCCTCAAGACCAACAACATCGATCACTGCGCGCGTCTCTGACACAGCTCCACCGTGGCCGGTCTGGCCGCAGCGTTCGGAAGCGGTGCCATGACGAACACCATCGGGGACATCGAGGACGCCGACGTGATTCTGGTGACCGGCTCCAACACCACCGAGAACCATCCGGTACTCTCCCGACACGTCAAGCGGGCGGTCTCTTACAGGGGCGCCAAGCTGATCCTGGTCGATCCGCGGCGGATCAAGCTCGCCACATTTGCCCACAAGTGGCTGCGTCAGAACTTGGGCTCCGACGTCGCCTGGATCAACGGCATGATGCACGTGATCATCGCCGAGGATTTATATGACAAGACCTTTGTGGAGAAACGCACCGAGGGCTTCGAGGAGCTGAAGAAAATCGTCTCCAACTACACGCCGGACTATGTCGAGAGCATCACTGGCATTCCGGCCGAGGAATTGGCCGCGGCCGCCCGGATCTACGCCACCGCAAAGGCTGCCAGCATCCTCTACTGCATGGGCATCACCCAGCACAGCCACGGAACCGACAACGTCAAGTCCCTGGCCAACCTGGCCATGCTCTGCGGTCACATGGGCAAGCCCGGTACCGGTGTCAACCCCCTGCGCGGCCAGAACAACGTCCAGGGGGCCTGTGACATGGGCGGACTGCCCAACGTGTATACCGGCTACCAGACGGTGAGCGACCTGGCCATCGCCAAAAAAATGGAGGAGGCCTGGGGTGTGAAAGACCTGCCGACAAAGCCGGGCCTGACCGTCACCCAGATGATTCCGAAGGCCCACGCCGGCGAGCTCAAGGCGCTATACATCATCGGGGAAAACCCGCTGGTGTCGGACCCCGATTTGAACCATGCCGAGGCCTCCATAAAGCACCTCGACTTCCTGGTGGTCCAGGACATATTCTTGACCGAAACCGCCCAACTGGCCGACGTGGTCCTGCCGTCACGATGTTTTGCTGAAAAGAACGGCACTTTCTCCAACACCGAACGGCGGGTGCAATTGATCCGCAAGGCGGTCGAGGCCCCCGGAGAGTGTAAGGACGACTGGCAGATCCTATGCGACCTTGCCACCCGCATGGGAACACCTATGGCGTATGCCAGCAGCCGGGAGATTTTCGAAGAGATTGCCCGGGTCACCCCCTCCTATGCCGGGATTACCTACGACCGCATTGCGGTCGAGGGATTGCACTGGCCCTGCCCGACACCGCAGCACCCGGGCACACCGATCCTTCACCGTGAGCAGTTCACGCGCGGGCGGGGGATGTTTCACGCCATCGACTACACGCCGCCGGCCGAATTGACCGACGAAGAATACCCTCTGTATCTGACCACCGGCCGGGTGCTCTATCACTACCACACCGGCACCATGACCATGAAGTCAGCGGGTCTCAACGAGAGGGTCCCCGAGTGCTTTGTAGAGATTTCACCCAAGGATGCCGCCCTCTACGACCTGACGGATGGTGCCGAGGTCGAGATCGCCTCCCGGCGCGGCATGATCACAGCCAAGATCCAGGTGAGCCCCAAGGCGGTGAACGGAACGGTCTTTATTCCCTTCCACTTTGCTCAGGCGGCTGCCAACCGGTTGACCAACGCCGCTCTCGATCCCGTCTCCAAGATCCCGGAATACAAGGTCTGCGCGGTCAAGCTCTCCCACGCGGCATAAGTCGGTGCGAAGCGAAAAGATACGGGACCAGTTTTATAACCTCGGTGAATACAAACTTTAAAGCCCGACATTTTTGCGTAGCGTCGGGCTTGGTTTTAGTTGATTCTCAAAAGTTGATTTATAGAATTCGGGGTATTAGAGGACATGATATCGGTCATGGCACTACCGGACCACTGATTCCAGACAGTCTCAATTCGGTAAACGCGACCAACAGTGCGCGATTCCCACGTCAAACATTTCCAGTCCGGACTTGCCCTGTGGTTGAGCACGCTGCCTAAAACTCGACCGGGTTGACCCTCTTTCGTCCTATCAGACCTTGATGGTGGCTATCCCGATGTCCTGGGTTGCTTCTTTACCGTTGGATGAGACGACCAAGAGCGTATATTTGCCGATTGTGATCACGTCCTTGCCGTTCAGAAGCGCCTGGGTAACTTTTTTATCGTTCAGCAGGGTGCCGTTGGTGCTTTTAAGATCCTCGAGAACATACCGGCCTTGCTTTTTGACGATTCTGGCATGTTTTTTTGATATTCCCAAGTTGTCGATATACACATCATTGTTCTTATTGCGCCCGATGGTAACGACCGGTTTATCGATTTCGAAGGTCTTAAGCTCCGCGTCTTTGAGTTTCAGCAAAATTTTCAGCATTGGTTTCTCCCCTTTCCAGGATGGTGTGTATCGGTCTGCTGCAGACGAAGGTTAAATCCGAGTTGAGTTGAGCTGCCAAGTTTATGATTGCCTGAGGCGATTAATTGCCCCGTCAGAATTCATGCTTCGGTTATTACTATCGGTCGGTGCGCGGCTTTTCTTTACCGATTTTTATGTCTACCGACGGATCTATTTATCCGTTCAACTTTTCTAGGCAGGCTCGAATTTCGGTGACCACCTGAGAAGCGGTTCGCGGTCGCTTGGAAACGCCCTTAGCCAGCAGCTTGTCGATGAGCTCACTGCAGCACAGCGGGATATTCGGGGCGAGATCCCTCAGTGGCGGATAATCGGCGCTGGAGACGGCACACAACAGCGCTTCGATGCTGTCACCCGTAAACGGCCTTTTGCCGGTCAGCAATTCGTAAAGCACAATTCCCAGCGAAAAAAGGTCCGAGCGGCCGTCCACTTCTTTGCCGGCGATCTGCTCAGGGGACATGTAGCTGGGTGTGCCGAATATAACGCCCGTCTGGGTTTTGGATGATGAGATCACCCGGGCAATGCCGAAGTCGGCCACTTTGATTTGCGAATTTTCCTGAAGGATAATGTTGGCGGGCTTGATATCACGATGGACCACTTGACGTTTATGGGCATACCCAAGGGCCTGCGCCACTTCGACGCCGATGTCCAGAACCCGTTTGACCGGCAGCAAATCCCCGTTCCGGCAATAGTGGGTCAGGTCCTTGCCGTTGAGCAATTCCATGGCGATGTAGGCGATATCGTGATCTTCACCCACGTCATAAATGGTGACAATGTTCGGGTGCGACAGTTTTCCGGCGGCTTCGGCCTCGCGAAAAAATCGTGACTTGACGGTGGCTAAGTCTTCAGGATTGATTTCGTCGTAACTGATTGTTTTAACGGCCACATCCCGATTGATACTGGGATCTCTCCCAAGGTAAACCGTTCCCATGGCGCCTTGACCCAGCACTTTCAAAATTTCATAGCGTCCGAGGGTGGGATGGGTCGTCCCGTTTTCAAGAAAAATGGCGGTTTTCTTGGTCGAATCTGCCGCAGGCATCACCAGCGCTTTCTCAAGCGTCAGCAGTTTTTCGATCCGCTCCTTGATATCCTTGAGTGCGCCGCCCTTGAGAATATGGCGATAGACGGCCAAGGCTTTATTGAACATCCGCTTGCGTTCGAAGTCCAACCCCAAATTGTACAGCAGTTCCCGTACGGATTTGTCCTCAATCGGGCATTTGACGAATTTTTCAAAGGCCATATCCAGCAGGCCTTGCCCTTGCAGGGCCAACCCCAGACTTTTATTCAGTTCGGCATGTTCAGACTGCCTGTCATACCGGCGCCGGGTGAGACTTGTAAGGGTGAAGCCCATCATTGCAAGCGCCATTGGAGCGAGGATTTTCAGCCAGATGCCCTTGGTGAAAAACAGGAACCCGCTCGTTGCGATCCAGGTCAGCAAAAAGAGGCCCAAAATAAGAACGCCAATCCGCGGACTGACCCTGGGAATGACCAACCAGAGAAAGACACCGAAATACAGCAATGCCGCTATTTCCAGAAAAAATACCCAGTCGGGTCTCGAGATATACGTTCCGTTGATCAAATTTTCCACCGCACTGGCTTCGATGTCCAAAGCGGAAGCCTCGAACGTAAACGGCGTTTTAAAGTGTGGTGACCACTCTTCGGCCGTGAGGCCGAGCAAGACGACCTTCTGACGGAAAAATTCGGCCGGTACTTTTTCGTTGAGGACATCGATAAATGAAAACCGCTGAAGGTTGGCATTGGGACCGCTGAAGTCGATGATCATGCGATAATTTTTATCGGTGGGAATTTGCAGCTTTTTTAAATCCAGTCCGGCAGTGGTGGCTTTTAAATCCTTCAGCGGTATGCCCCGATATTTTCGCGCCACCTGAAGGGCAAAGGCCGGAAAATTCCGGTCCTGATACCGTATCAGCAAGGGTATTCTGCGAACGATGCCATCAGCCTCGGAGATCAGGTTCATATGCCCTACGGCGCCGGCTTTTCTCGATAGCTCATCATAGGGTTCGTAGAGCTGCCCGGCGACAATCCGCCGTTGCCGTAGCAACTCCCCGATCCGTCCGAATCCATTGATCGGTCCCTGCGGTGCATCCGGGACGTTTTTCGGATTAACCGAATTTATTTCCAACCAATTGGACAGCAAGGCGGACGGAGGTTGATCAGTCGACCCCAAGGCAAATCGAAGCGGCAATATCACATTGCGGGCGGATCGGACCGCTGAAATGAGCTGGGTATCGTGGTCGAGCTTTTTTTCAGCCTCGGTGAGGACGGTCTCGATAATGGCAATGGACGGTTGCTTGGCCTTTGAGGGGATTTCACGCCATTTTTCCTTGATGTCTTGAATTTCAACTAAACCGGGATTCACTTCCTTCGAGGGGTATAACAGCGAGATCCCCATGGTGTGGGCGCCATAGTCGGAAAGCTGCTCGATCATTCCGGCAATGTAAGAGCGCGGCCAGGGCCAGCTGCCGATACTCCGGATGCTTTTATCGTCGATTGCCAGGATGATGACCGGGGAGGCAGCGGGTCTCTTGCGCAGCCGTGTCATCCAATCGTAAATCTTGTATTCCTGAGAGGGGAACGGGTCTGCATCGAAGAAAATCTTTCCCAGAATCACCAGCGTGGTCAAAAGAATGATGATGAAAGAGGCTGAATGAAACGTTTTCAATCGCATCATAATGTATAAAAAGGGATCTGCAAAAAAAAACCGGCGAAAATCACCGGTGTCATGAAGAATTATAGAAAAAAACGGGCGTTATGTCAACGACAGCCCTGCCGCAAATATGCGCGGACTGTATTTTAAATTACTGAAATTTATATGGTTTATTATTTAAAATCGTATTTGAGGAGCTGCGATCCATAGTCGCCGTTATCCATGATGTCTGCCTGAAGGATCTGGATGATTTGATCAGTCAGCAGACTTCAGAAGGTCCGCTTTTGCCTCTTTCATCCCTTTTTCGAACAGGATGAGAAACCGGTTTTTTTTGCATTTACATATTAGGGCCGCACACAACCGTCGCCTAATGGTTACACCGTCGGTCATTTTGTCCTTGATTTTGCATTCCTGACGGCGTTATAGAGTACATATCGCAAGATCGAGAGGGTCGCGGGGAAACCTCGGGAAAATATATTCCGGAACAGAGAACTCGCCTCTTCTGACAATCAAACTGCCGAAGCGATAGTTGCATTACACGCCATTCAGCGGCATCTCCACCAGATCTCAACTCTTCTATGCGTTGCCTCATTTCATTTTCCACAGCGCTCTGACTGTTCACTGCTGACTCGAATACCTCTGGAGCCGCTTTTATTCGTTTCGCCGTCATGGCCGAACACCGGCCCTATCCGCCATGCTCGGCCGCGCAGGAGATTTGCGGAAACACGTGTTTTCCGAAGACCTCGAGTAACTGAACCTTTTTAACGCACACCACCACCAAATGAGAGGAGGCTTCCATGGAAAAACCCACCATCAACTATGAAACTCTGGTCCGCATCACCAAGGCGATCTCCACGATCAGGGATCCGGAAGAAATTGTCCTGATTACGGTGGAGGGCGTCACCCACGCCCTGAACGTCAAGGGCTGCACCCTGTTTCTGTTCAGTCCCAAGAGCGAGGAGCTCAAGCTGGCCGGCAGTTACGGACTGAGCACCGAGTACTTGGACAAGGGGCCGGTCAGCTCGCTTCGATCGATCGCCGCGGCCCTCCAGGACCGACAGCCGGTGGCCATCTTCGATGTCTCCGACGACCCGCGGATTCAGTACCCGGAAGCCGCATTGAAAGAGGGCGTCGCCTCGATCCTGTCGGTTCCGATCATCATCGGCGAAAATTTGTTCGGATGCATGCGGGTCTACACCACTGAACCCTGGGAGTTTACGCTGAATGACGTGAATTTCGTCCAGGCTGTGGCTCAGATCGTCGGTATGGCCATGGACTTGTGCCGGGTCAACAAGGGGTTGAAAGACAGCATCGACATCCTGAAGACCATGCGCGACCCGAAGTCAGTGGTGTACACGAGGCGGACGCCGTATGAAGGCGTCCCGAAGAGCTTCAGCCGGGAGGAGGTGGCCGAAACCAGCACCTGATGCGGGAAAATCACCAAATTGAGAGAAAACTCATTTCATGCTGTTTCCGCAAGGGCGGAGATCGACCTCAATCGTCACATCGAACGGGTTATAAAAAAACAGAAGGCACCTTTTGCACCAGGTGCCTTTCTGGGTTTACCATCGCACCGACTCGACTCTCTGAGTACATCGGAAAACGAGCCGCGTAAAGTCCATGCGGATATTAACCCGGCCTGTTGGGTGAATAGCGGTGATCGATTGTATCGATGCCGGGAGATCGTCAGGATGTTATACTTTGAGCGGTCACAATCTGCGCTTTTTTACCCTCACCCCAACCCTCTCCCAATGGGAGATGGAGCTAAAGGAAATCGCAGTTTATAACCGCTCAAAGTATATTTATGGATTGACGTTCACCGGTACTG
>JBAVJU010000088.1:0-1916 GCA_049687935.1 Desulfobacterales bacterium | reverse complement strand
GATCGCCTTGACGATCCCTGCGGGACGGATCAAGCAGCCCCGACTGATGCGGTCGATGAATCCGAACTCTCCGACGTCTTTGAGTTTCATTGCTGTCGGGCCTTTGCGATGACGCTTTTTAGATCGCCGGCGGCCTGCATCGGGTCTTCGGCGGCGACGATAGCCGAGACAACGGCCACACCGTCGGCACCATTGCGGATGATCTCGGCGGCGTTGCCCGGGTGCAAACCGCCGATGCCGACCAGCGGGAGGCTGACGGCCTGCCGGATCATCCGCAGCCCCGCCACCCCTAGCGCCGGAGCGGTGTCGGTCTTGGTGGGGGTTGCGTAGATGGGACTGACCCCCAGATAGTCCGCACCGCCTGACTCCGCTGCAACCGCGTCCTCGAGCGATTCGACCGATATTCCGATGATCATCCGGTCGTCGATGATGGACTTGGCCGTCGCCAGCGGCATGTCCTTGCGGCCGAGATGGACGCCGTCGGCCCCGACGGCCAGGGCCACGTCCAGCCGGTCATTGATGATCAGAGGGACGGTCACGGACCTCAGGTATTTTTTTAATTTGAGCGCTTCGCGGATGAACTCGCGGGTGGTGGCCGTCTTTTCTCTGAGTTGGACACAGGTGACGCCACCGGAAACAGCCGCTGAGACAATCTCGAGGGTCGTCCGGCCGCGGGACAGCCCGCGGTCGGTTACCAGATAGAGAGAGTAGTCGATGCGCTGTGGTTTCATGGTCATTCCGTTTCGAACTGACAACCGCTTTGCAGTTCCTCAGGTTTAATGGTGAAGAGGGCATCGAGCATCTTGATCATGAAACTCCCCGGTGCGGCCGCGCTGTAACCGGCCACCTCTCCGGCCAGCCC
Organism: Desulfobacterales bacterium; assembly: GCA_049687935.1. GTDB lineage: Bacteria > Desulfobacterota > Desulfobacteria > Desulfobacterales > SG8-13 > JARFQH01. The sequence continues at coordinate 1,054 of JBAVJU010000088.1, read as the reverse complement.
GAAGAACGCCAGCGCTGTGGCCGCGGCGCTGACCGGTTCCGGGTCGACGGCCAGAAACGCCCCGATGATAGCCGTTGCCGTGCAGCCCGTGCCCGTGACGCTGGCCATCAGCGGATGGCCGTTGGCAACCCGAACCACGCGTCGACCGTCGGTGATGAGGTCAACCGGACCGGTAATGACGAGTGTGGCGCCGAGCTCGGTTGCCAGGGCGCCGGCCGTCCGGGCGGCCTCGTCGACGCCATGAACGGCATCGACGCCTTTGGTATGGGAATTTTCATTTTGCAGCGAAAGGACCTCCGATGCATTGCCCCGCAGGACGCTGACGCGGGTCTGCGACAGGATTTTTCGGGCCGATTCCGTTCGCAGCCTGGTAGCGCCCGCTCCGACCGGGTCGAGGACGATCGGGATCTTTTTTTCGGTGGCCTTCCGGCCGGCAGCGATCATGGCCGTCACCCATTCTTCGGTGAGGGTGCCGATGTTCAGAACCAGCGCGCCGGCATGCGAGACCATTTCCTCGACCTCATCGATCGCATGGGCCATGACCGGTGAGGCGCCCATCGCCAGCAGGGCATTGGCCGTGACGTTCATGACGACAAAATTCGTGATGTTGTGCACCAATGGTTTTCTCTCACGCACCGCCCTGAGATTTCGTGCCGCCTGTTCAGCCCAATTTTCCATAGCGCGCCTCCAAAAAGAAAAGCCGTTTCCCGAGGGGAAACGGCATACATCAGCGGTCATAAGAACCGGTCAGCGGCGTCGTTTTCCCTTCGCTGGCATTACCCAGATCAGGTTCTAAGGGTATGATCTCAGGCCGGACGGCCACCCCGAAAACAGCGAGAATTTGAATTGACGATAATTGATAAAGTCGTATTGACTATGTGAAAAATTAAGTAAAGGAAAAGAACATGTCAAGGGCAAATATGACGGTCCCTTGGCGTGCGTCCGGCACTGGCAGCGCTCACGGCAGCGCGATGATCAAAATCCCAGCTCTTCATTAATCAGAAGAACCTTCACACGCCCCTTCGGATACGATTTTTCCGTGATGGTCCACGTG
>JBAVJU010000087.1:0-10752 GCA_049687935.1 Desulfobacterales bacterium | reverse complement strand
GGTTCGATCAAGCCGGCCACGGCTTTCAGAATCGTCGTCTTGCCCGCGCCGCTGGGACCGAGGATCGACACCATCTCACCATCGGCCACCCTCAGGCTGAAGTCGATGATGACCGGTCGGCGGCCATATCGAATCGACAGTTTTTCGAGCACCAGATCACCCATTACCAGATTCCCACCATGCTTTGCCGGCCCATATAACGGGCACTGAACAGGAGCGCCAAGAAAGCCGGTGCCACGAAAACGAGACTGACCGCGGCCGCGACCGGACGATCTCCGCTGGTCATCAACGCGAAGAGAATAATCGGCAGGGTGGTGATCTTTCCACCACCGATGATCAACGTCGCCAGATACTGGCTCCAGGAGAGCAGAAATGAAAACAAGACCGCCACCACCAGCCCCGGCAGCGTCATCGGCAGCATCACCCGCAGGACGATGCCGGTGGTGGAGGCCCCCAGGGATCGCGCCTGGTCTTCGAATTCCGGATTATAATTCGAGAAGACCCCCCACAAGACAAAGACGGTGTAGGGAAGGCAAAAGGTCAGGTGCACCAGCACCACACCGGAAAAAGATTCCGCCAGTCCCAGGCGAATGAACCAGTGATGAAGCCCCATCGAGACGCACAGCGGCGGCACGATAACCGGCAGGATAAGAATGACCGAGATGACGTCCTTACCCTTGAAGGCGTAAAGACCGAGCGCCCGGCCGGCCGGCAGTCCGATCAGCAGTGCAATGACCGCTGTCACCGTCGCAACCGCCAGGCTCTGGCCTATGGCTCCGGCAATCTGGAAACCGGCCGTGTCGAAGATGTACTGCCAGGCACGCCATCCCCACTGTTGGGGCAGCAGTCCGGGATAGAACCACCGGTTGCTGAAGGACCAGATCACGAGTTGGAGGAACGGCAGCCCGACGGCCAAGAAGATCAGTCCGCCGACAATCGCGCGATTCAGAGGTTTCATATGATGGCGCCTCTGCGCCGGGCCATACGGGTCAGCGCCTGGGAGAGCAAGATGACGGCAATGATCACGCCGGCGATGACGAGTCCGGTGGCGATACCTTCAGGCCGGGCCTTCAGGTCGATGTCGCTGTAGTTTCTGTATGCCCAAACCGGCAGGGTCATGGGGTAGGTTTGCCCCAGAAGATAGGGCACTTCGAACGCTCCGAAAGTGTAGGCAAAAACGATCAGGCAGGCCGCACCCAGGCTGGGAAAGATAGTGGGCAGAACGACATAGCGAAATCTTTGCCAACGATTGGCATTCAACGTGCGGGCCGCCTCCAGAAGTTCCGCACCGGTGTTCTTCAACACCGCCATAACCATCAGGGTGATGAACGGGACCTCCTTCCAGACATAGGTGACGATGATGCCGATGCACCAGGGGTCGTTGATCAGCAGCGGAAACCGCGATGCGCCGTCGATCAACCCGGCGGCTTGAAGCATCCGAGAGATCATGCCGCTGGGAGCCAGCAAGAACACGGCTGCCGTTGCGATAACCAGGTGCGGAACCGCGAGGGGAATCTCGAAAATGAAATCGACCAGTCGGCGGGGGCCTTGAAATCCGATCAAGATGAGGGCCGCCAAAATGCTGAGGGCACCGGCGACAGCCGTCGACACCGCGGAGATGTAAATGGTCAACCCTAAGCTCTTCAGGAAATCCGGATCGGTCAGGATGTTCTCGAAGTGCTGCAGCGTATAGGTTTTCATTCCGGCAGCCGGTAGATGACCGATGCTTTGCAGAAACCCGAGCACGAGGCCCCCGCCGAACAGGACCACCACCAACCCCAAAGCCGGCGTCAACAACAGCGTCAATGTGGACGGTCCCGGACCACTGCGCGTGCGGGCATTTGGATCGGTTGCCGGATCTCGCGTAATCATCTTTTCTTCAGCACGTGGTCTTCCCAGCCCTTTTCCAGGCGGATCAGTATGTCGGAGGGCGGTTCCGGCAGCCGGTGGCTCTGCAGCACGTCGTCCGGGAGAGTGGCGGCGCCGCGTGGCAATTCGGCGAACCGGGCCCGCCACTGCGAATCCAGGCGATTGACGTCGATGGCGGGGAAATCGCCCCACACATCGGGATCGGCCTTCTTGAGCTGCGCCTCGGGAGACAGAAGAAAATCAGCCACCACCATCGCCCCTTCCTTGTGGGCGGCGTTGAACGGAATGGCAACGAAATGGGTGTTGCCGATGGTCCCTTCCTCGAAGACAAAGGTGCGCACCGTCGGCGGATACAATCCGTCAAGGATCTTTTTCGAAGCCTCGGCCGGATGATAGCTTATGGCAAAGTCCACCTCTTTGTCGGCGAAGAGTTGTGACAGGCGCTCGGGATTCTCCGGATAAGTTTTGCCGTCGCGCCACAGGGAGGGGGCCAGTTCCTTGAGGGTCCGATAGGTCTCCTCCGACGCCACGTTGAAGCGCTTTTCATCCAACGGTTCCTGCCAGATGGCCGCACCCCCGGAAACATGGTAAAAAACCTGGCGCACGAACACCGATCCGGTAAAATCAGGCGGCGCCGGATAGGTGAACCGTCCCGGGTGGCTGCGGACCCATTCGAGCAGCGTCCCCATCGAGACCGGTGGTGTCGGTGTGCGCGCGCTGTCGTAAATCATGACGACCTGGGCGCTGCCCCAGGGAGACTCCAGGTTTTCTACCGGCTCCCCGAAATCATTGTAGACTGAAGGACGGCTCCAGTCGACCAGGACCTGGTTCGGGAGGCGGTCGGCAAAGGGACCGTAGAGCAGGCCGTTGCGCTTGGCGGTGCGAAAATTTTCGCCGTTGATCCAGAGCAGGTCGGCCTGGCCGCCCGTGGTTTTTCCGGCTTGCTTTTCGACCAGCAGCTTGCTGATCACCTCGGCGATATCGGTCACCGGCACCTGGCGCAACTTAACTCCGTAGAGTTCACTGACGCGAGACGCCACAAAGCCGTTTACATAGGCGTTGGTGCTGGGGAATCCCCCCCACATGAACCAGTCGACAGTCTGCCCCCGGGCCCGCTTCAGGACATCGTCCCAGCTGATGGGTTCGGCCCACGCGGATGATGTCCAACAAATTGAACATGCCAGTGTCAGCAGCACGACGGCCACGCAACACCGCCGCCGAAATGGTTGGGAAGAGAAGTTCATCAGTTTCAAGACAGTCATTTTCTATCCTCGGCTTTTCATCAGTTTTCTGATGACGAAAGGGAGAATGCCGCCGTGCTCGAAGTAATCGACGTCCACGTCGGTGTCCAACCGGGAAATCGTCTCGAAGTCAACTGACGTTCCATCCGGTTTGACGGCTTTGACCCTCAGGACCTTGCGCGGCGTCATCCCGGCCACCCCGCTGATGGTATAGGTCTCTTCTCCGGTCAAGCCGAGGCTCTCCGCGTTTTGACCGTCCTTGAAGATCAGGGGCAGGACCCCCATACCGACCAGGTTGCTGCGGTGAATCCGTTCGAATGATTCGGCGATGACCGCCTTGACTCCCAGCAGCGTGGTCCCCTTGGCCGCCCAGTCACGGGAGGAACCGGTCCCGTATTCCTTGCCGGCCAGAACGACAAGCGGTTTCGCCTCTTCGAGATAATTTTTGGCGGCATCGTAGACAAACATCTCCGCCTTCTCCGGAAACTTTACGGTATAACTGCCCTCCTTCGGGGCCACGAGTTTGTTTTTGATGCGGATGTTCCCGAAAGTGCCGCGCATCATGACGTCATGATTGCCCCTGCGCGAGCCGTAGGAATTGAAATCGACCGGGTCGACCCCTTGGGCGATCAGGTAGCGGCCGGCCGGATAGGCGGCCGGAATCGCTCCGGCCGGCGAAATGTGGTCGGTGGTCACGGTGTCGCCGAGGAGCATCAGGGTGGCGGCGTCTTTGATGTCGGCCGTTGCGGACAGATCGAGTCGGAAGTTGTCGAAATAAGGCGGCCGTTTGATGTAAGTCGATCGGTCATCCCATCTGAAGGTTTCACTCTCGGCAGTGTCGAGCTGACGCCAGAAGTCATCCCCATCGAAAATCCGGCTGTACTCTTCCGCGTAAAAAGCCTTTTTGACGTGTTTGTCGATGAGGGCGTCGATTTCCTCTTTGGAGGGCCAGATGTCCTCGAGGTAGACCGGCTCCCCGTTGGGATCGAGTCCCACCGGTTCGAAGGTCAGATCCACATCGATCCGGCCGGCGAGAGCAAAAGCGACCACCAGCATGGGTGACGCGAGGTAATTGGCTTTCACGCTCTGATGGATGCGGGCTTCGAAATTCCGGTTCCCGGAAAGAACCGCGGCCACCGTCAGGTTCTTCTCCTTGATGATCCGCTCGATTTCAGGGTGCAGCGGACCGCTGTTGCCGATGCAGGTGGTGCAGCCGAAAGCCGCCAGGTGAAACCCGAGGGCCTCGAAGTAGGGCATCAGACCCGCATCTTCCAGGTAGCGCAGAACGACTTTGGAACCGGGGGCCAGAGATGTCTTGACATAAGACGGAACCTTCAAACCGCGCGCCACGGCTTTGCGGGCCACCAGGCCGGCCCCCAGAAGAACGGACGGGTTGGAGGTGTTGGTGCAGGAGGTAATCGCCGCAATGGCCAGACAACCGTCGCCGAACCTCTCCGGTCTGCCGAAGAGATTCACCTCGTAGGCTCTGGAGTTGACCGGATGGCAGACCGGCGAGCGCATGGTCTGCGAGCCGGACTCATCGTGGAATTGCGACAGATGCGCCAGATCGGCATCGCGGTCGTAGTCGCACCCGAGCACGCCCGCAAAGGCGCCCTTCAAATCGGGCAGCACGATCCGGTCTTGGGGTCGGGCGGGCCCGGCCACCGACGGCGCGACGGTTGACAGGTCCAGCTCCAATACCTGGCTGTATTCCGGATTTTCCGTGACGCTGTAAAAAAGTCCGTTGGCCTTGGTGTAGGCCTCGACGATCTTCGCCTGGTCTTTGCGGTTGGTCAGTTTCAAGTAGTCGACGGTTTTCTCGTCCACCGGAAAAAAGCCCAGGGTAGCCCCGTATTCGGGCGTCATGTTGGCGATCGTGGCACGATCGGGAACGGTCAACTTCTTCATTCCGGGTCCGAAATACTCGACGAACTTCTCGACCACGTTGTGTTTTCTGAGCATCTCGGTGACCACCAGCACCAGGTCGGTGGCGGTCACCCCGGGTTTGAGCTCGCCGGTCATGCGCACACCGATTACCTGGGGAATCGACATGTAGTAAGGCTGGCCCAGCATGACCGCTTCGGCCTCGATGCCGCCGACTCCCCAGCCCATGACCCCGATACCGTCGATCATCGTCGTGTGGGAGTCGGTTCCCACCAACGTGTCCGGGTAGGCCTGCAGCGTGTCGTCATTTCCTTCGGTGACCACCACCCGGCCGAGGTATTCCAGGTTGACCTGATGGCAGATGCCGGAATTGGGCGGCACGACTCTGAAATTATCGAAACTCTTCTGGGCCCACTTGAGAAGGGCATACCGTTCGCCGTTGCGCGCGTACTCTCTGTCCACGTTCTTGGTCAGGGCCCTTTCGCTGCCGTAGTAATCGAGCTGAACGGAATGATCCACGATCAAATCCACCGGCACCAGGGGGTTGATCTTCACCGGGTCCCCCCCCAGTTCCTTGACGGCATCGCGCATGGCGGCCAAATCGACCACGGCCGGAACGCCGGTGAAGTCCTGCATCAACACCCTGGCCGGGTGGTAGGGGATTTCGACCGGAGAGCTGTAGGTTTTCTGCCAGCGGGCGATATTGAGCAGGTCTTCCTCCCGCACGATGCGGCCGTCGAGTTTTCTCAGCAGGTTTTCAACCAGAATGCGGATGGAAAACGGCAGCCGGTCGATGTCCGCCACGCCGTTTTCCTGCAGCTGCCTGATGTCTGCAATGCTGTATTGCCGGCCGTGAACCGTGATCCGTCGCATAAAATCCTCTCGTTTCATAAGCACTCCTCATGGGATTAGGCGGTAGTTCGAGGTCTCTTTGGCTCACCACGATGCATCAATTGATGCGCCTTCCTTGTTTTCGCATTAAAGCAGTTGTGTCAGTTGAGTCGGTTAGGTCAGTTTTGTCGGTTAAACGCTCATGGCCCTTAAGCCACGACTGGTTCCGAGTTTCAAGTTTCAAATTTCAAGTTTCTATTTGCGGGTCTGATTCAATTTTCGAACGAAATGCTGATAGCCTCTTAAGCCACCGCGGTGCATTCGATCCGGATCAGGCTTCGCCCCTGACTTTCTTGATAATTTTTGGAATAAAGAATGAAAAGCCAAATAATGCAAGCGAGAAAAACACCTTGAACGAGATCAGCTGCCGCCAGTCGCCGGACGTCCAGACCTCCTTGAGCGTTCCGATGAAAAAGGTGAAGATAAACGTTCCGACGACAATGCCCAATCCCGTCCCGGCGACATAATCCCAAAATCGCACGCGCGTCAGGCCCATGCCGAAATTCAAGGGAGTGAAAGGAAAGTAGACCAGCCGCAGGTAGAGCACGGCGGCAAACCCGTTGCGTTCGATGGCCTCGTCATACTTTTTCAATCGATCACCGACCAGTGAAGCGGCAAATTCGCGGCCGAGGGTGCGCCCGATGACAAAAGCCGCGCTGGCACCCAGCATCGCACCAAACCAAACATAGATAAAGCCCAGGTAAGGCCCGAAAATCGCGGCGCCCAGACCGGTCAGAAAAGTCCCCGGAACAAACAGGCAAACCCCCACCGTATAAATGAGAATAAAGACCACCGGTGCCCAGAAACCGGCTGTGTCCAGAAAACGCCCCAACTGTTCTGCCGTCAGGTAGCCTTTCACCGGCGTGAAGCGAACCAGAACTATGGCACCGACGATGAACGCCGCCAAGATGAGGGCCTTGACAATCGCCTTGCTGCGGCTGCCGGTCGGCTCTTGTCCATTTTCATGCATATATCGACTATCCGGTTAAGCCGGTCGGGCTTTACTCGATCCATCTAAAACAGCTGGTGCCGCCGCCTTTCCGCCCCGGCCACGGGTCAATACGCTCAGGTCGTATACTCATCCAGGCTGCAGGCACGGCCTTTCAAATTGAAAAAAAACTTCAGTGTCTTTTTGATCTTGTCGGAAAAAATCTTGGATGAGAAAAAAGTCCCCGCCACCCGTTTGTTGATTTCTCCAATCGTCGGGTAGGGGTGCACCGCCGCCGCCAGGGTGGACAGCTTTACTTTCCCATTGAGGATCGCCACCCATTCGCCGAGCAAATCCCCGGCGTGTGGCCCGAAGATCTGAACACCGATCGGCTTTTCTTTGTCATCGAGAATCATTTTGATTTTCCCGACCTGTTCACCCTCTGCCAGGCTGCGGTCGTTGTCCTTGAATTCCTCGGTCCACAACGAGTAGTCGATACCGGCTTTTTGGGCCATTGTTTCGTTCATCCCGATGCTGCCCAGCGGCGGGTCGGTATAGGTGCACCAGGGCAGATAGGTGTAGTCGGTCCTGCGCGGCAGATGAAAAACAGCGTTGCTGACGACGATGCCGCCTTCATATCCGGCCGCATGCGTGAACTGATAGCCGCCGGCAACGTCTCCGGCAGCGTAGATGTGCTTCTGGGATGTTCTCAGGCGACGGTCGACTTTGATACCGCGCCGGTCGTGTTCGACCCCGATCTTTTCGAGCCCGAGACCTCTCGCGTTGGCCCCGCGCCCCATGGCGACGAGGATGCTCTCGGCTTCAAGATCGAGACGTTGACCGTCAACCGTCTTTATGGCGACCGTTTTCCGGTGGCCAAGATCCGCGACGGATTCGATCGCTGCTTCAAGGTAAAAGACGACGCCCTCAGCGGCCATGACGCCCTTGACCGCGTCGGCCATGTCCCGGTCTTCTTTTCCCAAGATCTGATTCGCACGGTCGACGATCGTCACCCGCGTGCCGAGGCGGTTGAAGGCCTGTCCCATCTCGGTCCCGATCGGACCCCCGCCCAGTATAATCATGGAAGACGGCAGACGGTCCAGATGGAAAATTTCGCGGTTTGTGAGATGCGGCGTTTCGGCCAGCCCGGGAATCGGCGGGATCACAGGCGAAGACCCGGTGGCGATGACCCAGTTTTTGGCCACATAGGTTTGCCCGTTCACTTGCAGGCTGTGCTCGTCGATGAAGTGCGGCTCTCCGAAAACCACCTGGGCACCGAGCCTGCAAAATCGTTGCTCGGAGTCGTGCTTTTGGATGGTGTCGATGACCGACCTGATCCTTTGGACGATCTCGCGAAAGTCAACCGGCGGCAGGTCCACAAGCGGCAGCCCGAAACGGTCCGCGGTCTTCATCTGATGGTAGACATGGGCACTCTTGATCAGTGTTTTGCTCGGAACGCAGCCGTAGTGCAGGCAGTCACCGCCCAGTGCCCTATCCTTTTCGATGAGCAGGGTCTTCGCACCGAGCTGTGCGGCACCGGCGGTAACGGTCAAACCGGCCGCCCCACCGCCGATGATCCCGATGTCGAAATCAAAGGTAGCCATGGCAACCTCCCTGACCGTCACCCGTCGGCGATTGTGGTGGAACGGCCGGATTGGATTTAGTGCACATAAACATTTCTGTGAGACCCCAATTTTAAGAATTCCCCAGTCTTTTCAATCCAGCACCCCGGGGCCAATTTTGATCGGCCTTTTCAATGCTTGCCGGATGGCTCCGGGCGAATTCGCGCTCGATGACCAGCCCGTCGACGTCTGAGCCGTGAATACGACGACACAAAGCTACACGCCAATGACTTTTTTCACGGTCCCCACTCTCACCCGGCTGTTTCGGTTCACAACACGGATGCAGCTTTTGCTCCCTTGGCTGGTTCATACCATAGGCACGGGGTAAGTCAAGAAACGGGTGAATGCCCGGCAGATACATCCCGCAGACCGATGTTTAGAGACAAGAGCCTCCTTTACCGACCGTTGATTGTGAGCCTCTGAAATGGTCTGTGAGGACGCGTTGACTTGATGCATTTTATCACTAAATTAAAAAATATTGTTTTCGAGACCCTATAATTTGGACCCAATCAGAAAGAAAGAGAGGCCGTCATGAACGAGCGTACCGGATTGATCACAATGCGAGGCAACCCATTGACCCTGATCGGTCAGGAAATTAAACCCGGGAATCCGGCGCCGGATTTCGAGTCGCTGAACAATGAATTGAAGCCCGTGCGCTTTTCGTCTTTTCGGGGCAAAGTGGTCGTCATTTCTGCCGTACCCTCCCTCGACACCCCGATCTGCGACATGGAAACCCGGCGTTTCAACAGTGAAGCCGCAAAGTTGAGTGACGATATCGTCATACTGACCATCAGCATGGACCTGCCGTTCGCCCAGAAGCGCTGGTGCGGTGCGGCGGGTGTCGACAAAGTCGTTACGCTTTCCGATCACCGTGAAGCCGAATTTGGAAATTCCTATGGCGTGCTGATCAAGGAACTGCGCCTACTGGCCCGGGCCGTTTTCGTGGTCGACGCGGAGGGTGTCGTTCGGTATGTCCAACTTGTGAAGGAGGTGGCCGACGAACCTGACTATGATGCGGTCATTTCCGCGGCGAAAAAACTGGTTTGATGAGAAATTGCCGTTGAATTGATCGAACTCGGCCAATTCAACGGCTCATTTTTATTATTCAGGGAACCTCAATGTGACCTGTTCCCCGCCGTCTTTCTTCTTTAATTTAACTCTTAGTTCGATACTGCTGTCACGAATCCCGAGTGCCAAATCGGTCTTTCCTTTTTCACCTTCGATGTGCGTCAATCCCCTGATCGCGTCGAAAATCTTCTGCCCTACTTTACCGCCCGGAGACGGAAGCTCGGTTGTCTTGTACTCGGCATAAACCGTTACCTTGCCTTCCCCACTGCGGCGGATGGATATCCTTTCCGCATTGTTGTTCACACCGTGCAGGGCGACCAGTGCCAACCACTTCACCGCTGCCTCTTCCTTGTCGGCGTCGTTTTTGAGGATCGACATCTCCCTCAGCGGATCGGTCGTCGCATAGCAGTCGCACATTTCCTGTACCTTCTTGTGGACACTCTCGGTATCTTTCATCGGCCTTCTCCTTTCATAAACTTGCGGTTTAGTAGGACCAGTTAAAATGATTTGGGATAGATTAAACACTAATTTTTAAAATTCAAGGCCGCAAAATTTGACCTTGCACCCGGTTTGGGTGGCGACGGCCAGTGGCACTTTTCGCCGCAAGGAGTCTCAAAATAACCGCGGTTCATCTATGTTCCGATCACTGCGCCTCTGTAAGCGTTCAGTCTCGACGGGATCGGAAAAATATTAAGGCTTGAGCTTTTTTTTTGATGGTGGCATTTAAGGTTGGGCGTTAGCGTCTTATGTGAGCCTTTGGTATGCCCTCGGAATTCTTAAATCGGGAGGAACCGTATGAAAATGAGAGTCACTGTTTTTTTTAGCACTTTGGCGGCCCTTTTCTGCCTGCTGCCGGTTTGTTTCGCCGCCCTGGATTGGAACGTCATTCAGACGTTCAATCTGAAAGACCCGCCGCTGGATGTTGCCTTTTCGACATCGCGGAACAAGGTGTTTATCCTAACGGGCGCGGGACAAATCCAAGTCTACGAACCGAACGGCACCCTGGACGAAACGATGGATGTCGGCAAGGGGTTTGACCGTTTGTGGCACATCCAGGGGTCCGACGTGGTCCTGCTCAGCAGCCGCGAGAAAAAGACCGTCCAGATCATCGAGCTGAACTTCGTCGAACAGATCGACATTTCCGGATCGCCGTTTCGGGGCCCTGAAAACGCGCCGGTGGTGGTGGCCGTTTTCAGCGACTTCGAGTGAGTGTATTGCAGCGGACTCACGTCCCTGCTCGACCAGGTGG
>JBAVJU010000086.1:0-5090 GCA_049687935.1 Desulfobacterales bacterium | reverse complement strand
TCACCCCAGCCGTCGAGCGGGTTTTCCATCACGACCAGTTTTTGATTCGGAATCTTGGGATCGGTTTTTCTCAGCTCGGCCGGAAACCCCCATTGGTCGATGATGCTGGTGCCGAGTCCCGAGCGCGTCGGCAGGAAGGGAACTCCCATTGAACCGGCCATGAATCGCAGCGTCATCTGGTAGTTGGAGTAGTCCTCTACAGCGAGCGATCGGTTTTCAACGGCTTTCCGGAACCGGATGCAGGTCGGTGCAAAGCGACCGCTGCCGGCATAGGCGATCTCCAGTCGGGACACGCAGCCGGCGCCGACCAGTTCATCTACGCCCTGACCGTTGGAGTGTGCATAGACATGGAGCCCCGTGATGCGTTGACGGATGATTTCATACACCGCCGCCATCGGGTTGCGGTTGAGGGTAAATCCGCCGATCGAAACGTGTGCGCCGGCATCGACAAAGCGCCGGATGGCCGTTCTCAGATCCATGACCTTGTTGTGTTCGCTGTTCATCTGATGTTCCTTGAAACAAAATCACCACCGTTGTGAAAGGGGTGCTCAGGTTCTCTTCCGCGACTGCAGAAAAATTCTCAGAATAAGATACTCAGACCAGTTTTTCCCGATTGTCAAGCGGTTTTGTTTTCTCGGCCGGACCAACGAAGGATGGCCCCCGCTTGAGAAAAGGCGAACCGAACGCCCGAAGTCGCAGCGGGTACCGGTTTAAAAGCGCTTGACATTGCGGGTGCAGTATAGCTATATGGTAGCTATTTAAGAACATTACCGAGCCAATATCAGAGGAGGACGTCAGATGCATTTTGCGTTGACCAAAGAACTTGAAATGCTGAGAAAAGCGATCCGTGAGTTCGCTGATAAAAAAATCGCCCCCTATGCCGACGAGTGGGACGCCAAGCATTATTTCCCCTATAAAGAGGCCATCAGGCCGATAGCCGAACTCGGCTTTTTCGGCACGGTCATACCGGAAGAGTACGACGGGGAAGGAATGGACGCCGGTTGGCTGGCGGCCATGATCGTCACCGAAGAAATTGCGCGGGCGTCCAGCTCCCTGAGGGTCCAGGTCAACATGCAGACACTTGGATGTGCCTACACTATTTATCGTTACGGCGCCGATGCAGTCAAAAAGAAATATATATCCAAACTGGTCAATGCCGAATACATCGGCGGATTCGGCATCACCGAGCCGGACGCCGGATCCGATGTGATGTCAATGCAGTCCACGGCCGAAGACAAGGGCGACCACTGGCTGCTGAACGGTTCCAAGACCTGGATTTCCAATGCCAACATCGCCGATGTAATCCTTTACTATGCCTACACGGATCGCGAAAAGGGGTCCAAAGGATTATCGGCCTTCGTGGTCGAGTTGAAGAATTTCAACGGCGTCAGGACAACCACCCTCGAAAAAATGGGGTCTCACAGTTCACCGTCCGGCGAAGTCTTTCTGACCAACACCCGCGTCCCCAAGGAAAACATCCTCGGGCAACCCGGAGACGGCGCTAAAATTGTCTTCAGCTCTCTGAACCAGACCCGGTTGTCGGCCGCGGCGGGGGCGGTCGGCGTGGCCCAGGCCTGCCTCGATGCGTCTGTAAAATATTGCCGTGAACGCAAACAGTTCGGCAAACCCATCGGCGAGTTTCAGATGAACCAGGACATGATTGCCCAGATGTCGGCTGAAATCGAAGCCGCCCGTCTCTTGGTCTACAAGGCCGCCTGGGCCAAGGATCAGGGCCGTCTCAACAACGGCCTGGACGTGGCCCAGGCCAAGTATTTTGCCGGCGAAGTGGTCACCAAGTGCGCCAACTACGCCATGCGGATTCTCGGCGCTTACGGATATTCAACCGAATATCCGGTCGCCCGGTTCTACCGCGACACGCCCACCTACACGATGGTCGAGGGATCGGCCAACATCTGCAAATGGATCATCGCCCTGGACCAACTGGGCATCCGCAAGGCGAACCGCTGAGGTTCGCTGTGCAGCAACCACCATTGAACCTGTAAAAAGGAGACTTCGGCACTTGGATCAGGATCTGGTCGAAAAAACAAAAAAAACCGCCGCGCTCTATTTCAGGGGCGTTACGGAAGAAAAACCCTTTGAGCTCTGGCAGGCTTTCGATAAGGAGCTGGGCCGGGAGCTGTCGCTGTTGATCACGGGAAAACTGTACGCTCGCGAAAAGATCCCCCATCAGACGCGGCAGTTGATCACCATCGCCGTCCTGACGGTCCTCGACCGCCCGGCAGAACTCCGGCTCCACATCCAGGCCGCTCTGAATGTGGGGTGCCCTGTGGAGGACATCGCGGAAGCGATCTTCCAGACCTTCACCTACGCGGGTATCCCTACGGTCAACACCGCCCTGAAGACGCTGCGGTCGGTCCTGAAAGAAAAAGGGCTGTGGCCGATCGAGCAGAACAGATAAAACCGCTGACGAAACCGGGAGCGAGACATCATGAGACCTTACTTCGAAAAAATGAAGGACTTCGGCACCGATCTGAGTCCGGGGCAAATCAAAAGCAACCAAGAAAACGTCCAGAAGATCAAGGAAGTCGAGGAAGAAATCCGCAAAGAGGTCGAAAAAGTCAAAACCGTCGGGTTGCCGGAAGAAAAAATCAACGCCCGGGGCCAGATGACCATCTGGCAGCGGCTCCGCTATCTCGTGGACCCCGGGACCTGGTGTCCGCTGCATACGCTCTACAATCCCGAAGACAACGTCGAAGGCACCAACAACGTCATCGACGGCTTGGGCAAGATCTCCGGCAAATGGGCCGTTATCATCGGTTTCGATAACAAGGTCTTTGCCGGTGCCTGGTTGCCCGGTCAGTATGACAACATTCTGCGGGTCACCGATTTGTCCAAGCGCTTGAACCTGCCGCTGGTCTGGCTGGTCAACTGCAGCGGCGTCAAGCTCACCGAGCAGGAAAAATTCTATGCCAACCGGCGCGGCGGCGGTACCACCTTCTTTCGCCACGCCGAACTGGAGCAGATGGGGATTCCGATCCTGGCCGCCATTTACGGGACCAACCCGGCCGGCGGCGGCTACCAGGGCATCAGCCCCACCGTCCTGTTTGCCCACAAAGACAGCAATATCGCCGTCGGGGGCGGCGGCATCCTGAGCGGAATGTCTCCCAAGGGCTCCTTCGACCTGGAAGGCGCCGAACAGCTGATCAAGACGGCCAAGCAGTACAAGGAAGAACCGCCCGGCTCGACCCGGATCCACCACGATGAAACCGGTTTTTTCCGGTACGTTTACGACGACGAGACCCAGGTGCTCGACGGCATCAAGGACTATATGCGGGATATGCCAGCCTACAACCCGAAATTTTTCCGGGTGGCCGCCCCCAAGCCCCCCCGTTTTGCGGGCGAGGACCTCTACTGCCTGGTGCCCTTCAACCAGAAACAGATGTACGATTTCGATGAGGTTCTGTCACGCCTGGTGGACGGCAGCGAACACATGGAATACCGGCCGGATTACGGCCCCGAAGTCTACACCGGTCTGTGCAAGGTGGACGGCTTTCTGGTGGGTTTCATCGGCAACCGCCAGGGATATCTGGGCGAGGACTATCCGGAGTATGCGCCCTATCCGGGCATCGGCGGCAAGCTCTACCGCCAGGGGCTGATCAAGATGAACGAGTTCGTGACCCTTTGCGGGCGCGACCGGGTGCCGATTATCTGGATTCAGGACACCTCCGGCATCGACGTCGGCGATCTCGCCGAAAAAGCGGAACTGCTCGGTCTCGGACAGTCCCTGATCTACTCGATCCAGCAGACCGACGTGCCGATGATGCTGGTGGTCCTGCGCAAAGGGACCGCGGCGGCGCACTACGTCATGGGCGGCCCCACGGCCAACCGCCACAACGCCTTCACCCTCGGGGTCGCCACTACCGAAATCTATGTCATGCACGGCGAAACCGCCGCCGCCGCCAGTTTCTCGCGGCGGTTGGTAAAAGAAAAAGACGCCGGTCGCCCCCTGGACCAGGTCATCGAGAACATGAACAAGATGGTCCAGGAGTACTACGACAATTCACGGCCTGTCTACTGCGCCCGCAAGGGATTCGTGGACCAGGTCGCCGCCATGACCGAAATCCGCCGGTATTTGATCGCCTTTGCCGGCGCCGCCTACCAGAACCCGAGGTCGATCTGCCCGCAGCACCAGATGCTGCTGCCGCGCAGCATCAAAAAATAGATCCTTCCCACGTCACACCGTCGGCGTCTGCCCGATTCTCCGCTGCATCGGACAGGCGCTCCTCTGCCCCGTCCGCGCATCGTATCGAAGACGGGATCTTTATTCCACACGCTGAATGCTTATCATTTTTGCATGCACCAAAAACAGTTCATCAACATCCGCGGGGCTCGTCAGAACAACCTGAAGAACCTCGATCTGCAGATCCCTCTTAACCGGATCACCGTCGTCACCGGTGTCAGCGGCTCAGGCAAATCCTCCCTGGCGTTCGACACCCTTTACGCCGAAGGCCAGCGGCGATACGTCGAGACGTTTTCGCCTTACGCCCGACAGTTTATGGACCGTATGGAC
Source organism: Desulfobacterales bacterium (assembly GCA_049687935.1). Lineage (GTDB taxonomy): Bacteria > Desulfobacterota > Desulfobacteria > Desulfobacterales > SG8-13 > JARFQH01. Next base: position 559 of record JBAVJU010000086.1, on the reverse strand, counting down.
CGGCCGCAGGTGGACAAGATCGAGGGAATCCCGCCGGCAATCGCCATTGACCGCAAGGATCCGGTGCGCACCTCACGCTCGACCGTGGGCACCATGACGGAAGTCACCGACTACGTCAAACTTCTCTTCGCCCGTCTCGGGCAACTGCACTGCAAAGAGTGCGGACGGCCGGTACACGCGGAAACCCCGCAAAACGTATGGCAGCTAGTGCGGGCGCAACCGACCGGTGCCGAGGTGATTCTGACTTTTCCTTATCCCACGGAAGCGGTGCCGGCCGAGCACATCCGAGCCGAACTGGCACGGATCGGTTTCGACCGGTGGTTCGACGGCAAGGAAATTCGAGAGACGACGGAATGGCAGCCGGAGGAGGACGCGGAAACCCTGCCTGTGCTGGTCGACCGTATTCTACTGCGGCCGGATGACCGCAATCGTGTCATCGACTCGGCCGAGTTGGGGTTCCGGTTCGGTGGCGGACGGATGGATATCTGGATCAATCGCCAAAAGCACCTGGCCGTCAGCAGCACGCTGGAATGCGCCTACTGCGGAACGCGCTACACGC
>JBAVJU010000085.1:0-12077 GCA_049687935.1 Desulfobacterales bacterium | reverse complement strand
GGATTTCCGGCAATGACCGCGTTTGTGCCGCAGGGACTGCCGGTCACGGGCGAAGTGTCCCTCACGGTGGAGGAGCTGGAGGCCATCCGTCTGTCCGATTTCGAGGGTCTCGATCAGGAAGCGGCGGCCGGCATGATGGGCGTGTCCCGCCACACATTCGGTCGAGTGCTGGCCGGCGCCCGCGCCGTAATCGCCGAAGCGCTGGTGACCTCAAAGGCGCTGCGCATCGAGGGGGGAACTTTTGAAATCCGTGGTCCGCACAGACGCCGTCGCAGAGGTCGCGGACCGCTATAGGAAAGGAGGTGATCGTTATGCCAAGAGGAGATGGAACTGGGCCTCAGGGTCAAGGGTCCGGATCCGGGAAGGGCAAGGGTAAATGCAGACGCAACAGCGGAGATCCCGCCGGCCAGTCCCCACGCGGAAAAGGTGCCGGTAAGGGCAGAGGCAGAGGGCCGGGCGGAACGTCGGGAAAGGCCACGGGAGGCGGTAATGCCGGCCGGGGCCAGGGATCTGGAAGACAGGATCAAAACGGATAACCAACATCGTTAAAGGAGGTATATTATGCCAGGACTTGATCGGACAGGACCAATGGGCGCCGGTTCGATGACCGGCGGCGGTAGAGGACTCTGCGGGCCGGGAGGCCTTTCGCGCCCGTCGGCCTCCGGGGGATTTCGCATGGGTGGCGGCCGTGGTTTCGGCCGCGGAATGAGAAGAGGCCGGGGATTCGGTAGAGGACTCGGTTACGGGAGGGGTTTTGGAACGGAGAGCAGATTTTTTTCCGATCTCACACCAGCCGGGGAACTCGAGGTGCTGAAAAGCGAAGCCGAACACCTCAAAAAGGAACTGGAGGCGATCGGCAACCGAATCGTGGAACTCGAAAAAACGCCTTCGGCATAGAGGAAATGGATCCGGCAGGACCCAGACGCCGGAATACCCATTATTCAGAGAGGGGAGTGCCAACACGGGTCCCCTCTCTTTTTTTGCATCGACCTTATGTCGATTCGATGGTTTTTAGGGTATTTGAGCCATGGCGGCGGGCCGCCATTGAGTAACGGCGGGCCGCCGTTGTCCCCTCTTCCGTCAATTCCGCTTTGCCGTCACTTACACTGAATGTCAGAAGTTTATTCCGATTGCAAAAATCTAATGATTATAATAAGATTCAGAATATTGACGCCCTTTTAACCCTGGAGCACCACCCATGGACGAGACCCGCCGACAAAGCCCTTCACCGGTTGAAGCGAATTCAAAAAGCCTGAAAAGCGACATCCTGCGGCACATAGAGTTTACACTCGGCAATGATCCCCAACAGCCGGACAGTTTTTCGTGCTTCCTGGGGCTGGCCTACAGCCTTCGCGACAGGCTCATCCGGCGCTGGATGGAAACCCAGCGCTCCCTCTACGATACCCTGTCGAAGCGGGTCTATTTTTTATCTCTGGAATTCCTGCCGGGCCGGTTTCTTAAAAATTACCTGATTAGCCTCGACATGCTGGAGGAGGCCCGACGTGTGGTTGGCGACATGGGCTTTGACCTCGATGAACTGGAAGAAGAAGAATGGGACGCCGGTCTGGGAAATGGCGGGCTCGGGCGCCTGGCGTCATGTTACCTCGACTCCATGGCCTGCCGCAACCTGCCCGGATACGGATACGGCATCCGCTATGACTACGGCATATTTCATCAGGTTCTTGAAAACGGGTACCAGCGCGAGCATTGCGACAACTGGATGCGGCGCGGCAATCCATGGGAAATCCAGCGCCTTCCCGTCGAACAGCCGATCCGCTTTTTCGGCCGGTCCGAAACTTACACCGATGGCGACGGGGAAGTGCGCTACCGATGGGTCGGCGGAGAAGTCGTCATGGCCGTGGCCTGCGACATCCTCATTCCCGGCTATGGTGACGACTACGTCACCAACATGCGGCTGTGGGCAGCCAGATCGAGCCGGGAATTCAACCTGACGCACTTCAATCAGGGAGACTATATCGGGGCGATCGAGGCAAAAGTGCTCGGCGAAACCATTTCCAAGGTCCTCTACCCGAGCGATGAGGCCACAGCCGGCAAAGAACTCCGGCTCAAGCAGCAGTATTTCTTCGTTGCCGCCACCCTGCACGATATTCTTCGCCGCTACCGCAAGCAAAGCCAATCCTTCGACGCTTTCCCCGATTTTGTCGCCATCCAGTTGAACGACACCCATCCGGCCATCGCCATCGCGGAACTCATGCGACTCCTTGTAGACGGCGAGAAGCTCGGCTGGGACGATGCGTGGCGCATCTGTGAGCGCACGTTTGCCTACACCAACCACACGGTCATGCCCGAGGCGCTGGAGAGTTGGCCGCTCGACTTATTGGGGAACCTGCTGCCCCGTCACCTCGAGATTATTGGCGAAATCAACCACCGGTTTCTGCAATCGATCAGCGAACGCTTTCCGCAGGAAACCGATTTGCCCGCCCGGCTGTCCATTTTCCAGGAAGGCGCGCAGCGACGCGTCCGCATGGCCCATCTGGCCATCATCGGAAGCCATTGCGTCAACGGTGTCGCGGCGCTGCATTCCCATATTTTGAAAACCGATTTGTTTCGCGATTTTCACCGCGTTTTCCCCGACCGCTTTAAAAACGTCACTAACGGCATCACGCCGCGCCGCTGGCTCAAACAGGCGAATCCGTCACTGTCGCAGCTGATCACGTCCGTCGCCGGCCCCAAATGGATTTGTGATCTCGACCGGTTGACCGAACTGGTTCCGCAGGCCGAGGACCCGGCATTCCGAGAAGCCTGGCGGCAGGCGAAAAAGGAAAACAAAAAGCGGCTCGCGCGCTACATGTTGCGCAAGATACACCTCGGCGTCAATCCGGATACGCTTTTCGATGTCCAGGTAAAGCGCATCCACGAATACAAGCGGCAGCTGCTCAATGTGCTTCACGTGATCACCCTGTACACCCGCATCAAGGCGAACCGCGGCGAAGAAATTGCGCCGCGCACGGTCCTTTTTGCCGGCAAGGCGGCGCCCGCCTACCACCAGGCCAAGCGGATCATCAAGTTGATCAACGCCGTGGCGGAAGTGGTCAACAACGATCCCGACGTTCAAGGGCGCCTGCGCGTGGCATTTTTGCCCAATTATTGCGTATCACAGGCGGAGAAGATCATTCCGGCGGCTGATCTCTCCGAACAGATTTCAACCGCCGGCATGGAGGCTTCCGGCACCGGCAATATGAAGATGGCCCTCAACGGGGCCCTGACCATCGGCACACTGGACGGCGCCAACGTGGAAATCATGGAAGAAGTCGGTGCCGACAATATTTTCATTTTCGGCTTGACGGCCGAGCAGGTCAACTCCACGCGGGCGGCGGGATATGACCCGGTCCGCTACTATGAAAGCGATGCCGAGTTGAGGCATGTTCTCGACATGATCGCTTCCGACCGTTTTTGCAGGAATGAACCGGGGTTGTTTTTACCCGTTTTTAACAGTTTGCTTCATCAGGGCGCCTATTCCGACCACTACCTTGTCCTGGCGGATTTCCGGTCGTACATCACGGCCCAGGAAGCGGTGAATCGTCTCTACCTCGACCCGGAGGAATGGACGAAGCGGTCGATTACGAACACGGCCCGTATGGGCAAGTTCTCCAGCGACCGGGCCGTCCTCGAATATGCCGCCGACATCTGGAACGTTCAGCCGTTTCTATGATGCGGTGTCAATGCAGAACCCCAAAAACGGTGCGCCCAATGCGGGCTGCCCGGCAATCAAAGGAGAGGAGATGATGGTGACCGATAGCCGATCATCAGCACCGCAAGCCGCAACCGTTTCCCTGGCACGCCGGCCGGTGTTCGACGACAAACGCCGGTTGTGGGGATACGAGCTTTTTCGCGTGGACGGTGAAACCGCTCGCGGCGATTCGGTAAACAAAGAAAGTGCGGCAGCCAGTTTGGCCAAAAGCGCCTATATCGGGTTGCAGAATATGCTGGACCGGGGCAAAAAGATCGTTCTCGACTTCACCGCAAAGGGCCTGCTCGACGATTTACCGTACGTCCTCCCGCCGGTCTCGGCCGTCGTCCAGGTCGATGAAACCGTGCTGTCGAGCCCGGATGTGGTTCCGTCGCTGAAACGGTTGAAAACCGATGGTTTTTTGGTGGCTGTCGCCGGATTTACGGGAAGTCCGGCCGGCGATCCCTTGTACAGGATCGCGGATATCATCAGCATCGCCGTCGACGGGAAGCGCGGGGACGATCTGAACGCGGTCATGGACCTCACCCGCCGCTACGACGTGCTGACCATGGCGACCGGAGTGCAGGACCCGGCGTGGTTCGACGCTTGCCGAGAGATGGGGTTTTCCCTGTATTCAGGCGCTTTTTTCAAGACACCGGATGTCATCAAGCTCCGCAGGATGTCCCCTTCTGAGGTGTCGCGCTTCAGGCTCTTGCGGTTGTTCGAAATGCAGGAGCCCGATATCGATGTGATGGCTGAAACCATTCAAACCGACGTGTCCGTCAGTTATCGTCTGTTGGCTTACCTGAATTCGGCGGCTTTCGGATTTCCCCAAAAAATAAAATCCATACGCCAGGCCATCGCGTTGCTGGGCTGGAACAAAATGAAAAACTGGTTGCGCGTGTCGTTGATTATGGACGTGAGCCGCAACAAGGATGCAGCGGAGCTGATGCTGCTTGCGGTTCAGCGCGGCAAGTTTCTCGAACTGATCACCGCGGATTACGACTATTGGGGGTTTGATCCGGACAGTCTCAATCTGCTCGGAACTTTTTCGCTTCTGGATGTCATGCTCGGCGTCCCTATGGCGGATATCGTGGCCCATTTGCCCCTGGACACGAAACTCCAATCGGCTCTATGCGGCGAGCCCAACAGCGAGTATGTGCCCCTGCTGCAGCTGGCCCGTCTGTTCGAAGAAGCCAGGTGGCTCGAGGCCGAAAAAATGATTCAGCAGCTCAACCTGGACGACGGCAAGGTCAGGGGGGCATTCCAGCGGGCGGTTGACTGGGCCGTCGAACTGACGACCCTGCCCGAGGACAACTGAAGGCGCAGGACGGGAGGCATCGGCATTCAAAATTTGAGGTTATGTTGAGCGAACCCTTCGCCAGGCAGCAGATATAACACATGCCTGATGCGAGTCTGCCCAAAGCTAAAGCAAGGGGGTTACTTCCAGCCTTTTTTCAGGAGGGCGGCATTGAGAAGCCCAAGGCAATGGGCATAGGCCTTCTTCGCACCAAGAGCCTCGTTGCGAGCTGCCTGAGACAGCCCGGAATCCCTTACGGCCTCGTCGGCCTCGCGCAGGTTTATCTCCATTATTTCCATAACGTCTTCGATTTTCACGTCACTTCAAATCTCCTGCGACCGAAGCTCGCCGGACGGCCTTTCCGGCAGCGGCCTCGTCGCAATGACGCCGCTGATTCGCGGTATCGATTCCCAGAAACCCGGATGAGAGGGCCAAATGCGTCAACGCCCCGACTTGATCTTCCTTCCAGACCGTTCCATAAAGGAAGGTGGGAAACGCTACCCCTCTGTGCTCGATGATGCGGTCGACGGGGCATGAAGTGTCCGCCATTTGGCTCCGCATTATTTCTTGACCAGACGATCGAAGATTTCGACGGCAATCCCCGGGCAGGTGTTGAACATGATCCCGGTCAACCGGGTTAGTTCCACAGATGCCTTGATCGCCTCTTCATTTCCGGGCAGATTAGCGCAGATCAGCAGGTCGTATTCTCCCATCAGAATGTGCATGGCATTGACTTCGCCGCCCAGATTTTTAATGACATCGACCGCCTGCTTGGTTCTACTGGCACTGATTTCCTTGATCGACTCGGAAGTGTATTTTCCAAACATGAAAAAAACAGCCATCTGCCGACCTCCTTTCAACAAGGGGTTGGAATTGAAATGAAACGCAAGTCGGGGGGGACAGGTTTAAAACCCATCTTTATCGCTTGGTCTAAAAGATATACCGAAATCTCGAGTTGGCAATAGTCGATGACGACGCGTTTGCCCGCAGCGGGGTCAAAAGAACCGACGCTTTCAATTCTTTAGCGGCGAGGGCTTTTATTCCGCCGTATCAGCGACAAAGCCCTGCGGGACTTTCTCAGGCGGCTTTTGCGAGGTGGCGGGACAGGTTGTTCCAAACACCGACAACCGCGGCTCTGGCGTCGGAATGCCCGTCATATTCGAAGATGGTTCGCCCTTGCACCATGGCCCGCGTAAACGCCGGATCGAAGGGCACGCGCCCGAGAAAAGCCATTGCGCGCCGGCCGGCAAACTCTTCGATGAGGCGGCTTTTTTCGGTGTTGATGTCGAACTTGTTGACGCACACCATGGCGGGCACATTGAAGTGAGCGGCCAGCTGCGCGACCCGCTCCATGTCGTGGACGCCCGATACGGAAGGTTCGGCCACGATCAGAACGCCGCTGGCGCCGCCCATGGAGGCGATTACCGGGCATCCCACCCCCGGCGGACCGTCGGTGAGAATGAGGTTCACCCCCCGGGCCTCGGCCAGTTTCCTGGCCTCCTGCCGCACCAGGGCCACCAGCTTACCGGAATTCTCCTCGGCAATGCCGAGCCGTGCATGAACCATCGGGCCGAAGCGGGTCTCGGAGACAAACCATTCGCCGCAGGTATTTTCCGGAAAATCGATGGCCTTCTCCGGACAAAAATGGACGCAGACACCGCAGCCTTCGCAGGCGACGGCATCGACCGCGAAGTCCTCGCCGATGGCGTCCCAACGACACAGCTCACGACACAGTCCGCATTCCGTACAGCGCTTTTTTTCGATGACGGCAGTGTGGCCGGATGCAAACGGTTCGCGTTTCAGGATGTCGGGCGCCAAGATGAGATGGAGGTCGGCCGCATCCACATCGGCATCACAGAGCACCTTGTTTTCAGCCAGTGACGCGAAGGCGGCCATCAGGCTGGTTTTTCCGGTACCGCCTTTGCCGCTGATGACAATCAGCTCGTGCATGGTGTTGCTTCCCTCTGCTCTTCAATCAATTTCTTTATGGAAACGTAAAGCTGTCGAAAGGCATCCTTCCATTCGGGCTGTGTTTCCACGATCAATTCCCCGTCGGAATAGGCTTCAGCCACCCGGCGGTCGAACGGGATCTCCATCAGAATGGGGATATTCTCTTCTTCGGCATACGCGTATACCTGGCGGTCGCCCAAGTCCGCGCGGTTGATCACCAAACCGTGCGGTATACCCAACAGTTTAACGGCCCCGACCGCCAGTTTCAGGTCGTGCAGGCCGAAAGGTGTCGGCTCTGTCACCAGCAACACGAAATCGGTCCCCTTCATCGACGCAATCACCGGGCATGAGGTTCCCGGTGGTGCGTCGATGATCGTGAACCGGTCCGGCAGGGCCAGGGCGCGGACCTTTTTGATCAACGGCGGCGCCATGGCCTCGCCGATCCGCAACCGGCCGTGTCCGAAGGCGACGCCCTTGCGGTGCCCCGTCTCGATGACACCCAGTTCACGACCGATTTCTTTGACGGCGGCCGCCGGGCACACGGCCATGCAGCCGCCGCAGCCGTGGCACATCTCCGGGAACGTCAGTACCGTGTCACCCAGCACGACGATCGCCTTGAATTGGCAAATTTTTTCACATTCGCCGCACAGAGTGCATTTCTCCAGGTCGATTTCCGGGACAGGCGTGGTGGCGGTTGTGGTATCCGAGATTTCCGGTTTTAGAAAGAGGTGGGCGTTCGGCTCTTCCACGTCACAATCCAGCACTTGTACGTCGGATTCGATGGCCACCGCCAAATTGGTGGCCACGGTGGTCTTTCCGGTCCCGCCCTTTCCGCTCGCAACGGTGATGATCATGTTCCTTAACCTGCAGTGTCTGTGGCGCACTTTTTCAGTGATCGCAGACGTTCGAGCCGGTTTCCAGCGAATTTTTCAAATATTGTTCCACGAGGTCTTCGGGGGCCAGGCACGGTGCACCGGTGATGACCCGGATGTTGTTCTGCGAAAACAACTCGACCGCGCGTTGTCCCATTCCACCGGCAATGATGACATCCGTGCCCAGGTCATGCAACCAGCGGGGCAGCACGCCCGGTTCGTGGGGCGGCGGTGTGAGAACTTCCTTCTTGGTGATGCGGTTTTCCTCAACGTGCAGCACCACAAATTCCTGGCTGTGTCCGAAATGAGCGGTCAGTTTACCTTCAGCGGTGGGAATCGCAAATTTCATTTCATACTCCTTTCAACGGATTACTGTTTAAGGTAAAATTACTTATTAAGCCCAGTGACCCTCCACATTCGGTTCACTGGATTCACTCAGAACACCCTTCTTGAATTGGTCGACGATGTCCCGCACACGCCCCGTGACACCCACGTAGACTTTTATCCCGGCCGCCTCGAGCACCTTGAAGGCTTTGGGCCCGCAATTTCCGGTGATGAGCGCATCGGCCTTGTGCTGCAGAACTGTTTTGGCGGCCTGTATGCCGGCCCCCTGCGGCAGATTGAGATTTTGTTTGTTTTCGATGGCTTCAAATGTGAGCGTGTCCGGATCGACGATCACGAAATAGGCGGCCCGGCCAAAACGGGCGTCGAGGGTCGCCTCCAGGTTCTTTCCGGTCGATGAGACGGCAATTTTCATTCTTCTGTTCCCCTTTGTTTGGATGTTTGGAAGTACCGCGGATTTATCCCGCACTGAGTGGTCACTCCCGTTTTATTGTTATGAGAATATGCTCATAATAGAAACGGTCGGATCAATTGTCAAGACAAATAATTCATGCGGCCGGAATTATCCGGCCGCATGAATTATTGATTCAAGTCGGTGAGGAAATGGTCGACTGCGTCGTCTCGGGTGGGGCTGGGGTGAAAAAGGATCGAGTAGTGATTGGTACCGTCAACAGGAACGCAGCGGGCATCCGGAATCTCTTTGACCATGCGCTGCACGGCGCTTTCGGGAAGCACCCGGTCGTCCGGCGACAAAGTCCCCTCGGTGGCGTGCAGGATCAGGACCGGGCATCTGACCCTGGGGTAGAAATCCGCCACATCGATCTCCTTGAGGTTTTCGATCTCTTCCCGAATGTGCTCCGGCCGCACGCGCGACCGCACGCCGCCGGCGACCGCTTCGATTTCATACCGAAAATAGCATTCCAAGGCCTCTGACCAAGGGTTCAGAAAAGGGGCCTGCTTCAAGCGCGCCGTATACGCGTCGAAGGACGGGAAGACGAGCCCGAGTCTGTCCAGGGCAGGCTTGATCCCCGTCAGTACCTTCTCGAGTTGCTCCTCCGTTAGACAGCCGGCACCGTCCAACAGCACGAGGCCCGCCGACAGCTCCGGCCGCAGGGCGGTAAAGACCAGCGCGATCAGTGCCCCCAGCGAGTGTCCCATGAGAATCGGGGGCTCGATGCCCAAGTTCTCGATGACGGCCCCGATATCCCGACAGTGTTGCTCGACATAATATCCCTCCGGTGGTTTCTCCGAGAGCCCCCTGCCCCGCAGATCCAATGCGATCAATTTGTGGCGCGGTGCAAGCGACGCGGCCATGGTATCCCAACAGCGGCAATTGGCGGTAAGGCCGTGCACGCAAAGAATCACCCTCCCCTCTCCCTTCCACAGAGCGAGCTGAATGTCGATTCCGTCGCCTCTGGTCCTGATCATCTCGGGGCTGTCCATTGTCCCTTTCCTCCTCGGCTGGAGCGAAAAAATTTACTTTGACTTGCGAAGCGTTATGATTTATTTTTCGACAGAAAATACAGTGAATGAGCCGTATCATGTTCCGGCAAGCGATCCAAGTGGATTCATCCGACACCTGTTCATTCTCCAACTCATCACCTCGACCGACTCGCAGTGAAATCGCGTTCGACTTCTGAAGGTCCCTTTCCCGCAGAAACCATTTGATCCCGACTGTTGAGCGCCAACAGCAAAGATTGCACCCGACCGCTCACATTTTATTTACGGAAGCCGGCCGAACTGGCGTGGTTCGATCGGCTGATGCCAACCCGAAAATTGAAAGGAGGGCACCATGGCCATCAAGGTTTTAATCAAAAGAAAATTCAAAACCGGCAGCCTCAACCAGGCGTCCCAACTGCTCAACCGTGCCCGCTACAGTGCGATGGGCATGAAGGGTTACATCGCGTCGGAAACGTTGACGGACCTTCGTGACCCACACCGGATCGTGGTCGTTTCCATGTGGCACAGTATAGAGGATTGGAACAACTGGAAAACAAATCCATCGCGATCCGAATTTACGGGAGAAATGGAGAAAATCATGGTCGGACCCGAGGAGATGGAGGCGTATGCGTTGGGGATGCAGACGAGCGCCTGATCGTCAAGCGACCATGGCAACTACAATCACTTAGCCCGGGTGCTGCCGCCCCGGAACCCATGCGAAAAAAGGGGGGGTGGGTGATAATTCGGCGCGACCAGGACGGCCACCGCACATGCCCCCGCATCGTTTCCTTCTAAAAATGGCCCCAGCTATTATTGCCCATACGTCCCGTGACGGCGCAGCAGGCCACTCGCGGCGACATACCACAGAAACGTGAGCCCCTGGGCGGCGAACATGATGCTGAAAGCCGCCCGGTAGCCGGCCGGCGCGTACCCCCCTCCGGCTGAGGCCGGCCACAGCTCGATGACCGAACCGATGCCCCACTGGGCCATGAAGGCTGTCACGAACACCAGCAGGTTCAGAGCGGTGTTGACCCGTCCCGACAGCTGCGGGGGAAAGCTCTGGGACAGCACCGCGTAGGGCAGAATGCCGGCGGTGCCGAAAAATCCGAAGAGACACCACAGCACCATGGCGGCCGACCTGATCTCCAGGATAATGAGCAGCAAGACGCCCATAAACAGCATCATTCCGGCTGCGGCGACGACAAGCGGGCGAACCCCTTTGCGGCTCAGACGCTCGGCCGCGATCCCCAGTAAAATGAAACCGGACACCATGGCGACGGCCACCAGCAAAAGGGTGCCGGCCACCTGATGGCGGTCGAAGCCGGCCACATCCCGCAGCCAGGGTCCGGCCCACAGACCCTGGATCGACAAAAAGGTGGCCTGGGAGAGAGTCGTCCAGGGTGCGATCCGCCAGAAGACCAGGCTTGAAAAAACACGTTTGATCCCCCGGACCTGCTCTCCGAAACGAAGTTCCCGATCGGCGACGGCCCGCTCGGGTACCACGAAGAAAACGAAGGCCGCCATCACCAAGGTCAATACCGCCAGGGCCGTAAACACCCCGCGCCAGTCCGTGATGGCCAGAGCCGCTTCGACCGGGGCCGTTGCGGCCAGGGCACCCAAGCCGCCGGCCGCCATCTGATACCCGTTTATCAACGGCAGCTGTTCCCTTGGACACCAGATCACATAAGCCTTGAAAGCGGCCATCAGGCAGGCGGACACGCCGAATCCGATCAGTGCCCGGCCGGCGACCAGGCCCGTGAGCGTTTCAGCTTCGGCGAACACCCAGGCCCCGATTCCGGCAAATAGCAGCAGGAAGGCTTCGATCCTGCGCGGACCAAACCGGTCGAGCAAAACCCCCAGCGGCAGTTGGGCAGCGGCAAAGGTAATGAAATAGGCCGAGGTGAGAAGCCCCAGTTCCGAAGGATCGACGCCGATGTCGTCCACCAGATTGGGAGCGATGACGGAATTGACCACCCGGTAGAGGTATGAAAGAAAGTAGCCGCACGCAAAGGGAACGAAAACCCGCAACCTGATGCCGATCGTCTGTTTTCCAGCGGTCATGATCCCAACCCCGCCTGTCCGGCAACCCAATTCAGCTTTGTATTAGAGCATGAAAATCGCGACGATGAGAACAACTTTCATGCCGGCTTTCCTCCTCGAGTTCTAATAAACGTTTTTTACCACTGCTTCATAAACGGTCACGCTGCCGACGGTCTTGTGATCGTTTTTGCTGGTGTTATCAAAAGCCGGACTGAATGGCAACAAGTGCGACGCTCAAGACGGACGGCCCCAAAGCCGTTTTTGCGCTTATCACACCCGCGCGCTTATAAACCGATTGACCAATTGCAAAAATCGTGTTTTTGATGGTAGCTTGCCGGATGATGGTGGATAGAGGGCAAAAAATATGAACCCTATGGCGATGATTTCTTCATATAATCGCATGGCAGCAAACTTGCAGATTTTATTGGAGGATAGCGAATGT
>JBAVJU010000084.1:0-21610 GCA_049687935.1 Desulfobacterales bacterium | reverse complement strand
TTCTTGAAGCCGCATTCGACAAAAACAGTCCCGAAGACAGTTACAAAGCCTACCTGATTGACGATTTGATATCGAAAAGGCGGATTGGAAAAGAGATGGAATGGCTGCAGACCCTGCAAAACGGCGGCATCTTCAATACCACTGAAGAGCAGGGGGGGGCGCTGTCGCTCTCGGGACCGACAAATTTGGATCCGACATTCTTGTCGAAGGTCCTGCAGCCGGTGGTTGACGAGTTGACCTGCATTGCCGCGCCATCCATCCGGTTCTTTGACGGCCGCGGTGCCAACAGGCCCTGGCTGTGTGAAGTGCCCGATCCGATTACGCGCGTGGCCTGGCAGACGCCGGTTCTCGTGAACCCCCGCACCCTTGCCTCCGAAGGATTGAAGCAAGGCGACCTGGTTCAAATCATCGGCAGTTGGGGGCAGGTGGAAGCTCCGGTTTACGAAACCATGAGCGTCGTCCCCGGCGTCCTCACGATGAGCACGGGGCAGGGACATAAAGACTTCGGTCGCTATGCCGCCGGCAAAGGTGCCAATCCGTTCCGGCTGGCATCGCCCGAGCCGGTCGAGGATACCGGCGGCCCTCAGTTTCTGGTCTCGGGAGTTCAGATCAAGAAAATCGGCCGGTCGCTGAAGCTTGCCCACACCGACGGCCACCGGACCCAGATCGGACGTAAAATCGCGGTCAGCGTTCCCTTGCGTACGATCGAATCCCTGAAGCAGCGCAAGAAAGCTGGTCTGACAATGTGGGATTTTCCTTTAGCCCTGCCGCTTCCGGAAGGATATGACCCGAAACGCGATTTTTACAAGCCGCACGATCATGACGGCTATCGTTGGGGCATGGTGGTGGACCTGGATCGCTGCATTGGCTGCGGTGCCTGCTCGGCCGCTTGCTACGCCGAGAACAACATCGGCATCGTCGGGGTGGAACGCGTGCTCGAGGGACGCGAAATGGCCTGGCTCAGCGTTGAACGTTACGAGGACGAGAACAATCCGGAACGGATCACCTTTTTGCCGCTCATGTGCCAGCACTGCGACAATGCGCCGTGCGAGTCGGTTTGCCCGGTGTATGCTCCCCACCACAACAAGGAGGGGATGAACAACCAGATTTACAATCGTTGCATCGGAACGCGCTATTGCAGTCAGAACTGTCCCTACAAGGTGAGACGGTTCAACTGGTACACCTGGGAATGGCCGAACCCGCTTCAATACCAGCTCAACCCCAGCGTGACACTCCGTGCCAAGGGCGTCATGGAGAAATGCTCCTTTTGCGTGCAGCGCATCAAAGAGGCCCACGGCTGGGCCAAGAATGAAAACCGCACGATAAGGGATGGTGAAATCGTGCCGGCTTGTGTGCAGACGTGCCCCACCGATGCCCTTGTGTTCGGCAGCCTGATGGACCCGAACAGCCGTGTCAGAAAGATGGTGGACGATCCCCGGGCCTACCAGATCATGGGATATTTGAACACCAAGCCGGGGGTGATTTATTTAAAGAAGGTGGTGCAGGACGGTTGAGCCGGTTGCGCCCGTTAGGACCGTTAACCGGCACAACCGACTCAGCCGACTCAACCGACTCAACTGGACACACACACTATGACCGAACTGACCTTTAACCGAATCGACGATACGGTACTGGACACGCTGACACCCGCCCGCGGGACTTACTGGCTGACCGTGGTGGTGCTGTTCATGGGAATCCTGGTCGGCCTGTCCTGCTGGCTTTACCAGATTTTCACGGGAATCGGAGTCGCCGGTATGAACATACCGGTGGCCTGGGGGACCTATCTGATCAACTTTGTGTTCTGGGTTGGAATCGCCCACTCCGGAACGCTGATTTCCGCCATTCTGCACCTGTTCCGGGCCGGATGGCGCAACCCCATCGCCCGAGCCGCCGAAACCATGACGGTATTTGCGGTCTGTACCGCCGGCTTGTTCCCATTCATCCACCTGGGTCGCGTCTGGTTGGTTTACTACATGCTGCCAATACCGACCCAAAGAACCCTGTGGCCCAATTTTCAGTCGCCATTGATGTTCGACGTGGTGGCAATCAGCACCTATCTGACAGTTAGTTCACTTTTTTGGTACACTGGTATGTTGCCGGATCTGGCCATCATCCGGGATCGTGCCGTCGGCAGGCGCAAAAAGATCTTTACCTGGCTTTCCCTGGGCTGGACCGGCACCCACGAGCAATGGCGCCATTACACCCGCATCTACCTCTTTTTTGCCGCCTTGGCCACACCACTGGTCATCTCGGTGCACAGCGTCGTCTCATGGGATTTCGCCCTTGGGGTGGTACCCGGCTGGCACACGACCATCTTCGCCCCTTATTTCGTGGCCGGTGCGATTCATTCCGGCCTGGCCATGGTGCTGACATTGATGATCCCTCTGCGAAAAATCTTCAATTATGAGAAGATCATCACCATGCACGTCTTGGAGAGTGTGGCCAAGACCATTGTTCTCACCGGAATGATCGTCGGTTTCGCATATGGGACGGAGTTCTTTATCGCCTGGTACAGCCGCAACCCAGTGGAGGAGTACATTTTTGCCTGGAGGGCAACCGGTGACTACGCAATCCCCTTCTGGATCATGGTGACCTGCAACACGATTGTACCACTGGCCTTTCTAATCAAAAAGGTCCGAACCGCCATTCCCTGGTTGTTTGGAATTTCCATCGTCGTCAACATCGGCATGTGGTACGAGCGCTTTATCATCATTATCACCAGCGTCGGACGCGATTTTCTGCCGAATGCCTGGAGTCTTTACAGACCGAGCCTTGTGGAGTTCGGCATCATGCTCGGCAGCTTCAGCCTGTTCTTTTTTCTCTTTGTGCTTTTCGTCAAGCACATGCCGTCGGTTTCCATGACGGAAATGAAGGAAACCCTGGTTGAGGGAGGCGGCCATGGCCATTGATAAATACATCATGGGGCTGTTTAAAAGCGAGGATCAGGCGGTGGCGGCCGTCCACGGTCTCAAGAAATCGCAATGGACGCTGCACCGGGTCCATAGCCCCATTCCCAGCCATAAACTTTCGGAAGCGCTCAAGCTGAAAACCAGTAAGGTGGGGTGGTTCACGCTTTGCGGCGGTATCCTCGGATTTTTTTCGGGCTTCGCACTGGCCATCCTCACGGCCGAGCGCTGGGACCTGATTGTCAGCGGCAAGCCGGTCCGTGCGCTGATTCCGTTTGTCATCGTGGGATTCGAGTTCACCGTACTCTTTGCCATTTTGGGCAACCTGGTCGGATTTTTGACCCAGACTCGCCTGCCGCGACTGCAAAACCTCGAACATTATGACGAGCGGTGTTCGGGCGAGCATTACGGTGTGCTGGCATCCTGCCATGAAGATCAACAGGAGGGATTGCACGCCCTGTTTGTTGAAAATGGCGGCATTGTGCGCGTTTTTGACTGACCATTTTGACAGTTGCCGGCCGGTCCAGCGGTGGCGGGTAAGAACAAACAATAACAGTTGACCTATCAGACGGGTTGAAAAATGGCCGACGAAGGAAAGAAATCATCTTACTGGATCGTCTGGGTCGCCATGGTCGTCATCGGCTTCGGGACGTTCATTTATCTGGCAGCCAGCGGACATCCTGATCAAGCCTGGAAGGCCTACCTGATCAACTTTTTGATCTGGTCGGCCATCGCCCAAGGGGGAATGCTTTTCTCCACTCTGATGCACACCGTCAAGGCCAAATGGAGTGGATCGCTTTCGGGACTTTCCGAGGCCTTTACAGGGTTTTTTCCGGTGTCTCTCATCCTCTTTCTCTTCCTGTTTCTCGGCGGTGCGAATGTGTTCCCCTGGTCCCACGGGCACGATCTCCATGGCAAGGAGGTCTGGCTCAACATTCCCTTTCTATTCACCCGGGATCTCATTGCGCTCTTTATTCTTTACGGCCTGGGCTTTGGTTACCTTTATTATTCTTTGCAGTTTAAAAAAGTGGACACGTCCAATGGTAAAGGCATCATCCGAACCCTGTTCCGCATCCTTCAAGGGGGGCGGCAGCTGGAACCGGAGGTTATTCGAAAACGGATGGACTTGCTGGCCATCCTCTATATGCTGGCCTTTGCGCTGGTCCTCTCTCTCATCGGATACGACCTGGTGATGGCCCTCGACCCGCACTGGATTTCCACCCTTTTCGGAGCCTACACATTCGTCAAGGCAATTTATGTCGGCCTGGGGGGGCTGATTATATTTGCGGCCGTTATGCACCTCAATCCGAAGAACGATTTCACGCTGCCATCGTCCCAATTTCACGACATCGGCAAACTCTTCTTCGCCTTCTGCCTGGTGTGGGCGGACTTTTTCTACGTACAGTTGGTTGTCATCTGGTACGGCAACATACCCGAAGAGACCGCTTACGTTATCGAACGTGTTATGATGGTCCCCTGGAAATACCTGGCCTGGGTTGTCTTTGCCGTTTCTTTTGTGATTCCTTTTTTTATCTTACTTAACAAGAAAGTAAAAACCATGCCCGCTTTCATGATGGTGATCGCCGCGTGCATGATTGCCGGCATCTGGTTGGAGCACTTGCTCCTGGTGGGGCCGTCGCTCAGTCATTCGACGCATGCACTGCCGTTAGGGATCAATGACGTTCTGATCAGCCTCGGTTTTCTCGGCCTCATGCTGCTGGCCCTCAACTCTTTCCTGCGACAGTTCCCGGAGTTGGCACGCACTGAAAAGAGGGAGGTGAGTTGATGGAAGTTCTGCTCAGCCTCACGCTGCTGACACTCTTTACGGTTTTGCTGGTGATTCTCGGCTTTAAATACCGTGCTTTTCTCTGGGGCAACAGAAGCGCGCTGCTCCTGACCCTCTTTGCAGCCGTTTTTGTGGTGGGATTTCTCTATTTTTTCTACTTTTACCGCACACCGGACATGGCCATCGGGGTGGAGCAACCGATTCCGTTCAGCCATCGGGTGCACTCCGGAGTGAAGAAAATACAATGTCTCTATTGCCATCCATATGTGGGCCGGTCCATTCACCCGGGACTGCCGCCGGTGGAAAAATGCCTGCATTGCCATAAGTACATCATCGCCAACCATCCACAGATTTTGAAGGAGCACTACTATTATAACACGCGGACACCGACGCCGTGGAAGAAGGCGAACTATCTGGCCGAACACGTTCTCTTCAACCACCAACGCCACATCAGAAAAGAGGTGGCTTGCAAGGAATGCCATGGGGCGATTGAAACCATGGACCGCATCCGGGGAAAGTACTTTTACATGCAGTTCTGCATCGAGTGTCATCGTGAACGCAAGGTGAACCTGGGATGCTGGCTCGCCTGTCACAGCTAAATCGCTTCGGGAATTGGCAAATGCAGATATGTAACTATCTGTTCGGATCACTGATCTGAACGTGTCAAGGCGATCGTCAGCGCCGACTGATTTGAAAAGGAAACTGAATCGATGACCACGACTGCCGATCAACAAGCGGCAACTTATCCAACCGCCATCGCCTTTTGCATGACATCGGCGCTCTGGTTCGCCGGCGCTACATCTTTCGGGATGATCGCTGCCGGTTATCTGATTGCACCGGATTTCCTCGCGAACATCGGCTGGTTGCACTTCGGAAAGGCTCGCCCGATTCATGTCAACCTGGTCCTCTTCGGTTTCGTAACACCGGGATTTCTGGCGGCCTCTTTTTATTTCATTCCGAAACTGTTGCGGACGGAACTCTACAGCGAAACGCTGGGTATTTTTACGGCCATCCTTTGGAATATCACCTTGATCGCTGCCGTTTTCGGTATCGGCGCCGGTTTTTCCCAGGGGAGAGAATACGCCGAACTGCCGTGGGCCGTGGATATCATGGTCGTGATCCTGTTTGTGCTGGTCATCATCAACGTCGTGATGACCATCCGGCAGCGCCATGAGTCGATTCTCTACGTGTCGGTCTGGTATACCACCGCCGCCATGGTGCTCACTGCTTCCACTTACATGATCGGCAACGTGATCTGGAAACCCGACACCGGAGCCCTGCTGGGCATACCGGATGCGATCCTGCTCTGGTTCTACGGCCACAATGTTTTCGGGCTGCTGCTGACGCCGATGGGCCTGGCGGTGGCCTATTACGTGCTGCCGATTGCGACGCGCAGTCCCTTGTACAGCCATACGCTTTCATTGATCGGTTTCTGGTCGCTGATCATTGTCTATACCCATATCGGCACCCACCACCTGCTCCAGGTCCCCGTACCGACCTATTTGAAAGTCATTGCCATTGTCGACAGCGTGGCCATGGTCATCCCGGTCATGGTCGTCTTGATCAATCTGTGGTTCACCGTAAGAGGAAAACTCGGGGCGATCCACAGCGATATCGGCGCCAAGTTCGTGTTTGCGGGTACGGTCTATTACTTTTTCGTCAATATCCAGGGATCGATGATGGCGCTGCCCATCGTCCAGCGTGTGACCCACTTCAACAACTGGGTGGTAGCCCACGCCCACATCGGGGTTCTCGGCTTTGCCGGTATCACCGCGTTGGGGGGCATCTATTTTCTGCTGCCGCGGATAACCGGAAAACCGATTTACAGTAAGTTTCTCGCAGACCTGCAGTACTGGCTGGTGTTGATCGGCATCACCGGCTTTGCGGTCGTGCTGACCATCGTCGGTCTGATCCAGGGACAGGCCTGGGCCATAGGCGAAACCATTTACCGCACACTACCTGAAATCCAACCGTATTACATTGCCCGGGCATCGCTCGGTTTAACCATCATGGTCGGCGCTTACATCGGTTTGTACAACATCATCAGAACAATATTTTTCAATCCAGGAGTGACGACAGAATGAAAATGACGCTGACGGCCATCGTGGCCGGTGCGCTGACGATACTTGCGCTGATTGTATTGATCATGGTTTACATGCCTTATGTGCAGCAGGACACGACGCCGTCGGAGATTTGGCGTGCTCGAGGGCAAGTGGAGCAAGCCGGCCGTAAAATCTATATTGCCAACGGTTGCGTCTATTGCCACAGCCAGTCGATCCGCGCCATCGACTGGGGGCATGGGGCCGAACGCATCGCCCAGGCCGGCGATTATGTGGGCGATGAGCCCATTTTGCTCGGATCCGCCCGAACGGGCGTGGATCTTTCCCAGGAAGGCGGCGAGCATCCGGACGACTGGCACATCGCGCATTTCATCAATCCGAGATACACCCGGCCCAGTTCCATCATGCCGCCATTCAAGTGGCTCGGAAAGGACGAGATTATTACCCTGACCCAGTACGTTCAGAGTTTAGGGTTCAAGCAGGCCGATATTCGGATGGAGAGACAGCGCTATTGGAAGCAGAAAGCCATCGAAGCTTACGAAGCCGGGCCGGATGTGAATGCCAGATGGCTGGCCGAACAGATACCCGAGGGATGGCGCAAAATTCCCAACCCCTATCCGACGACACCCGCCGGACTGCAACGCGGGCATAAAATCTATCAGGAATTTTGTCTTGGCTGTCACGGGCCTATCGGTGACGGCATGGGACCGGCCCAACCCTGGATTTACCCGCCGCCACTAAACTTTACCATTCTCAAAGGCAGGGAGATCTCGGGGGGCATCATCTACTACCAGCTCATGAACGGCATCACCGGAACCGCCATGCCGTACTTCAAGCGCGACCTGGAATCGCAGAAAATTTGGGAAGTGGGGGATTACATTGCAAACTATTTCATCAATCAGTCCGACGCCAATGCCGAGCCTCGCGGAATCGACGCGGCGTGGGAACCGTGATGCCATTTGAAACCAGGAAACTGGAAACTGGAAACTCGGAACCCTTAAACCGTAACCCGAAACACCAAACACCAAACACCAAATACGAAACACCAAACCATGTATTTTCCTTACTTAATCGCCTACATGGCGGCCGGGTTTGTCATCAGTCTGGTGACTTTCCTGTGGGCCCTGAATGCCGGACAGTTCAAGGACCAGAAGCGTGCCCGCTTTCTGCCGCTGGAGGGAGAGCCTGAAATGGCTGACGTGAGAGCGCCGCGCTCTTATCGCATTAAGGTTTTTGTTCTTTTTGTCCTGGCCTGTTCCGGGTTAATCGCAACCGCTGCCGCGATTGCGGTCACCGTGCTAAAAGGCGGTTGAGGTCCAACGGTCCGCCGCCGGGCCACTGGTAAACCGCCCCGCAGCGGTTTTTTCTGTGGATGTCGATTCGATAGGGGTCAACCATGCGCTATTTTGAACTTCTCAATCTGCAACAATTTGTCTTATACCTCTTTCCGGCCTGGGCGTTTATTCTGGTTTTTGCGGCCGGACTTGCCTTTACGCACTTTCGCACCAAGGAATCGGAGAAAAAACTATCGAAAATCATTGAAAATTATCCCGGTGGCATCGAGGGCCGCAACGCGCCCTTTCCACTGATCCTGTACATGATCATCGCCGGCACCGTCCTCTGGGCGCTGGCGTACATCCTGCTAAACGCGCTATTGGGGGTTAAAATATAATGGAACACACGGAGCACCGGGAATCGACGGCTATGACCTGGCTGATCATTTTTTTACTTCTTCTGATCATCGCGTTTAAGGGCGGATTGGCCTATTTTATGATCGGAGACCGCGGGCAACCGGACTGGGACTACCGGCCGGTGAAGGATGTTCCCGGAGAGTCTCCTTATGCGATATACGAGTATTTTCCTTTCCCGCAGCACGTCAAGGGACACGAAAGTGATTATCCACCCTTAGGTGATTATCCGCCGATAGGTAAGAATTGGGACGAGAGTTTCTTTCCACCACCGCAACAAAATGCAATAGGTAAGTAAATGAAAAAACTGATTGTGCTGGTCGTCGCCGTCATCGCTGTCGTCGTCGTCGTTTACACTGTACTGATGTACTACGATAACAACTTTCCTTTCGGAAGAATGCGGGAGACGCCGGTGGTCAAGCCTTATGAAAGACCGTTGCCGATCATGGAGGCCGGCCTGGTGCCGGTTCACGGGGGTGAGGCTATATACCGGGCGGCCAGCCCCGAAAGATTGAAATCCCCGATGCCCTCCGGAGACCCCAAGGTGATTCAAGAAGGGGCCCAGCAATATGTAAACTTCTGCCAGCAGTGCCACGGGGTCAATTACGACGGGATCGGAACCGTGGGGCAGAGTTTCGCACCGCTGCCCACCGACCTGAGAAGCCCGAAGGTTCAATCTCAATCAGAGGGCGCCCTATTTCAACACATCAGCTACGGCGTCGGCGGCAGTGGACGACAACCGGCCCTGGCGACCACGATTTTTATGGACGATCGCTGGAGGATTGTTGCGTTCGTCAAATCCCTCGGCACACGGTAAATTATCCCCGGTTCATGGCCGAACCGGTTCAATCAGTGGAGAATAGTTCCGTTCCGGCGGAACTTTTTTTATTTTAGCATGATCCCTTGAGGATGCCTGTGAGTGACATTTGTGACCTGTGTGGCTTGACCCTGCGTTACGGCCATCACACCCTTATCTCTGCAGGGCGACCCTATAGTTTTTGCTGTATCGGGTGTCAGCAGGTATTCAGCATGCTCATCACCGCCGGCGGTATTGACGATCCGGCGCATTTTCGGGATACCGACCTTTTCAAACGATGCCGGGACCTGGGGATCATTCCGGCATCGGAGTCCGACCTCAAACGGCGCGAACAATCGCCTGAAATGCCGATCGCGGTGGCTGCCGGCGTTGGTAAAGCCCACGGTTCAGAGGCCTTCAGCCCCTCCGGCCAATCGAATCACATTGCCCTTCTGCTCAGAATCGACGGCATGTGGTGCCCGGCATGCGCCTGGCTGATCGACGCATCTTTGAAGAAGCTCCCCGGGGTTTTGCGATCCGGCTGCAATTTCTCAACCGATCGCCTGAGTTGTGCTTACGATCCGGTTCTCGCCTCGCCGGACCGGATCATCGCATTTATCGAGCGTCTCGGCTATCATGCGGCCTTACCCGGTGAAGGGGGCCGGGCCAAGGAGAAGCGGCGAGAGACGATCCGATTCGCGGTTGCCACCTTTCTGACCATGAACGTGATGATGATTTCTTTTGCCCTCTACTCGGGCTTTTTCAGTTCACTTGCTCCGGATGCGGTGGCCAACCTGTCGTGGCCTATTTTCATAATGGCCACTATCGTCATGGCATACGGCGGTAAGTTTATCTTCGTCAAAGCCGTGGCCGGTTTTTCAAATGCGGCCTTCAGCATGGAAACCCTGATCGCCATCGGGGCTTTCAGTGCTTACCTATACAGCATTTTCAACCTGGCACGCGGCAACATCCACCTTTATTTTGACACGGCTTCCATGTTGGTCACCCTGGTGCTGCTGGGAAAACTGCTGGAACGGAATGCCAAGGAAAAGGTTCTCGAGGACCTGGAGGCCTTTTTTGCACTGAAACCAACCAAGGTGAAGCTCTGCAATCTCGAGCACCCGCAAGGGCGCTACGTTTCGGCGGATTACCTGCGTAAAGATGACCTGTTCCTGCTCGATGACGGTGAAATCGCACCGGCGGACGGACTGGTGATCGACGGAGACGGACTGGTAGATGAATCCTCATTGACCGGTGAGGCCCGGCCCATTCCTAAGCGCTCGGGCAGCTCCATCCGCAGTGGCACAAGGGTCAGTCGCGGCAGTTTCAAGGTGAAGGCCCTTGCGGTGGGAGAAGATTCGACCCTGGGTCAGATGATGAGGATCATCGAGCAGACCCTCGCGCAGAAAACCGCCTTTGAAGGGAAAACGGACCGGTTGCTGAAAGGATTTGTACCGCTTATCATCCTGCTCTCCATCGGCACGGCCATTTTCGGATTTTTCATGGGCTTGGATCCCGGCGACTCCCTGATCCGGGCGGTCACGGTTTTGGTAATATCTTGTCCCTGCGCTCTTGGAGTGGCCATACCGCTGGCACGCGTGGCCGGAATATCGGTTGCCGGGCGCAACGGCATCCTGGTGCGGGATTTTTCGGCCTTTGAACAGGCCCAACGGATTGACACTTTCGTGTTCGACAAGACCGGCACCCTGACCGCAGGCCGTTGGCAGCTGCTGGCCGTCCGGTCCCTGTCCGAAATGACGGTCGATCGCCTTGTGGCGCTGGCGGTGGCACTCGAAAAGGATTCGGATCACCATGTCGCCGTTGAGCTCAAGCGCTGGGCGGGAGAGCGCGGCATCGAACCGGCAGATGTCACCGACATCCGGAGCGCGCCAAACGGCATATCCGGCCGCGCCGGCGATGAGACGGTCAAGATCGGATCCGCCGGTTTCCTAGCGGCCGAAATTGCAGCGTCCGCGCCCCTGCCGGAAATCGATCCACAGGATTTCGACGCCGAGCCCACGACGGTTTACATGAGCGTCGGCGGCCGATTAGGCGCACTTCTGATTTTCGGCGACATGATCAGGAGCGGTGCCCGTAAGACCGTCGCGGAATTGAACAATCTTGGGTATGTCCTGGCAGTGGTTTCAGGCGACGACGCGGCGGTTACGCGACGGATTTCAAGATTGCTCGGCATCGATGACGCCCATGGCGCTTTGTTGCCTTCGGGCAAGGCCGCCTTCCTGGAAAGCCGGCGCAAAGAAGGACGGCGGCCGGCGATGATCGGCGACGGGGTCAACGATGCCGAGGCAATGGCGGTAGCGGACCTGGCCATCGCGGTCCATTCCGGCAGCCACTTGGGCAAAGAGGTCGCCGACATCACGCTGATGCAGGGAGAGCCTGAACAGGTGCTCGTGTTTCTCCGCCTGGCCGATCTGACCAATCGTAAGATTTCGCAAAACCTCTGGTTTTCCCTTGTCTATAACATCATCAGCATTCCGCTGGCGATGAGCGGTTTGTTGACCCCCCTGGTGGCCGTCTGTGCCATGCTGCTGAGCAGCCTGACCGTGATCGGCAACACCCTGCTGTTGGTCCGGTCCCAAACCGGTCGGTAATGGCGCCGTGATTCCGTCTCTCCAGTGACGCTGCAAAGCCACTATCCCATCCACGAACTGTCGCCGGCACAAGCCTGAATTCTCCGGATCAGAGGTATTCCCTTGATCATCATTCGATCCGGGGGTATAATAACTATAAATTATGCATAATTATCGGCATCTAGCGTAGGGGCGGCTCCTGATCCGACTTGGCCGGCGGTTGAACCGCCGGTTTTCGATGATTACTATTTTAATACTTCCCCCTTTCTCTGCCTGTAGATGCCCGCGCAACAGCTCGCCCGACATGCGAACCGGATGGGGGTCTGAGCAGCGACTCCTTGCTCATTTTCTGGCGACGTGAACACACAGATGAACAAAATTGCGCTCAAAAACGTCAACGACTCAAAGTTGGGAGGTAGCATGGCAAATACCACGGAACGCTCACTTCATTGTCATCTCAGCGCGGTCAAAGAAGGGCGTCGCAGTTTTGAAAATGCCTTCCAGGCCGTGGCGCGTATGATATTGGAAAGCGAGATCAAAAAAGTGGTCGTCAACGGTAAAACGACATATGATTTCAGCATCTTCCGTACCGGGAACAAACATGTGATCGGCATGTACGATGAAATCAACAGCTTTGTCTCGTACGTCAAGGATGCCTCCGAAGGTGGTTCGTCAAAGGAGATGGCCTTTATTCTGGTCGGAGAGCCGGGAAACGGCAAGACCTATTTTGTCGATTTTCTGTGTACGAAATACCGCGAATTCCTGTCCGACGAGAAGAACCGCAAGTACACGTTCAGTTTCCGCAACATCGACAAACTGCAGAACTACGGTCGCATTACGACGATCGAATCTCAGACATACGAAGACCCGATGATACTGGCCATGAACCTCTTCGAGGAACCGGCGGCCAACAAGGAATATCTGGCCAAGTCGATCGGCTTCTCGGAGAACGACGTCAATACGCTCTACGAAAATTATCGACCGTTGGGTGCCTGCAGCGGCTATATTTTGAACGATATCCGAACTCACGCCGACGGCGACATCGACCGGATGCTGGAATTCGTCGAAATCGTGCCCGTGCCGCTCACCGAAAGCCTCGGTACGGTTACGGGTAAATATCCGGCCAAAGACAAGATCACTTCCTCTGCGGTCGACCTTCTGGGAGAGGAATCGATCCAGCGGCTGCTGCACATTACCGACACCAACAATCCTTACCGGTTCGACCTGCGGCGCGGGGCGCTGGCGCGGGTCGCCGGCGGCGGCATCCATTTTAGTGACGAGATCTTCAAGAACAAAAAAGACCTGGTCCAGGTTTACCTGGGCGTGATCCAAAACCGGAACATTGAGATCGATGGGTATAAATGGCCGATCGACACCCTCATCCTCGCCACCAGCAACAACTCCGAATTTCACCGTTTTCTGGCAGAAAAAGAGGAAGCACCGATTGTCGACCGCTGCCGGATTTGCTACGTTTCCCACAACACCAACTACAAGCTGCAAAAGGACCTCACCCATTACTCCATCGGCAGCGAGACCCGAACCACCATCAACAGAGAGTATCTTCATCAGGACCCGAACCTGAACTATGCCGCCTCCGTAGCGGCGGTTCTAACGCGCCTGCCGCGTTCCGAAAAGCTTACGCCGGTGGAGACCATGAAACTGGCCGCCGGTGAGGTGGCCGGCGAAAAGAGCATCAAAACCCTGGCGGAGGTCATCGACATGCTCAACCAGGATCCCGAGATCATCAACCGCTTCGGCCAGAAAGGTCTCGGGCAGCGGAATATGGGCCGCTCCATCCAGCTTTTAATGGAAAGCTCGGAAACCAACGAGGGCCAGTGCATGTTTGCCTACGACATTTTCAAGGCCATCGAGCGCGTGATCCTCGATTATGTCACCGATGCCAACGACAGGGCCAAATACATCGAGGACCTCAAGATTGCCAAGGGGCTCTACCGGGAGCGGATTATGACCGAAATGTTCAACGCGTATATGGACGAGCCGCTGGCTATCCGCAAGGACGTGATGAACTACGTGAACATGATCATCGGCATCGATGCCGAGAACCTGGGTGCGGACAAGATGTGGAAGTACAAGGACCCGCAGACTGGCGAACTGAGGGCGCTGAAGATCGACGAGCGCTTCATCAACAGCGTGGAGGACCGGCTTGGCCTGAAGACCGAGGAACAGCGGGAAACCTTCCGGACCTCGATCCGCAAGATCTACGGCCAGAAGATTTCGGTTGTTCCGGATTACGACTTCATGGACAACCTGGAGCTCGTCAAGGCCGTCACCGATGTGCGGCTGAAATCGGATATCGCCGGCGCCGGCAGTCTCATCGGCGCTCTGGCCAACCGGACCAACGAAGAAAACCAGAAACTTTACGACCGCATGGTCGACACCATGCTCAACAAGTTGGGGTATTGTAAGACGTGTGCGCAAAAGACGATCGAGTACTTCTGCACCCAGGAAGACGAAAACTGAGAAATTAGAAACTGGAAACTGGAAACTGGAAACTCAGAACCCGCAACTCGCAACCCGTAACCCGTAACTCGTGACCTGTAAAACCAAACACCAAACACCCAATACTAAACACCAAATACTAAACACTTCACATGAGCGACAAATTCAAAATATATGAGGTCCTGAAACAGCACGGTTTGAGCGCCGAACTGGATGAGCGGATCCGGACCGAACTGCACGACAACCGGCTGCATACCATTTCTGGAGAATCGACGCGGCCCGGAAACCATAAAACCGTCGGTGAGGGCCCGGCGACCATCTACCAGTTCGGCGATCTGATCCACCTGCAGGCCATTGCGGCGATGCGCGGCACATACAGTGCCACGGTGCGCTCCATCGATGAGCTTTTGGAACGCGACCGCCTGCGAGAAAAGGACGGCTTTCCGCGCAAGATCAATATCGGTCGGCTCATCAAGCCGAGCAAAGGCGGCAAGGCCAAAGTGGTCATCGTTCCCACAACGGTCGAGGAAAAATTAATCCACGATCCCTCTTTCAAAACCACCGAAAAAGGCGAGGGCGATTCTTCCGGCGGCGTCGGTGAAGGCGAAGAAGGCGAGGTCATCGGCGAGCAACCGGTGCGTTCGCCGGATGGAGAAGGCGCTGGACCCGGCGAAGGGGAAGGCGGTGGCCATGAGTTGGAATCCGACGCCTACGATCTGGGGAAAATTCTGACCGAGAAGTTTGCGCTGCCCAACCTCAAAGACAAGGGCAAAAAACGCTCGCTGACCCGCTACACTTACGACCTCACCGATAAGCACCAGGGGTTCGGCCAGTTTCTCGACAAGAAGGCCACCCTGCGTAAAATCGTCGAAACCAATATCCACCTCGGCAATATACCGGATCTGAATGACATCGATCCGACCCGCTTTCTGATATCACCCGCCGACCGGATTTTTCGGATTCTGTCCCGCGAAAAGGACTACGAATCCCAGGCCCTGGTTTTTTTCTTGCGGGATTACTCCGGTTCGATGACCGGTAAGTCCACCGAGTTGGTGGTTGCCCAGCATGTGCTGATCTACAGCTGGCTGCTTTATCAGTACGAAATGCAGGTAGAAACCCGCTTTGTCCTTCACGACACCGATGCCAAGGAAGTCCCGGATTTTTACACCTATTACAACTCCACGGTGGCCGGTGGCACTCAGGTTGCCTCAGCCTACCGCCTGGTCAATTCAATCGTGGACAAAGAGAACCTGGCCAAGGATTACAACATCTACGTTTTTCATGGCACGGACGGGGACGACTGGGACACTGACGGTAAGGAAGCACTGCCGGAGCTGAAAAAAATGCTCGAGTACGCCAATCGGGTGGGGATCAGCATCGCCGAACACGGTGCCGGTTCTACCAAGAGCAGCGAAGTTGAGCGCTATGTCAAGAATTCGGGGCTGCTCGAGAAAAAACCGTCTCTGCTGCGCGTCGATGTCCTGAAGGAAGATGCCGATGAGCGGAGACTGATCGAAGGGATAAAAAAACTGATATCAGAATAATCATCGGATAATCATCGGTGGGCCCGATCCTTACCGATACGGTTTCCGCGGGGCGGCGGTTGGTGGTGTTAACAATAACGTGGTCGATGATTATGACAAAATAAATACATCGTTCAACGGGCAAAACCGGCCAACCGGCCAAACGGGCCAACGGGCAAAATGACCTATGGAACTAATCGACCAGCACACCAAGAAAATAATGGAGGGGTGTAAGGAGCGGGCCCTGGCAGCCGGGTTGCGGTTCGAGGAGGAGACCCTCGAGTATATCGTGACCAATCGTGACCTGTTGGAGCTCACTCCCAAGGTGATGATCCCGACCCTCTACGACTACTGGGTCCACGACGTGGAGGTGCTTAAAGAAAAAGGCCGCTACGAGCTTTATCCCAGCAATCCCTATGAAACCGTCATCAATACCCGCCCGGCCATCTCGTATTACAATGACAACAATCCGGACTGGATGAATGTCATGATTTTTTACCATGTTCTGGGGCATATCGATTTTTTCCAGAACAATCTTTACTTCCGCCACACCTGGGATTACGATTTTACCGGGCGGGCGCTTTCCGACAAACGGCTGATTGCCGCCCTGAGATCTGAGAAAGGGCGATGGGTGGATTACATCATCGAGTTCACCCGCGGCATCGACAACCTGGTGGGATACCACCACGAACTTTCCCAACTGGACCGACCCTCCATCATCGAAGGCTCGAAGCGGCTGAACTACTACTTTGACGTCTTCTTGCAGGATGTCCGCAAGGCCAAAATCAGCGAGTATATCAAGGAGATCGAAAGGTACAACAGCTGTATCCGTAACGAAGGCCGCAGGGGGATGAAAACGTTCTTCGCAGAAGTCGCCAAAACCCACCCCGAATTCGATTCGCTGTTTAAAAAAAGACTGAAGGAAAAGCACAACGCCAAACCGGACCTGATCCAATATCTATTGGAAAACTCCGATTTTTTGAATAGGGAAAAAAACATCTGGATGAAGTCGGTTATGGAGGTCGTACGCAACACCTCCGTATTTTTTCAGCCGCAGATCCGGACCAAAATCATGAACGAAGGCTGGGCCAGCTACTGGCACGAAAAGCTTTTCCTGCAGGACGACCGGATCCGGGGGCACGAAATCGATTTTGCGCGCACTCATGCCGGTGTCGCGTCGCTGCCGCGGGTCGGACTGAATCCGTATGCTTTGGGGATGCGACTCTTTTACTTCATCGAGGATTTAGGGAACAAGGGCAAATACACCACCCGGTTCAGAAGGCTTCTCGATGCCGACCAGCGGGAGCGGTTCGATACCCATGAGGCCAAAGGACAGGAGTTCATCTTCAAGGTCAGGGCAAGCTTGTGTGACTTCACCTTCATCAGTTCCTTCGTCGACCAGGATTTTGTCACCCGCAACAGACTCTTTGTGGCCGGCAAGCGCCTCAACCGGGATCGGATGGTCTGGGAGTACTACGTCAAGAGCCGCAAGGCGGAGGATTACCGCCAGATGCTCCTGAACGGCCTGTACCACCCGCCTCACATCACCATAGACAGGGAGAAGCGGGACGGAAACGTCCTTTATCTCGTGCATCACTTCGAGGGCAAGCCTTTGGTCAAAGACTTCGTTGCCAACACACTGCTCGGCATCGAGTACCTCTGGGGCGGAACGGTGAAGTTGGAAACAAGTGAGGTCATCGCGACTCAGGGGGCCGTTTCGCAGCAAGAAGAGCCGGGGCCGGCCGATATCCGATGGGAACGGGTGGTGTACACGATGAAAGACCGCAAGCTCGCCAGAGAAGTGATTGACGGTTAAAAGGGGATGCACCTTGCATCAGGGTCAGACGACCATCAGGGTATCGTATGAGCGACCTTAAAAAAAAAGCATTCCGACGCACAATGACTGCGCCGTCAACGGTCAAGGCAGGGAGATGATTATGTCCGACGGCAGAGAATCGATTGCAAAGGCGGAAAACCAATCCCCGGCCTCCAGCGTGGACCTTGACACCACCGCCGAACACATACAATCGGCCGTGGCGAACCTCGACCGCAACCTGAGCAGTCGAGATCAGAGGTCACCTATTTCTTTCGATGCTTTCCTGAAGAAGCTCATCGAAAAACCTACCGTCGTGATCCGTAATATCTTTCAGGTATTTCACGATATGGTTACCACATACGTGGGCAAGGGGTACGATGAGTACCCGGACGATCCGGAATCGATCAGCTATATCTACTATGACTGCAACAAGCTCTTTGTCGAAGGTGTCGACCACCCCTTCTTCGCCGATCGATTGTTCGCCAACCGGTTGATAAGCCTGGTCGATGCCATGAAACGGGGGGCGCAGCAAAACAAGATCTATATGTTCCGCGGCCCCCATGGGTGCGGGAAAAGCACTTTTCTCAACAACCTGTTAATGAAGTTCGAAGAATACAACAACACCGACGAGGGTCTGCGCTATGAAACGCTCTGGCGCCTGGACCCCAACATGCTGGGCGATTTTCCGGAAAACCAGACCATTCCGGTGCTCGACACGCTTTCGCCGCTCCAAGAGCGACTCGGTCGCGAACAATACGACCTGCTGAGGATGCAGAGCCTGCTGAGTTTGAACGACGAATTCGTCGAGGTGCCATGCCCGAGCCACGACAATCCGTTCCTGATGATTCCAAAAGCCTACCGCCGCACGTTTTTCGACGAGCTCTTCGAGAATGATGAGTTCAAATGGAAACTCTATACCGAAAAAGAGTATGAATGGGTGTTCCGGGACAATCCCTGTACGATCTGCAGTTCACTTTTCCACGCGCTGCTCGAACGGCTTGAGAGTCCGCGCAAGGTCTTTGAAATGATCTACGCGCGGCCTTATCGGTTCGACCGCCGCCAGGGGGAAGGAATCAGTGTTTACAACCCCGGGGACCACCCGCTGCGCCAAAACACGCTCAGCAACCCCTTTATCCAGAGCCGGATCAATGCCCTGCTCAGAGACAGCAATCTGGTCCGCTACATATTTTCACAGTACGCCAAGACCAACAATGGCATCTACGCCCTCATGGACATAAAGTCCCACAACACCGAGCGCATGATCGAGCTGCACAACATCATCAGCGAGGGAATCCACAAGGTGGAGGATATCGAAGAAAACGTGAATTCGCTGCTGATGGCGGTCATGAACCCCGAGGATCAGAAAAATATCGCTGATTTCCAGTCTTTCTCGGACCGCATCGAATACATCAACATTCCCTACGTGATGGACCTGAACACGGAAGTGGAAATTTACCGCAACATCTTCGGAAAGCACATCGACGACAGTTTTCTGCCGAGAGTACTTCACAACTTCGCACGGGTGATCATCTCCACCCGTTTGAACAAGCGCTCCGAAGCCATGCTGGAATGGATCGGCGACCCGGAAAAATACCGGCTTTTCTGTGACGAAAACCTGCAACTGCTCAAAATGGAAATTTACACCGGCCACATCCCGAACTGGCTTGGTGAAAAAGACCGCAAGCGCCTGACCGCCAAAAGGCGGCGTAAAATCATCGCCGAATCCGAAGCCGAAGGCGAACACGGCATATCCGGCCGGGATTCGATCAAAATTTTCAACGAGTTCTATTCCTCCTACTCCAAGGACAACAAGTTGATCAACATGTCGCAGTTGTGCAATTTTTTCACAAAGGGCCGCAAGGAACTCAGTGAAATGATTCCCGGCGGGTTTTTGGATTCACTTCTGCGAATGTACGACTACACCATTCTTCAGGAGGTCAAAGAGTCGCTTTACTACTACAATGAAGAGCAAATCTCCCGCGATATACAAAACTACCTTTTTGCCGTCAATTTCGAACCCGGCTCGGTCGCAACCTGCACTTATACCGGTGAGAGGCTTGAAATTACGGATGATTTTTTCGAGAATCTCGAGTGGCGTTTTCTGGGACCCAAAGCCGACAATGCCGAACGGCAGCGCTTCCGCTCGGATACCCAACGAGAGTATACCTCGAAATCGCTGACCCAGGAGATGATGGTGGAAGGAAAACCGCTGACGGCTACACGGATCTATTCATCGCTGCACGAGCGGTATGTTTACAACTTGAAAGAAAAAGTCCTTGATCCGTTTCTCGATAATGAAAACTTCCGGCGGGCCATCAAGGATTACGGCGAGGAAGATTACAAGACCTATGACAAAAAAATACGCGATGACGTCAGTTACCTGATCGCGAACTTGTGCAAGAATTTTCAATATGCCGAACAGGGCGCCAGGGAGGTTTGCATTTACGTTATCGACAGCGATCTGGCGCGTAAGTTCGCCAAAACGTAGAATCCCGATAATTCGAGTGCCTGTTTCGTTGATCGCCGCCGTTAGGTGAAGTCCGTTGGCAGCCGCGCGACACGATCGCTGGGATCACAGCGATCGATTTACCTCAGTTGTTGCTGTGCTATCCTCTGCGCCGGCAGACAATCGCAGTATTCATCGAAAACATAGTACATGCAGCGATCGGATCCGTTCGACTTCTCGTAGAAACAGCATTTTTTTTGCTTATGGCCGTTATCGGCCGCACACACGGACATCATTTCCTGCCGGCAGTAACTCATCTGTTGTTCCTGCACGTCGAATACCCCTCACGTTGCGGCGGAGAAAATGGCCTCCAAGAAGTGTTGTTCCCATTACTCTTATTGCCCAATTTCAGGTGAAACTTTAGCGGTTTGTCTGATGCACTCACCGGGCGGATACCTGTGACGGTTCCGCAGTGCCCAACTGAAATGGCGACAGCAATTTCACGGGTATCCTGGCATAAAGCAGGAAGCATGCCAGGATGACCGGACGGCGTCATCCGGCGGTATGTTTGATGTGCAGGGGTATTTTAAACGAGGTGCGCTGTAAGGGAGGGTCTGGTTTTCGTCGGTTTACGCCGGTAGATGTGTCAAGATGATGACAGGCGGCAACAGCAAAACGCCTACCCGTCGATCCACACGCTGAAGCGCACCTGCCAGAAAAGCGGCGGCAGTGCCGTGAGGATGAGAAATACGAAGAGCGCCAGGAGGATCCGGCCGGCAGCGATGCGGCTGCGTTCAAAAGCCGCCGGCAGCATCTGCGGATCGGTTCTCACCGCGGCCGGCAGCAGAAAGGCTGTCAGGCTTTCGAAGCCGATGACTGTCAAAGCGCCGAAGAGAGGGAACCCGACCACACGGTATTGCGGCAGGAAAAGACACCACGGGCAGCGGTGTTGTAAAACCCCGTAATGGTAGGCGGAGAGAACATCGACCAGAGTGATGGCCGCCACCGGGACCCAGACGGCGGCGGTTGCTGCCAGCAGGCCGTTCCACTTCAATGAGGGAGCGGTCGCCGACCGGCGAACCACCAGCCCCAGACAGAGAAGCAGGATGCTCAGGCCGCCCCAGGCCGCCAGCCAGAAACCATCCGAAAGCCCTGATATGCTTTGAGCCTCGCTTAGCGTTCGATACTGATCGTAAACGACCGCACAGCAGTCCACGGGCCGGTGCGTATCCACTCCGAATGCGGCGCTCACGCTCTGGACGATGGCCAAAGCGGCCACCGGCAGCGCAAGCAGCAGCAAACGTGCACCGAGCCTGGCCAGAGGGTAATCCGGCCGCTTGCGGCCGAGGTTTTCCAGCGTGTTCCAGAACAGCAGGATACCCAGCAGAATGACGTTCAGAATGAGGAAGCCGGTGCCGGCCGGGCCCATGGCCTGCATGACGCCGGTTCCACACATGGCGCCGGGGATCAGAGCGGGAAACACATTGGTGATGCCGAGTAGCATCAGCACGACTGAGAACAGGGTAATCCCCAATGCC
>JBAVJU010000083.1:0-3117 GCA_049687935.1 Desulfobacterales bacterium | reverse complement strand
CGTCAGGGTTTCCCCCATTGCGCAAAATTCCTCACTGCTGCCTCCCGTAGGAGTCTGGACCGTGTGTCAGTTCCAGTGTGGCTGATCATCCTCTCAGACCAGCTAACCATCGTTGCCTTGGTAGGCCATTACCCTACCAACAAGCTAATGGTACGCGGGCTCGTCTCCAAACAGTAGCTTACATGTAGAGGCCACCTTTGATCCAAAAAACCGAGGTTTAATGGATATTATCCGGTATTAGCATCGCTTTCGCAATGTTATCCCCAATTCAGAGATAGATTACCCACGCGTTACTCACCCGTACGCCACTTTACTAGCTTCAGCAAGCTGAAGCGTTCTCGTGCGACTTGCATGTGTTAAGCACGCCGCCAGCGTTCATTCTGAGCCAGGATCAAACTCTCCAGTTAAATTTAATGTCACCTGCATTATGATGCCGACGACAAATTGACTGGTACCCGACTCGGGTTTTCCGTCACTATTTAGTTTTCAAAGATCAAGTCGTCGCTTGCGAGAAGCGACCGTTTCATTCTTAAGGAAAGTTTGCTTTGTAAATTAATTTTAAATCATTGTCAAGCAAAAATTTATTATTGGGGTTGTTTTCTCGAAATAACTTTTCTTAAAATCCCCTCTCAAAGTGTCCGCGGAAACTACACCCTTACCCGCAACCTGTCAAGACAAAACATATGTATATTTAAAAAAAAATCAAGTGCGTGTCCTGAACCGGTGTGTCGCTGTCCTGCAGCCGCCCGCCGGCCAGAGGACACCAGCCATTTTCGACCCCCCACCCTCAGTCTGGACGCACCTTGAGCCTGCAATAACGCTTCTTGCCGGACCTGAGAACCAGCATGTGGTTGTTATCCAAGTCCTTGTCGGTAATCGCCCTGTCAAATACATCGATTCGATCGGCGTTCAGGTAGGCGCCACCCTGCTCGATCAGGCGGCGAGCCGCAGCACCTGAAGCGGCCAAGCCGACACGGTGTAAAAGTTTAAACGCCGGAATGCCGTCGCGAAGCTCTCGCACGTCGACGTATGCGTCGACTGCCTGCGGCGCGACGGCAGTCCCCCCATTGCCCACTGCATCAGACAACGGAAAATTGTCGGCGTGAATTCGGCTGCTGGGCAAAATCGTGACCGGCACTTCACGCACCCCGAAATTGGTGACGCTTTTGTGGTAGGCTTGCGCGGCCTCCTCCGGGCCATGGGCCAGAGCCGTGGTCTCGAACGCCAAAACGGTTTTGGCGCTGTTTAAGTCGGCACCATCCAGACGAGCCGCTTCGTGGATTTCCGCCATGGGTAAAAACGTAAACAGGGATAAAAATCGTTGCACGTCCCGGTCATCGGTATTGATCCAGTACTGGTAGTATTCGTAGGGCGATGTCCTGCCGGCATCGAGCCAGACGGCTCCGGTTGCGGTTTTTCCCATTTTAGCACCGCCGCTGGTGGTGATGAGCGGGAAGGTGATACCAAAAGCCGTCTCCTGCCGGACCCGTCGAATCAGTTCGATGCCGGCGATAATGTTGCCCCATTGGTCACTGCCGCCCATTTGCAGCTTGCAGCTGCACCGGTTGAAGAGTTCCAGGAAATCATACGCCTGAAGCAGCATGTAGTTGAATTCGATGAAACTCAAGCCTTCATCCGAATCGAGACGCAGACGGTAACTTTCAGCCTTCAGCATCCGGTTAATGGAAAAGTGACGCCCGATGTCCCGCAGAAAAGGGATATATTCCAGCCTGGTAAGCCAGTCGGCATTGTTGAGCATCAACGCCTTATCGTCAGCAAAATCGATAAATCGCGCCAACTGACTTTTTATTCCGCCGGCGTTTTCAACCACCAATTCCGGGGTCAGCAATTGGCGCATCTCGGTCTTGCCGCTCGGATCCCCCACAAGCCCCGTACCGCCGCCAATCAAAGCTATCGGCCGGTGGCCGTTTCGCTGCATGTGGGCCAGCGACATAATCGGCACCAGACTGCCGATATGCAGGCTTGATGCGGTCGGATCGAAACCGATGTAACAGGTGACCGGTCCGTTTGCCAGCAATTCGTAGAGTTCCGCTTCATGGGTTGTTTGTTCGATGAATCCACGCTCGCGCAGGATGTCGAGGACATTCGGCAATTGTCGCTCCTTTAGGTTGAAACTTGAAAATTGAAACTTGAAACTCAGAACCCCAGAGTTCTCATAAGATCGACTACATCCCTCAACCGGCTAACGGGCCAAACGGGCTCAACCGGACAACCGAACAAGGTGAGCGCCTCCGCCCGGAAAAACCGGTTTCGAAAGAGGGTTGAACGATTGGCTCGGTTGGCGCTATTTGTTGGCGTATTCCACCGCGCGGGTCTCACGGATGACCATCACCTTTATCTGACCCGGAAACGTCAGGGATTCTTCGATTTTTTTAGCGATATCCCGGCAGAGCAAAGTTGAACTTTCATCGGATATCTTGTCGCTTTCCACGATGACCCGCAGTTCACGACCCGCCTGAATGGCGTAGGTGTTGGCCACCCCCTTAAATGAGTTGGCGATGCCTTCGAGGTCTTCAAGACGCTTGATGTAGTTCTCGAGCATCTCCTTGCGCGCCCCGGGCCGCGCCCCCGACAAACCATCGGCGGCTTGCACCAGTACTGAATAGACCGAGTTGGGCGGCACGTCTTCATGGTGCGCAGAGATGGCATGCACCACCTTGGGTGATTCATTGTATTTTTTAGCCAGCTTGGAACCGATGATGGCGTGCGGGCCTTCGACTTCATGGTCGATGGCTTTACCGATATCGTGCAGCAGACCCATGCGGCGCGCCAGTTTCTGGTTCAGACCCAATTCCACCGCCATGATTCCGCAGAGGAACCCCACCTCCACCGAATGCTGCAGGACATTCTGGGCATAGCTGGTACGGTATTTCAAGCGGCCGAGATATTTGATCAATTCGTTGTGGATGCCATGGACCCCCAAATCGAAGGCGGCTTGTTCCCCAGCCTCTTTAATGGCCTGATCGACCTCCTGGCCGACCTTTTTGACCACATCTTCTATGCGGGCCGGATGAATCCGCCCGTCTGATATCAGCCGTGTCAGTGCGATGCGCGCAACCTCTCTTCTGACAGGGTTGAACCCCGAGAGGATGACGG
>JBAVJU010000082.1:0-7605 GCA_049687935.1 Desulfobacterales bacterium | reverse complement strand
GGTCGCTAAGTACCGCCTCGAGATGATTATTACAGACGCCGGGGACAAGTCGTCCTCGCTTGGCAACGGCCACTCCGGAGGCGATGCGTTGGTCGAAGGAACCAAATACAATGCGACCGGCAACATTCCCTGCGCAATGCCCTCAGGGCAGCCGGTCGGCTCTTGCCCCTTCGGTGTCATTCGTAAAGGAAACGGAAACGCAACCGTCACGGTGACCCAACCGGATGGCCGCACCCGCGCGATTTTCTTTGAAAACGGGAAGGCAATTGGTGCCGACATCAGCCAAGCCGATCCCGGTGATTTCGGCGCCAGTCGCGAATCCGACGTCACTGTCGTACATATCGGCAACGAGCGCTACGATATTCCTGACGCAGTGATCTTTGGCGGTTGACGTCCGCAAAGGCGCCCCTCGCATCGGCCCTTATACGGCTTGTCTCGCGGTTTGAACTCTGAAACGGATTGACTGAATTTTTTTTAATTTTCAATGTACCGGTAAAAACCATATCAGTTTTTACATTGGTTATTTGAGTGGGCATGGCGTCCTCTACCGCTCTAACTGCGGCAGCTGTGTCCCAGTTTCTTAAACATAAGAATCTCCACACAATGGACAAATTTCTCAGGTTCAGGGCATAACAGGTAGTATAACTCAGTCAGAAATTGATAGATTTGTATCCTGAAACCAATTACAAAGCACCCTTGACGTTTTTATAGAGCGCTTGATGTTGTCCAGCCATTTGAATAGGATTTCTTTTTCAAACGGTTTTTCAAATATCTTGCACCCAAGCTTTTCAGCTTGTTTTATGGCCTCGCTGGTCAGAAAGCCCGACATGATCGCAACATGAGAGCATTTACAGTTTTTCTTTCTCAGGTTTTCGATAAACCGGATTCCATCCATTTCCGGCATGTCAAAGTCGGTCAAAATAACGTCCGTACAAGACTGGTTCTCGCTGCAACGACAAGCTGGCTGAATTTGAAGGGGGCAAATCGTTGGTTTGGAAAAAGCTAAAACTTCATATCCCCGATGCTCCAGGAGCAATTTCAGAGTTATACGAACGTTATCATTGTCTTCCACAAGAATGACCCTCAACTGGCCGTTGCGGCACACTTCGTTACTCTGATTCGAAGTCATAATTCCCTCTCTTAAGTTCATACCCAAGGGGACTATTCTCGAACGTGAATATAATTGATAATTCAATTCTCTGATTTTTCACTATAAGTTCGACTGAATTCCTTGAAATCATGTCTTTAACAGGATTGTGTTTGAACGATATGATCGTCACGGAAAATTAATATCCCGTGTTCCATGGACCGTTAAACCAATAATCGCAAAAGCATCGTCGCTTTCATCCCACCGCTGACGGACCCCACAGGGTAAAATGAGAATATTTTTGAACAAACGCTGCTAAAGAGCGTCCTCGATGAATATTCCAAACTCTTTCTGCAACTGATAGATTGCATCCGCTGAATCGGTGAACGCCTTGGTGTCCTCAAGGGTTATTTGCCGGCTGAAATCAAGGTCGTTCCTGTAAAACATATCCGCCAGTTGCCCGGATAAGTTGTCATTTTCAAACACGATCGCCGATTCGCTGTTGAGCGTTCTGCTGCGAGGATCCATGTTATAGGATCCGACTATCGAAACACGGCGATCGAAAACAGCATACTTGGCGTGCATGGTCCCTTCTGTCTGCTCGGTCGCACTGGTTCGACGACCCTGCCATTCCCAGATTTGCACGCCCCCTCCATCACATGACTGGACCACGGGTTCGTTATTAAAGGCCAATATTTCATCATAGAAATCGCGTCCCACGATGGTCAACATGGGCAGGTCGTTGGTGGCCGGACTGTTGGTCAATATGATGACCTTGACGCACCGGCGGGCGGCATCCTTGACGGCCTCGATAAGCGTCGCCGAAGCAACGAAATACGCATTGCCGACTAAAATTTCTTTTTCCGCTGCCTTTATCGATTTCAGGTAGGCCTGTTCGATAAACGTTTCTCCGAATCGCGGACGATTCTGAAAAAAGCGGCACTTTGCGTTTTCATATTTCAGATCAAGTTTCTTATCGGCCATTTCGCGGACATTTTCGTTCAACCGCTCATCGGTCACATGCCTCATATCTATCTTGCCGGTTTTTTCGAACACATCGCGGGTCGCTCCCCAGTAGATGTTCGTGTTAAAAATGCCGCGGCTTTCTTTGACTTTCAGAAAATACTCGAAATTGCGGTCAAATGCGGCCACCATGTCTTTGACGACAGCACCCCTGACAATCACATCCTGGTCCCGCCAGTACCGGCTCGGATTCTGGGGATCGATGCGAAAATATTCGTTGGCAATGTTCAGTCCTCCGACGACAACCACCGCGTGATCGGTTTCACCATCGATGATCCACATCTTTTCGTGAAATCGCTTATTCGGATCGGTTGTTTTATCCGCAGCATCGTGGCGTGTCACGGGTAACTCGTTTAACCACTGAAGATAAAAGGTTTCGTAGCCTTCCACTTCGATACCGTTCTGTTTCAAGTCAAAATACATCCACTGCGTTTGCGGGCCCGGGTTGGACATGGCATCGACGATGACCCGAACATCCAGCCCCTGGGCCTTTTTTGCCTTCAATAATTCAGTGATATACAAACCGGATTCATCTCCCGTGAAAACCAGGGCCTGGATGCGAACAGAGGTATCGGCGTTCTCGAGTGCCTGGATTCGGGCGGCAAACGAATCATCCCCATTGGGCAGCACGGCGATGCGGCACGTTTCAGCGGAATGCACATCGAAAAGGCCGCTGAAACCGATTTCCTCGTAAGGGCTGCCGACAAATTGCTGGGCGGGACCAAATGGCGTGCCCTGAACCGCCGAGGCCGGCACTTTGCTGAGAGGAGGCGCACTCCCTTCTAAAGTTTTGTCTTTAATCGATCGATTCGACGCGCAGGAGAGAAAGATGACGATGGCCACTGCCAGTATAGATCGCAAGATATTTTCTTTCATTTTTATACCGCTGCAGGAATTTTTCGAAAATATTTTCCCACTGTATTTTGATCCATCTTTTGATAACATCATCGCACACATTATCTGCGGCTCAAATCCTCTTCGATAAACCTGGCGATAGCCTCCGCGAACACTTCCCGCGGGAAAGCGTTTTTGTCGACGAAATGCGAAGCGATGAAAGGGTGATTTCTGCTGATCGGAACGGCCACGGCCCAGTGGTCCGCGTTCACATAACCCAAAAGAACGCTGCCTGGAATCAGTTGATCGTAAAATATCATCTGACTGTCGTTGCGGGAATCGACCTGACTCAACTTATCGTAACTCGATTTTAATATTGAAGAGATATGATCGGCATCGGGGAATGTGATAATCGAGTAATACCGAATCGATTCGGGCAAAGAGTGGATTGCCAACCATCGTTTACGCACCTGCGGTTTGAGGCTTTCCAGCGCGCCTTCGTCACCCGGCTCACATTCGGCATCCGGAAAATATTGCAGCAGGTTCAGCGCCGACTGCTCCACTGTAGTGGCTTGCGGCGTTCCGCCGACAGCACCGGCAATGCTCACCACCGCGGAAACCCGCTGTTGTAACTCCGGAAAAGTGACAACCGCCTCGAGAATATCCGGCGCCCCCTTCGAGTACCCCACAAGTACCAGGCGTCGGCCTTCCTTTGGGTCGGGCATCGTCATGACAGCCTCCCGGATGATAGCGGCATTGCGGGTACTGCTGGAGAGAGCCTCGACATCCAGAAGGACGACTTCGTGACCGAACCGGGCGAGATGCTCGGTGACGGTCATTTGAAAATCAAGAAAGTTTTCGACACATTGTGCCCCCAGCCCAAGGACGATCAGTATTTTCAAGGGATGCTTGCTGGCCCCCAGGTCAACCGGGGTGCCCGAGGGCGGCGCCTCGTTTTCCAGTCTGACGAGCGCTTCTTCACAGGGACGATAATCCGGCATCTCCCGGCCGCGTTCGTTTGTGATCGCACAATAGATTTCTCGGAACCGGGAACGGCCGTCGACGATACCGGCTGCGGACGCGGGGACCAGGATCAGCGGCGGCGTTTCAAGAGAATACGGGATCATCGGTTTCGGAGCACAACCGCATAACGCCGAAAAAGCAACGACCAAAATGACGTGAAAAGCAAGAGGGCTGCGGCATGACGTCATAGGAAAC
Organism: Desulfobacterales bacterium; assembly: GCA_049687935.1. Lineage (GTDB taxonomy): Bacteria > Desulfobacterota > Desulfobacteria > Desulfobacterales > SG8-13 > JARFQH01. The sequence continues at coordinate 3,443 of JBAVJU010000082.1, read as the reverse complement.
CGGTTAGTGAACAGCCTTATTAATATGCCGAGGCGAGAATTCATCGGGACTTCCTTTTTATCTCGGTTGGCGCTTGCGATAGGGAAATGGGAAAAATATTTTTAGTTGCGGTGATCAAATTTTGTAACCGGGTTATGGCATCAAACCGGCTTCCTTGTAATATTTCAGGGCTCCGGGGTGAAGCGGTGCAGAGAGGCCTTCGAGCATGCCTTGCTTAGTCAAGCCCATATATGCCGGATGCTGTCTCTTAAAATAATCGAAGTTGTCGAACAGTTCCTTGGTGATCACGTAAACGACATCATCCGGCACATGCGCAGAGGTGCACACGGTGGCCACAACGCCGAATGTTTCGACATCGACGGCATCCTTCGCGTCTCGATAGAACTCCGCCACCGGTATGGTGGTTTTGGTGTAATACTTTCTGTCGGCGATCAGCCTGTCAACAGCGTGCCCGGTAATCGGGATAAACCGGACCTTGCGCGATCCGGAAACGGCCTCTTTGAGGATCTCGTTTGGATGCCCCACCGTGCAGAAAAAAGCGTCGATACGGTTGTCCTGGAGAAGGAGCGGGGCCTCGGCGGCCTTCACTTTTTCCGCTAAAATATCACTGTCCGGGTTGAGACCCGCGGACTCGAGAGCGTCGATCGCGTTGAGATACTGGGCGGCGCCCGGGTGGCCCAGGTTGACCCTTTTTCCCTTTAGATCGGCCATAGTTTGTATACCGGCATCAACTGCTGCTACCAAACACACCGATTCTTGGTGAATGCTGAAAACGGCGCGCAGGTCCACCTGGGGGCCCTTCTTCGCCCACTCGGCCAGTCCCTTGACCGCCTCATACTGCTTGTCGGATTGCACCAGGCCAAATTCCAGATAATCCGCCATGACGGCATTCACGTTGAATACAGATCCAGGGGTGGATTCGACAGCAGCCCGAACCCCGTATTCCTCGCGTTTGGCGTTGATCATCTTGGCGATAATCAACCCGGTGGGATAATAAACACCGGTGACGTCGCCGGAGCCGATGTTCACGAATCGTGTTTCGGCATGAAGTGCCGCAGGCATCGTGCCAAGCAGTAGGCTCATCCACAACATAAAGTAAAACAGATTTTTGGCAACTCTTTTCATTCGCGTCTTGAGGCTTTCCAGATTCGGCAGTTCTTGCCGGTAAAACGTTATACGGAATCGTCTACTACAGGAACTATAAGCCGATCAGCAGCAATCGTTGTCTAAGTAATTAATCAGCGCCTAAGGTGTCGAAACGAAATGTAGTCGGACTTTCCCATCCGAGATTTTTGATCTGTTGCAGCGAAGTGTAGCCCGGGTCAAGAACGATGACCGCACGAAGTCCGTCCGTAAAATAAGGGTCGCCGGTCAGGTTAGATCTGGGTTTGGAAGGCGTCACACGGCCGACTCCTTTGACGAACCCGAATTCAGCGATGGTGTGAGAAAACAGCAAATCCTCGACAACGGAATGACGCGCCTCGTCTATATCAGGGTCGATTTTGTGGGTGACGGGCGGCCACGTCTTTGTCGTAAATCGGACACCGATGTCGCGGCTGACCTGGCCGACAAAGACGATTTTACCCTCAAACCGCATCGGACTGTACCACAACCGCAGGTGGTTCCGTTCGTGGACGTCGTGGCGCGGTTTCTGGCGGGCAAAATCCTGGTGACGTCCGTAGAAATAAAGTGAGCTGACGGGGGAATATCGGTAGCGCGAACCAAAAATATAAGATTTTATCGTTTTCCATGCGGCCGTTGAGTAGGTCTCTTCGGCGGGAACCCAGCCTCGGCGGGCGAAGGCGCCGGCCACATCGTAAAAATCCCCGATGATGACGAGATTGATCGGATCCCCGAACTCAGAGCCATCCTCGTTTGTGGTGCAACAGGGTAGATTCTCGAGTGCGGTCCGTAATTCGTCCTCGTTTAGGTCCTTGATGTCATCGGCCTCATAAAGGCTATCGAAATCCACCATTCGATAGTCGACCCGCATGCCGGGGACCTGAACGAAAAAGGTAAAATACTTGACTTGCTGGTGGCCGATGAGATCGATTTGAACGACCTTCTCGCCTTCATCGAGATTGGTAAAGATAAAGCCCGAAACCGCGGTGTCGGGCAGGATGGGATTTCTGAATGTCATCGATCTGAAATAATATTCTATCTCCTTTTGGGCGGTACTGCCGAGACCGCCGCCAACGGCATTGGAAGCTTCGTTTGGGGAAAAGTAATTCGGATCAACTGCGGCAGAAACGAGGTAATAGGTCTTATCGCTGTGGTTTTCGACTTTCACCCAAATCGGCTGGATCTCTTTGCCGGCCAGATTGGACCCGAAGATGGCCTCGGTTTCCTCAGCACTCGGCACGGCAGTCGTGACGCGGACGTCCGGGTCATCTTTTGATTGCGCACGATCTCTGAATCTGACCTCGTTAATCGACTTTGGCTCGAAAGGTGAGGTTGTCCGGGTCGTCGCACAACCGGCGAATGATAGAACGAACAGGAGGGTAAAAGTCACCCTGAGTATATTTATGGTACCTGTGATTCGACCACAGCACACATGATGTGTGAACTTAAAATGATGCATTGATCAAATGGTTCCACTCGGTTCTTCGTTCAGGGGTATAATCCGTTATCTGATCATTTGATCAGGGTACTGCATTAAAAATTAACAGCACAAAATCCTTACAATGGATAAAACTTTCATACCGTTGTTCACCGGTCCTCGGCGTCTTCAGCTGATGATTTCTCTCCGGCAACCAGGTTGTTCCAGAGCAAGACGGCGTAAAACAGCGGCACATGATCACGGATGGCGTCTGGAATGGGCCCGGTATCACAGCTTTCACCACTTCTGGCCCAATCCTTATGGCCGTTAAGGCCGTCGTGTAAAAAATCCTCGGCTTTTCCGCTTCCGCTCATCTGTGGATGAATCTTACCGTGGCCGTCGATGAACTGGATCTCTCCGACGTGCCGGTAGAAAATCGGCGGCGGAATACGGGCGACTATGTCCCTGCTGTGAACGATGCGATAACAAGGTGTCTTATATTTCTCGCTAAAAACGGCATTTCCGACCCTGGGCGATCCGAACGTGTATACTGCCTGGGTCTTTTCGTACCGATCGCCCGCCAGCGTGGCAAGGGCGGCCCCGAGGCTGTGCCCAGTCATCCATATAGAACAGCCGCGTCCCCGAATACTTTCGAGATATGCATAGAGATCTGGCCAAATGTCATCCAGTGCCTTTTTAAACCCCCGGTGGACTTTTCCGCCGTTTTCCCAATCGCTCATCCGGAAATCCGCATCCGTAAAGAAATCACCCGCCATGGCTTTAAAATCGATTTTTCCTTTTTGCTCGGACACCTCGCTTCCCCGGAAGCCCACGATCGCCAATCGGTTGTTTGCGGCCACAAAGCTCTGAGTGCTGCCGGTTTCGAAAAAACTGACATCCTTGA
>JBAVJU010000081.1:0-10550 GCA_049687935.1 Desulfobacterales bacterium | reverse complement strand
CCTCGATTGCCGGTGTCATTTTTTATCAGGGTATTGCACCGTTTTTCCCCAATATGTCGGTTGCGCCGGATTGGTTACTTGGCTCATTATTCGGTCTGGGCGGAATCGCTGGAATGTACCTGGGGGCTCGTTTTCAGAAATATGTTCCAGCAAAAGTTATCAAGTGGATGTTGAGCGCTATCATAATTTTTACTGCCTTCAAATATATTTCCGCCTTTTTCAGTAATATTTAGTAATTCTGGCCGAAACTTTATTACCCGCTCATTGCTCTATCTGCTATTAAGATGTACCGGCGCTATCGTTAAAAACTTTCAAATAGCCAACACGTATCTTCAAGCAAGAGTGATGCAATTAACCGGTTAAGCTTTTCAGCTGTCGAAGCAGGAAGTTCTTTTCCCTTTCTTCCAGGCAATCGACGGTTTGAAAATGGGCAACTGCTGCCGATTCCTGGAGTGGGTCGGGTTTTTTTTGTGCCGAACCGCGTAGGCCTTAAAAACCACAATCTCTGCGCAGTTAGATTTACTTCACCCAAAAATTTATTGTCATATGGACTAATTTTTTGCAGTGGCACTGAAGTCGCCGATTTGTGTGACGGTTTTTGCGTCCGGCTTTTCGGCCTTTTGGTCCCGTTGCCGGGTGTGATCGCGGGCGACAAGCATGTAGATCGAGGGGACGACAAAGAGGGTAAAGAGCGTGCCGATGGCCATACCGCCGACGAGCACCAGACCGATGGAGTTGCGGGCCTGGGCTCCGGCGCCGGTAACCAGTGTTAGTGGAAAGTGACCGGCAATGGTGGCGGCGGTGGTCATGATGATCGGGCGCAAACGGGTCAGGGCCGCCTTGCGCACGGCATCGAGCTTGGCGATTCCTTGCCTTTGGAGGACGTTGGCGAACTCGACGATCAGGATACCGTTTTTAGACACGAGGCCGACGAGGGTCACAAGGCCGACCTGGGAATAGATGTTCATCGTCGTCGTCCAGCCGCGGGTCCAGAACGGTACGTTCGGGTCGGGCATTTTCAAGAAGGTGAAGACCAACGCGCCGAACAAGGCTAGGGGCACCGAACCGGCCAGGATGACGAAGGGGTCGCGGAAGCTGTTGAACTGGGCCGCAAGGACCAGAAATATCAAAATGATGGCCAGGGCGAACGTCGGAAGAAACTGGTTGCCCTCGGTGCGGAGCTGCCGCGACTCGCCGGTGTAGTCGAGCACATAGCCCTTGGGCATGATTTTGGCGGCTTCGTCCTCCAAAAAAGCCAGTGCCTCGTCGAGCGGCCTGACCGGCACGCCGCTGATCGTGACGGCATTGAGCTGCTGGAAGCGGTTCAGCGAGCGTGGTACGGTGGAGTTGCGGATCTTGGCGATGGTGCTGAGCGGCACGAGTTGATTGTTCGGGCCGGTGACATAAATGTTCTTGAGCTGATCCGGGTTGAGGCGGTCGACCCGCTGAATCTGAGGGATCACCTTGTAGCTGCGGCCGGCGATGTCGAAACGGTTGACGAAATTACCGCCCACCATCGATCCGATGTCGGCGCCGACTTGCTCCAAGTTGAGGCCGAGATCGGCCACCTTGTTGCGGTCGATGACGATCTCGGACTGCGGCTGATCGATCTTGACGTCGATCAGCGGTGGAAAGGCAAACAGGCCGCTTTGCATGGCCTTGAGCTGAATCTGTTTGGCAAACTCGAGAATCTGGTCCTCTTCGGCCGTGGAAGCGAGGACGAACTCCACCGGGAACTGGCCGCCGCCCGGCAGGGCTGGCGGCAGCACCGGAAAGATCCGGACTCCCGGGATGGCGTGCAGTTTTTGCTGAACCTCGGGAAGGATCTTGAAAATCGTGCGCTCGCGTGCGTCCCAGGGTTTGACGACCATGCCGGCGAACCCTGAAGACGGGCTGGTTACCTGAAAGGTGAAGTCGGTTTCCGGAACGCTCTGATAGGCCCGATTGACCTCAGCGGCGTATATACTGGTCTGGTCCAGGGTTGCGTTGGCCGATGCGTCGAGGATACCGAAAATGACGCCCTGGTCTTCGGTCGGCGCCAGTTCCTTGGGCGACATGATGAACATCGGTATCGCGAGAAGGCTCACGGCGATCCACACCAGGTAGACGGCCGGGCGGGAATGGAGGGTGACCTCGAGCATGCGGCCGTACAAGTCCCTGAAACGTTTAAAACCGTGGGCGACTTTTCCGGCAAAGCCGCGCTCTTCAATTCCCGGCTTCAGCAGCTTGGAGGCCATCATGGGCGACAGGGTCAGCGCGACGATTCCGGAAATGGTGACGGCTCCGGCCAGGGTAAAGGCGAATTCTCGGAAGAGCGAACCGGTGAGGCCGCCCTGCAAACCGATGGGGGCATAGACCGCGGCCAGGGTAATGGTCATGGCGATGATGGGGCCGACCAGTTCGCGGGCGCCCAGCAAGGCGGCATCGAGCGGCGACTGTCCTTCACTCAGGTGCCGTTGAACATTTTCGACCACCACGATGGCATCGTCGACCACGAGACCCACGGACAACACCACGGCCAGCAGGGTGAGCAGATTGATGGTAAATCCAAACACCTGCATCAGGAATGCCGCACCGATCAGAGAAAGCGGGATGGCGACCACCGGGATGAGTGCCGATCGAATTGACCCCAGGAACAAAAAAATGATGACAATGACAATTAGGAGGGTCTCACTGAGGGTTTTGACCACCTCGTGAATGGCATTGGTGATGTAGTTGGTGGCGTCGTAGGCGATGCGGGCCTGCATGCCGCTGGGGAGCCCCCTTTCGATCGACTCCATTTCGGTGCGCACGCGGTTGATGACGTCGATCGAGTTGGCGTTGGGCAGGGGCCAGATGCCCATGAAAACAGCCGTCTGGCCGGAAAAACGCACCTCCGTGTCGTAGTCCTCCGCACCCAGCACGATGTCGCCGATGTCTTCGAGCCGCACGATGGCACCATCCTGTTCGCGAATGACGAGACGCTTGAACTCTTCCACCGATCGCAGGTCGGTGTTGGCGGTCAGGTTGACCTGGACGAGGGAGCCCTTGGTTTGTCCGACGGCGGCCAGAAAGTTGTTGGCGGCCAACGCCTGGCGGACCTGCACCGGGCTGATGTTGAAAGCGGCCATTCGTTCGGGCTTCAGCCAGATGCGCATGGCAAAGGTGCGGGCACCCAGGATGTCGGCGCGCTGAACGCCCTCGAGGGCTGAGAGTCGCGGCTGCACGTTGCGGACGAGATAGTCGGTGATCTCATTCTGCGCGAGCGCATCGGACGTGAAACTCAGATAGGCCGATGCAAATTGACTGTCGGCCGTCTCGACGTTGATGATGGGCACTTCGGCCTCAGGGGGAAGATCACCCCGGACCTGATCCACTTTGGAACTGATTTCCGAAAGCGCCTTGATGGGGTCATAGTTGAGCTTGAGGCGGACGTTGATGGTCGACAGTCCCTGGGCACTCTGGGATTGGATGTAATCGATGCCGTCGGCGGCCGCAATAGCGCGCTCCAGGGGGGTCGTGATGAACCCGCGCACGAGTTCGGCATTCGCGCCGACGTAGACGGTCGTGACGGTGACAACCGAGTTCTCGCTGCGGGGATACTGACGAACGTTGAGCGAACGGATCGCCTGCAAGCCTGCAATGACGATCACGAGGCTGATCACTATTGCGAGAACGGGGCGGCGGATGAAAAGGTCGGTGAATTTCATTCAGATGGCGTTTTAATCCGTCAACTTTCTTCCGGTTTAGGATTGAGTTTGAACTCAGGTGTTACCGCGTTGTCTACGACGACCGACTGGCCGTTTCGCAGTTTGAAAACGCCGGTACTCACGACCGTGTCGCCCTCTTCGAGACCGGAAACAATGGCGACGTAATCGCCTTTTTTCTCACCGAGCCGCACAAATTTTTGACGCACGACCCGACCGGGTTGACCGTTTTTTTCCTCTTTTTTCTCCTCCACGACAAAAACCGAATCGCTGTAAGGGGCATAGAGCACGGCGGTGGCCGGAATGGCGAGAACATCCTTCCGTGCTGGCAGCACCACGGCCACGTTGACGAACATGCCCGGGCGCAGGCGTTCTTCAGGGTTGGCCACGGTTGCCTGCATCTGGATGTTGCGCGTCGCGGCGTCGACCTGGGGGTTTATGGCCGTGATTTTTCCAGCGACAACCTGCCCGGGCAGGGCATCGGCCGTCACCTGCACGACGAGGCCGGCATTAACCTGGGCGAGCTGCTGCTGCGGCAGACTGAAATTGACGAAGATCGGATCGATCGATTGAAGTGACACGATCGCGTCGCCTTCTTTGAGGACTTGACCAATATTGATCAGGCGGATGCCGAGGCGACCGTCAAAGGGCGCCCGAATGGTTTTCTTCTTTATCGCTGCACGGATATTGTCGGCCTGGGCCGCAGCCTGTTTGTATTGTGCCTCGGCGTTGTCATATTCCGAGCGTGAAATGGTTTTTTGGGCTAGCAGTTTGCTCTTGCGGTCGAGGTCGATCTTTGCGAGCGCCAAGTTCGCCTCGGCCGCACGAAGTTGCGCGTTTTCCGCGGATATGTCCTGTTGCACCAGAAGATCGCCGGTTTTGACCTTCGTGCCCGGCTCGAACCCGATGCGCTCCACCTTGCCGGACAGCTCCGCGGTCACGATGACCCCTTGAACCGCTTCCAGCGATCCCACGGCGGTCAGAAGGGACTCCCACGTCTCTTCGCGCGCTACGGCTGTGGTGACCGGCTCGGGAGGCGGTGAAAACTGCTTGCCCTGGGCGATCATGCGCTTGATTTGCAGTCCCTTGATGCCGCCCAGAATACCGACCACTACCATCAATCCGACGATGGTGATGATGATTCGTTTAATCATGTGCGGGGAGCGTTTCTCTTGTAGATGGTTTTCTTTTCCCGAACAGAACCGGTGGCCAAAGCCGCCTTAAGGTCGACAGTTCGATTACGGTACCGTTCCATGAAGGCTTCATTGAAGTCGGCTGTGCGTATCATTCCCACGCAATGGAGTGCCTCTTGAGGGTTCTCCTGCAGATAGGCACTGAAGTCGTGAATCCCTGATTGATCAGCCTCGCTTATCCGGCCGCTTTCACCGCCTCGAGAATAACCGCCACAGACGGGTGGTCCGCAGGGTCGGCGGCGTAGTGGCTGAAAACGATTTCTCCGGCGGTATTGATCACAAACACCCCTGGTAGTTGGCGGACATCGCCTTGGGGCAATCCCATGTGATGACCTCGGGCCATGGCCGAAACCCCTTTCAAAACGACTTCCGGTGCAAGAAATCCCCACGGTGTCATCCGTTTAAGGTCGAATGTTCGGTACATCATCTTGCCGGTGTCGGAAACAATCGGGAAGGGGACATTGTATTTTGCCGCAAAGGCTCTGGATTCGGCCGGGGTTCCCATCCCCACCAGGACAACTTGCACACCGGCTTCGGCGAAACGGTGTTTTTCCCGGCGCAACTGCGCCACCTGCTCACGGCAAAACGGTCAGCCGAAGTGACGCAGGAAGACCAGCACAAGAGGCCGCTCTTGCCAGAACTCGCTGAGCCGTTTGGTCGAATTGTTCGACAAGGTCACCGTCAGGTCGGCCGCTTTCGGGTAATCCTTTTTCATCTTTTTCCTCACAGACCGACGACACTGTTCCGCTTATGGCCAGATGGTCGTCGATGTCATTTGATCGTACCCGTCTGTCTTGCGTGGGATGACCATACAACAGACGGAAACGGATTTCAATCCGTCTATCTTTGAACAGACCTGAATGGCTTTGGCGAATGATCTTTCACCGGTGAGAAGGCGGGTCGGGCTTTTCATTTGACAGCCGCGGCGATGGCTCCTATAGTAGGTGCAATTTCGGGGCATTAGCCCCATTTCCGGACAAGTGTTTGATCACCTGACGTCGTCATCGTCTGTCCTTGGCGGTCAACTCGAGGAGAAGCAAAAGATGAAAAAGGTAGGCCTTCCGATCTTTCCGGTGCTGGTATCGATTGTCTTTTTCGCCTGTTCCCAACACAACCTGGGAACATTCGTTCTCACTTCGCCGTCACCCGTCCTCGACCGCATCGGCCAGCGCGGTGAACTCGTGGTCGGTACCGCCGCCGGTATGCCGCCGCTGAACATGACGACCAAAGACGGAAAAATCATCGGCCTGGATGCCGACCTGTCCCGTTACCTCGCCGACGCCATGGAAGTCAATCTCAGGCTGGAACCCATGGCCTTTAAAGACCTGTTGCCGTCGCTCGAAGCCGGTAAGGTGGACATGGTCATCTCCGGCATGACGATGACGGCCTACCGCAACCGCCGAGTGGCTTTTGTGGGCCCCTATCTCATATCCGGTAAAGGTCTGCTGACCCGGGAAGCCACCCTCGCCGCCATAAAAGACCCGGACGCCATTGACCTTGCGGAGATCAGGCTCACCGCTCTTGCGGGGTCCACAAGTGCGGATTTTGTCAGAACGGTTACGCCCAGGGCAAAATTTTCTCCGGCTCAAGACTATGACGAGGCCGTCAAAATGGTCATCGACGGCCGGGTGGATGCCATGGTTGCCGATCAGCCCATCTGCCTCATCAGCGTGGCCCGTTATCCGGATCAAGGTCTTTTGGCCGTCGTAGCGCCCTTAACCTACGAACCGATCGGCATTGCACTGCCGGCCAACGACTTGCTTTTTATGAACCTGGTGGGTAATTTTTTGACGTCGCTGCAGGGCAGCGGCACGCTGGAGCGCTTGAAAGATCAGTGGTTTCAAACGGGCGATTGGTGGGACCAGATAAAATAACCGAATGAATCCGAGTAGGAGAAAAACTAAATGAAATCAAAACTATTCCGGTTTCTAACGCCCTTGATGGCCCTGATCGTTGCTTTTTCAACGGTCTTCTGCATCCCGGTAACAGCGCAGGACAATTACCAGCAGGAACTGGTGGACCAGGCGTCCCTGACCATCAACGAGTTTCTGAACGATCAAACGATGACGTACTTGAGGAACAATCTCCGCTATGCCAAGGGTGTCCTGATCATGCCGTCGCTTTTCAAAGCGGCGTTCTGGATCGGCGGGTCGGGCGGCCGCGGGCTCTTGATGGTGCGCGACCCGAGGACCAACGACTGGAGCGGGCCGGTTTTTTACACGATCGGCGGTGGCAGCCTGGGGGTGCAATTCGGGGCTTCTTCATCCGAGGTGGTCATGATGGTCATGACCCAGAGCGGCATCGAATCGCTGTACACTTCCACATTCAAACTCGGCGGCGGTGTGTCGGCCGTCGCCGGCCCGGTGGGAATCGGCGCCGAAGGGGCTACGGCACCGAATTTGAGTGCCGATTTTCTTTCCTTTGCCCGTTCCAAGGGGGCATTTATCGGTGCCGCGCTGGATGGGTCCGTGATCTCGGTCAGCAGCGACTATAACCAGATTTACTACGGCCAGCCGGTTAGACCGGTGGATGTCTTTGAAAAGAAAGACGTTCACAGTCCCGGAGCCGACAAGCTGCGTGCCCAGTTGGCCAACGCTTCCAAGAGATAGATCGAACAGGGTTGATTGCGACTGACAGAAAGGAGACACGCTTTGAGACGACATGCGCGTCCGATTGGTCCCGTGGCATGGTTTATCTGGCTGTTGGCCGTTGCCTGGATCTCGACAGCCGTTCAGTCGGTGTCGGCTGACGAGCTCTCGCAGGGTCAAAAAGTGTATGTACCGATTTACTCGCACATTTACATCGGCGACAGGGAGAACCCGTTTCTGCTGACCGCGATTCTGAGTGTCCGCAACATCGATCCCGGACATGCTATCACCCTTACCGCCGTCGACTATTTCGATTCCGACGGCAAGCTTTTGCGCAGATATCTGCAAAAACCGGCTGAGCTCGGTGCTTTGGCGTCGATACGATACGTCGTCGGCGAATCGGACAAAAGCGGCGGTTCGGGAGCCAAGTTCATTGTCGAATGGCGGGCGGCTTCGGAAGTCAACCCACCCATCTTGGAAGGGATCATGATCGGCACCAAAATGCAGCAAGGGATTTCTTTTGTTTCCCGCGGCCAGGTCATTCACGAAACTGCGGACAGGCCTTGAAGCAGGCGCCGTCGTTCCCGCTTTTCCGTGTGTCGGCGAACGAATGGTAATCCAAAAGAAAAAAATGAAAGGAGCCCGAATCATGGCCGTGGAAAAGGAAAGAGCGTCGTTTATCTGCGTGAAAGACACTCTCGACGGGGCCTATCCCTCGCTGGTGCTGGGGATCAATGCCGCCCGTCAGGGGATGGAAAGTAAAATCTTTTATTCCTTCATGGGTCTCAATCTGGTCATGCAGGGCGGCTTCGACCGCGCCAAATTCTTTCCGGCGGGAGTCATGGGGGCCATACCGGGAATGGTGAGCCTGGCTACCGGAATGATGAAGAAAAAGATCGAAAAGGCCAACATCCCGAGCCTGGCCGATCTGCAGGAAATGGCTCAGATCGAGGGCGTCGAGTTGATCGCCTGCAAGATGACGGTGGACATGATGGAGATCGACGAGAAGAAACTGATCGAGGGCGTCGTCGTCTGGACCGCGGAAGAATTTCTCAAATACGCCAAGACGTGCAAGATATGTCTGTTTACGTAACGTCAGCCCTAATCGATGCGCATATCGCCGGTTTCCTTGAACCGCCGGTGCATAAAAAAAGTTTTTCCCAAAAGATGCGGTTCATGGCCGCCGGTCTCCCGGACGGCACGCTGGAAGTAATCCCAGAGCATGTCACGATAAGCCGGGTGGGCGCATTTCTTGATGACCCGTTCGGCCACTTGGCGCGGGGTCAGCGGGCGGGTGTCGACCAGACCGTGTTCGGTGACGACGACATCCACCGAGTGTTCCGAATGATCCACGTGGGTCACCATCGGTACGATGGCTGAAATGCGGCCGTCCTTGGCGGTGCTCGGTGTGACGATGAAGGAAATCGCGCCGTTGCGGATGAAGTCGCCGGAGCCGCCGATGCCGTTCATCAGCTGTGAGCCGAGGACGTGGGTCGAATTGACCTGACCGTAAATATCGACCTCGATGGCCGTGTTGATCGCGATTACGCCCAAGCGGCGGATGACTTCCGGCGAGTTTGAGATTTCGACAGGGCGCAGGACGATCTTCTCCTTGTACCGATACAGTTCGTTGAAAAACCGCTTGCGCGCACTTTTCGAGAACGTCAGGGCCGAACCCGAAGCTGCCCGCACCTTGCCGACATCGACCAGGTCGAGTACGCTGTCCTGAAGCACTTCCGAGTATAATTCCAGGTCTTTGAAAAAACCGTTCTCCATGAAACCGGTCAGAACCGCGTTGGCCACATCGCCGACTCCCGATTGCCAGGGCAGACCCTGCGGCAGGCGGTCCATCTTGATCTCGTGTCGGACGAAGTCGAGCAAGAGCTCGGCGATACGGCCGGAAATCTCATCGGGTTCCTTGAAAACGGCGGCGCTGTCCTGTTCGGAACTCATGACGATCGCCACCACCCGATCGGGGTCCATTTCGATAAACGGCTTGCCGATGCGGTCGGCGGCACGGTAAATGGGAATCGGCATGCGGTAGGGCGGGTCTTCCGGAATGAAGATGTCATGGATGCCCTCGAGTTCCGGCGGTTCGGACGCGATTTCGATGATGATCTTTTCGGCTTTCTTCACGTATGTCGGGGTGTTGCCGACCGACATGGTCGGGATGAGGTGCCCCTTTTCGGTGATGGCCAGCGCTTCGACCACGGTCACGTCGACGGTTCCCCAATCCCCGGCGCGCACCAGGGCCGAGAGCCGGGAAAGATGGTCGTCTTTGAAATTGATCTCGCCACGGTTGATTTTCTCGCGCATGATCCGGTTACTCATGTACGGCCGACGCCAGGCCACAAGGTCGGCTTCGGCCAGAATGCCGTCGACCGCATCGCCGGTTGAGGCACCGGCAAACAGGTTGATTTTAAACTTCTCACCGGCATGGGCGCGTTTGACCAGTTCCTGTGGGATGAGTTTGGGGTAACCGGCGGTGAAGCCGGAAACAAACAAATTGGTGCCGTTCTGAACGTGGCCGGCAGCTGTCGCGGCATCCGTGATTTTGTCGCGCAGCGCTCGGCAGCGGATTCGGTGTTCAATCATCGCTGTTCCTTGTTGACGAAGTACCCCGCCGAAATTGGTGGGCTCGCGGCATTTTAACGCTTTGGCAGAATCTGTCAACTCATCTGCTGTCAGCCCCCGATTCTCACCAAATGCCGGGATGGCGGAACGGGGCGTTTGGCCGGAGCGTGTTGAACCGTCGATCCGAGTGGTTATGTTGATGCCAATCGAACGAGAAAGGAGGAATCCGGCATGCTAGATAAGATCGATCCGGTTCAGACCCGAAGCTGGCAGAGACTGACCGAGCACTTCGAGAAAATCAAAGACACCCGTATTGCGGATCTTTTTGCCAATGATCCGGCACGCTTCGACGCGTTTTCCTTTCGCTTCCATGATATCCTGGTCGACTGCTCCAAAAACCGCATCACCGGCGAAACGCTGGAACTTCTCTTCGAGCTGGCCGAAGAGGCCGGCCTTGCGGGCGCGATCGAGAGCATGTTCACGGGTGAGAAAATCAATCAAACCGAGGA
>JBAVJU010000080.1:0-1580 GCA_049687935.1 Desulfobacterales bacterium | reverse complement strand
GCTTCGGCGTCGGCCTGAACCACGGTGATGCCGGAGACCGGCAGCAGCTGGAAGTTGAGGTAGGCGGAGATGGCCGGCGGGGACTGGTTGCCGGCCGCATCCAGGGCCGTGACCGTGTAACAGTGCGCGGCAGGCGAGGGATGCGGATCGACCACCAGGGTCTGCTCAATACCGGCAGCCAGCGGCGTGAGTCCCTCGACCGACGTGATCTCGGAGACCGTTGCCCGGTAAAGAATATAGGTGACCGGCTCGGTGTAGACCGGGGGCTGCCACTCGCACTTGATGCCGTTGGCCACCAACTCAAGGGTAAATGCGGTGGGGGCCTGCGGCGGCACCGAATCCGATGCCACCGTGACCGGATCGCTCAGGCCGCTGATTGCTTCCTGGCCGTTTTCCGATCGGATGCTGGCAATGGCATATGTGTAAAGGCCATCCTGCCCCGGCTGATCGACATATTCCAGCGCGTCCTCAATTCGCTGGTAAGCCGCCGGCTCACTTTCGCCCGGCGCCTGCCGAAAGAGCTGGTAGCCAACCGCCTCTTCCACTGCCTCCCAAGTGAGCTGGATCCGGCCACCGGGAAGGGAAGTGCCGGTAAAATTCAGCGGCGGTGCCAGCGGCGGAAGATCGCCCTGGTAAACCTGGAACAGGTTGGCGGCGGCGATGCGATCGCCGACATTGCCCAGTTCGTCGATTCCCTGGAAGACGAAGTGGAAGGTCTCTGCATCGACCAGTCCGGCATCGGCCGGCAGGGTAAAGGCGGCCTGCCAGCTCTGGGCGTCGCCCGGCTGGGTGGCGACCTCGGTCAGCGTATCGACGGCCACGGCCGACCGTCCGGCACCGGAAAGCAGGTAGGAAAACTGCGGCACATCGCCGGATTTCACGGCCTCGCTCAATCCCAGGCTGAGGGTGACGCTGACCGGATTTGGCTCGTCGTTTTGAATCGGGTCTTCGGGCACCACCGCCAGTCGTTTGACCGTCGGCCCGTCGGTGTCTATCTCGATGACGGCGCCGGCATCGATCTCGGTGCCGCGGTTGCCCACCACGTCCCGGGCCGAGAAGATGGCATAGGCCGCGCCGGTGGGGGTGGTATCGGCAATCACGAAGAAGCCGGTGTAGGTCTGGTCGGTGTCGCGGGACAGCCCGACCGGGATCGGCGTGCCCCCCTCGGGGGCAATGCTCAGATAGGGCGTGGTCTGCAGCGGCTCGCTGACTGTCAGCACCACATCGACCGTGCCCGGCGCAATGGTGCCGGTTTCAGGGTCAAACCTGCCTTGGGGCGTATAAGCGACGGCCACCGCTCGCGGGGCCGTGGCGTCGGATACGGTCGTGGCCTCGGCCGACGGCTCGCTCTCGTTGCCGGCGGTGTCCACGGTTGTCGCCCGGTAAAACCAGGTACCGTCCTCCGGCGGCAGGTCGCTGAAAGAGGCGGCCGTGATCAAGTTGGCGTTGATCCTGACGGCTTCGCCGACGTCACCGAAAAAGGTCTGCGCCCGATAGAGATTGATGCCCACGGCCGCAGTTTCGGTGGGTGGTTGCCAACTGAGTTTGACCACCCCACCCTCCTTGGCCTGGGCGGTCAG
>JBAVJU010000079.1:0-1606 GCA_049687935.1 Desulfobacterales bacterium | reverse complement strand
CACATCCGGCAGGCCAAGCAGGCGCTGGCGGTTTTCGAACCGTGTCCGGCAAAGGAGCTGCTGCTCGATATCGCCGATTATGCCTTGGCCCGCAAAATCTAAAATTGTGATATAATCATCAAAATTGATCACAATATTTGAGAAGAGGGTGATGTGATGCCTGCCGAAAAAAGACTGCTGAGAAGCACAACTCTCCTTTTGTTTGCCCTGGTGATGAGTCTGACCGCCATCCGGACTTCAGAAGCAACGCTATCGAAGACCTACGTTGTCATCGGTACGGAGCCTATCGCCGCGGAGACCAATATCGCCGGAGCCAGAAATCAGGCGATTACCAACAGCCTGGTGACGGCCGTGGGACTGGCGGTGGCGGACAGTTTGCCGGTGGATGCCATGGTAAACCGCTATGAGAAGCTCAACCAGCAAATTTATGAAAATCCGGGCCACTTCGTCCAGGATTACAAGGTCTTGACGGAATCCCAACAGGAAAACCGTTACCGCGTTATGGTTCAGGCAACCGTTTCCGGAGATCGGATCCAAAGCGAATTGACCCAATCCGGTATTTTGCAGATCCAAAAACCGATGCCGTCCGTCCTTTACTTTATCGCAGAGCAGAGTTTCGAGAATCCATTTCCGCAATACTGGTGGGGACGGAACATGCCTTACGTCAATACGGCGGCGGAAGCAGCCATGACCGAAACGATGCGGGGAAAGGGCTTTCGGGTTGTTGAACACGGCCCCCAAGTTCAGCTGATGGTCGGGCAGACCTCTGCCGACACCCCGGAAATTACCGTCGATGAAGCCGTCAAACTGGGCCTGGCGCTACACGCCGATGTGGTCGTTATCGGCCGGACCGTGGCTGAGAATGCCAATTCCATGGGATCGGATTTGCGGTCTTACAGGGGCAGCATTATTGCCCGGGCCTATCTAACGAAGACCGGAAAAGAGATTGCATCGGTCATCAAGACGACGGTCACAGCCGCCGCGGATCAGACCGCCGGCAGCCGTGAGGCGCTTCAAGATGTCGGCAGCCAGTGCGCAGCGGATTTGGCCGCGCTCATCGACGACGCCTGGCAGAAAGAAGGGCCGGCAGCAGATCAGATCGACATCCAACTCACCGGTACCCACAACCTGGCCAACTTCGTCCAGTTTCGTCGTATGCTGACGTCGGTTTCCGGCGTTGTAGACGTTCAGGTGAAAGAGCTGAAGACCGACGATGCGGCACTGAGCGTCTCCTACAGAGGGAAACCCCGTGAACTGGCCGATGCGTTGATGCTCAACGCTTTCGAGACTTTCAGCATCAACATTCACGAGGTGATGCCGGACCGACTGAAGATTCAGCTCATCCCGCACACATCGTCCGCCACTGTCCAATGACCCGTCGGTTTCGCCATCTTTCATCATCAAGCCGGCTGTCCGACCCGCCCGCCCGCTAAGGCACCGGCATGCGGGTTCCAGCGGTTTGATTCTGCTTGACAGCCGGTTTTGCCGATGGTAACAACAAACTCTCTTACAGGCACGTAGCTCAGGGGGAGAGCGCTACCCTGACACGGTAGAAGTCGCTGGTTCAAATCCAGTCGTGCCTACCATAAAAATCAAGGGGTTACGG
>JBAVJU010000078.1:0-23139 GCA_049687935.1 Desulfobacterales bacterium | reverse complement strand
GTGGTGAGGGCGTCGTCGGCAATGCCGTTGGCCAGCTTGCCGATCAGGTCGGCCGTGGCCGGTGCGATCACCACGGCATCGGCCTCGGTCGCCCAATCGATGTGCCGGAAAGCGGTCTCGTCCGCCTTCTCGAAGAGGCTGGTGCAGACCGGACGACCCGAGAGGGCCTGAAACGTCATCCAACCAACGAAATGCTGCGCGTTGCGGGTCATCACCACCCTGACGGCAGCTTCCTGGCGGATTATGAGGCGCAGCAGTTCGACGCTCTTGTAAGCGGCGATGCCGCCGCTGACGCCCAGAATAATCTTCTTGTCTTTCAGTCCCTGGATCACTTCAATCGACTTTCCAAAAGCTGATTCGCGTGGTTTATCCCGACGATACAGCCGACTATACAAACGATCGACAGACTCGTCAAATTATCTCGCTGCGACCTGTCATCCGGCGGCGCTTTTTTCAAGGTACCAGCGATAGGTGGAATGGATGCCTTCGGCGAGCGGAATGCGGGGCGCCCAGCCGGTGCGCTGGAGTCGCGACACATCGAGAAGCTTGCGGGGCGTGCCGTCCGGTTTCGAAGCGTCCCAAACTGTTTCACCCTTGTAACCGACGACGCTGCTGACCATCTCGGCCAGATCTCGAATGGTCAGGTCCTTCCCGACGCCGATGTTGATGTGTGACACGCAGACCGACGCCGAAGGATCGGGTTTTGGTGCACTGTCGTCGCTCCTTTCCGACGCCCAGGGCTCGATTCGGCAAAGCCGCCGGTAGTCTTCGTCGGACAGGCCCATGATTGTGATGCAGGCCGAGGCCAGATCGTCGACGTGCAGGAATTCCCGGTGCGGAGAGCCGCTGCCCCACAAGCGGACAACCGGCCCCGTCGCGGCGGCGGCATTGCCGCGGCTCTCTTTCGGACCTTGCAACGCTTCGCGGATGTCATCCGGCAAAGGGCCAAAAACAAGCGCGTCCCGTTCGATGCGCTCCTCCCGGTCGTCGCCGGCAGCCAGCTTGGCCAGATGGTACTTGCGGATCAGCGCCGGCAGAACGTGTGAGTTTTCCAGATCGAAGCTGTCGTTCGGCCCATAGAGGTTGGTCGGCATGACGGCCCGGTAATGGGTTCCGTGCTGCCGGTTGTAGCTTTCACAGAGCTTGATGCCGGCGATCTTGGCAATGGCGTAAGGTTCGTTGCTGGGTTCCAGATGGCCGGCGAGAAGATCCTCTTCCCGCATCGGCTGTGGCGCGTGTTTCGGGTAGATGCAAGAGCTGCCCAGGAACAAAAGGCGGTCGACGCCGTTACGGAAGGCCGCTTCGATCACATTGGCTTCGATCATCAGGTTCTGATAGATGAAATCGGCCGGGTAGCTGTTGTTGGCGTGGATGCCGCCGACCTTGGCTGCGGCCAGGATCACGTAATCGATTGGGATGTCGGCGAAGAATTTCCGTACGGCGCGCTGGTCCAGCAAATCCAGCTCCGTGTGGGTGCGAACGATCAAGTGCTTGTATCCGGCGTCTGTCAGACTGCGAAGAATGGCCGAGCCGACCATCCCCCGATGACCGGCGATGAATATCCGACATTCTTTCGACAACACCTCCGGCGGCGGATTGTTTTCACTATCAGGCATGGGCAGCATCTCCCCGTCATTCGAAATGATTGAAGGTTCGAAATCCTTCCTGCCGACAGAGGGAATCCCGTTCGGCTTCTCTTAAGTCTTCGGCCACCATCTCTGAAACCAGCTGCCTGAAGCTGGTTCGCGACTGCCAGCCCAGCTTCTGGCGGGCCTTGGAGGCATCTCCCAGCAGGGTATCCACTTCCGTGGGCCTGAAATAGCGCCGGTCGACCGCCACGATGATCTTTCCGGTTTGATCATCGAGGCCCTTTTCATCGGCCCCGTTTCCTTCCCAACGCAAAACGTAGCCGAGCTCGGCGGCCGCAACCTCGATGAACTCGCGGACCGAATGCTGTTCCCCGGTGGCGATGACATAGTCTTCCGGTGCTTCCTGCTGCAGCATCAGCCACTGCATCTCGACATAATCCCGGGCGTGCCCCCAGTCGCGCAGTGCATCGAGGTTGCCGATATACAGGCAGTCCTGCAGGCCCATCTTGATCCGCGCCAGTCCACGGGTGATCTTGCGGGTGACGAAGGTTTCACCGCGAATCGGGGATTCGTGGTTGAAGAGAATGCCGTTGCAGGCATAGAGGCCGTAAGCTTCCCGGTAATTGACCGTAATCCAGTAGGCGTACAGTTTGGCGGCCCCGTAGGGCGAGCGCGGATAAAAGGGCGTGGTTTCTTTTTGGGGCGTCTCCTGCACTTTGCCGAATATCTCCGAGGTCGACGCTTGATAA
Organism: Desulfobacterales bacterium; assembly: GCA_049687935.1. Lineage (GTDB taxonomy): Bacteria > Desulfobacterota > Desulfobacteria > Desulfobacterales > SG8-13 > JARFQH01. The sequence goes on along the minus strand of JBAVJU010000078.1, from coordinate 20,801 downwards.
AAGCGCGTTTTTTCGGTCAGGTTTAAAATCCGGATGGCTTCGAGCAGGCGCAGCGCCCCAAGACCGTCCACGTTGGCGGTGTACTCCGGGGTTTCGAACGACACCATCACGTGGCTCTGAGCCGCCAGGTTGTAGATTTCATCCGGCTGAACCTCTTGAATGATGCGAATCAGGTTGGTCGCATCGGTCAGATCCCCGTAGTGAAGGGCGAAGCGTCGATTTTTTTCATGGGGATCTTGATACAGGTGGTCGATACGGGCGGTGTTGAAAGAGGAGGCCCGGCGTTTGATGCCGTGGACCCGGTAGCCTTTCTTGAGCAGGAATTCGGCCAGATAAGCCCCGTCCTGTCCCGTAATGCCGGTGATCAATGCACTTTTTGCAGTCATCGTTTTCCTTTGAAGCGTAAAGCGAAATGTCGTTTCAAAATAGCGGATGCAGGACCGGATGTCAGACGCCGTCCGTCAGCGTTTAAGCGATCCGTTGAAATTGAGATTTTTGAAATAGTCGATCGTGCGCTGCAGCCCATTTTCCAGGTCGGTCACCGGATTCCATCCCAGCTTCTCCCGGGCCAGGGTGATGTCCGGTTTGCGCTGCAGCGGATCGTCCTGGGGAAGAGGTTTAAAGACAATCGTCGACTTCGCACCGGTCAACGTGATGATTTTATCGGCCAGTTCGAGAATCGTGTACTCACCCGGGTTGCCGATGTTGACCGGTCCGGTAAAATCATCCGGGCTGCTCATCAGTCGGAAAAGGCCATCGATCAAATCGTCCACAAAGCAGAAAGACCGCGTCTGGCGGCCGTCGCCGTAAACGGTGATGTCCCGGCCTAAAAGGGCCTGCACGATAAAATTGCTGATGACCCGTCCGTCGTTGGGGTGCATGCGGGGACCGTAGGTGTTGAAGATCCGGGCCACTTTGATCTTTGTTTTGTGCTGGCGGCGGTAATCGAAAAACAGGGTTTCGGCGCAACGCTTGCCCTCGTCGTAACACGAACGCGGACCGATGCAGTTGACATTGCCGCGGTAGTCTTCCCGCTGGGGATGTACCGTGGGGTCGCCATAGACCTCCGATGTCGACGCCTGCAAAATCTTGGCCTTCAGTCTCTTGGCCAGGCCGAGCATGTTGATGGCACCGTGCACGTTGACCTTGGTCGTCTGCACCGGATCGTTCTGGTAGTGAACCGGCGAAGCCGGACAGGCCAGGTTGTATATTTCATCCACCTCGAGGTAGAGGGGAAAGGTGATGTCATGGCGCATCAGTTCGAAATAGGGGTTTTCGAGCAGATGGACGATGTTGCGCTTGGTGCCGGTATAAAAATTGTCGACGCAAACGACGTCGCAGTTTTCCTTCAGCAGGCGTTCGCAGAGAAATGAGCCAAGAAAACCGGCCCCCCCGGTGACAAGTACACGCTTGCGCAGATGCATGTTTCGATCCCTTCTTTGAGGTCAGTTGAGGGCGGAGCGCACGGACGTCCGCTTAGAAATGACGGTTCCACCACTCATGGGCGGGACCGGTCGGACATAGACCGCCATGCCCTTTAGGCCTTCCCCCCTTGAAAAAGCGAATGGGACCGCAAGGATTCGGTAGTGAATATACACCCGATTTCGGTATTAAAAGAACCTTCCGTGTCTTGACGATAAGGATATGGATTAAGTGAGTTTATAGCACAAACGTGGTCTCGATTCAATTAAATCCCTATTTTATTGAGGTTAACCAGTAAATTGATTGACTTGAAATAAAAAAATAATCATGTTAATAATGAACACAGCAACAACAACAAAGGAAGGTAATTTGATGGCGTAAAGACTGACAGCACTTTTTACAGGGCCGTGCCGGATGCATTAGCCAGACCGACTGTGACAGCGACCGATACCTGCTGAACCGATTTTTTCGAGTTTGCACCGTTCATTCTCTGATATATCTGCCTGCGCCTCTTCATGGTCTCTTCTGTTACTTCTTTGAATGCGCCGTATGGTTTGATGATTAAGTCAGGACCCAAGGGCCGATCCGATTACTGCGCTGGGTGCTGCCTGATTCGACGAACCGGCCTTCTTTTAGCACGGCAATTTCTTTTAACAATCATCAAAGAAAGGAGGAGTACCATGGCTTTCAGAGATTTGTTTCTTCCCAAAATTGCCCATTCAAACCCCGAAGTTCGTATTAAAGCTGTCAAAGATGAAAAAGACAAAGCATTATTGCAACGGGTCATTGAAAACGATCAGGATCCGGAAGTGGTCAAAACCGCCCAAAAGCGCATCGAGGAGTTGACCGCCTGAAAAAGGCCCAATGATCATTAGTAGCCGGAGCCGCCAAATGCCGGGTGGCGGAACAAAAAGAACCTGTCGCCCGGCGGCTCCGGTCATTAGCCGTTAACCGTTTTCATAAAGATGTATCCGATCCAAAACCATTCCTCTTAACTTGAACCTCAAGACCATTTGGTTCCACGGAACGCCGACTCGTATTTGAAAGTCGGGGAACCAGAGAGTCAAGCGTTTCATGCCGGAAGGACTTGCCGACGAGCGCGGGTCTCCTTCTTAAAATCGATGAACTTGCTTTTAAAAGTCGCATTGCCAGGAGGTTGCAAAACCAAAGGGTTTGGTGTAAACGGTTTTTGGTGAATCCACATCCCCACCGGTATGCGGAACTCTCCATCCGTATTTTAAGCTTTGCCCCCGTAGCTCAGTGGATAGAGCAATGGATTCCTAATCCATGTGCCGCAGGTCCGATTCCTGCCGGGGGCACCAATGAGATAAACAACGGGGGCAACGTGTCCAAGCTGGCGAGAGACATCCAGCGGACATGCCGCTTTAATGCAGTCGTCCTTACTCACCCCCTTCAGTTTTTTTCTGTTGGGTGTTTTTAAAGGGCCACCAGGGGTTTAATTCTTCTATTGCATCGAAAAATTCATCGAAGTTTATGCCGTGGTGCTTTGCCAAGTCTCTATACATTTTATATGTGTTTGGATGATACCTGTCCTGGGCCAAGCTGCTCATGAGTTCCTCGACTGTTGTGTCGTGGAATGCGCAAAGGGCCACGATAACGGCAGTATGGATAAACAGTTTCTGTTTTAACGATTCCATTTCTTCCCGCAACTGGTCAATTTCAGTCTTTTCTTCTTCCATTAAAGCCCCTCGCTTTTTTTCTCGCATTAAAAATCGGGAAGGAGATCAAGGTCGTACCCTTGTCGGCTGCGCTTGCCTATCTCCGATTTCCGATGACACTTGTGAGTATGGGTTAATTCAATTTGTTTTTGACAGTTTGACCGGCTCGCGTCCGGGAGCGGAAATTCCGCGGCGCTCGAGCAGCGAACCGTCCAGCCGGTAAAGGTCTATCAGTGCCTCGAGGTAGTTGGCAAGGGCCCGCACCTCGGCGATCCGACTGACCAGCAGATCCCGTTGAGCTTGAGCCACCAGAAAACTGGTTGATTTGCCCACGCGCAATTTTTCGGATTCGGTCCGAAGTTTTTCCTCGTCGAACATGCGGGTGACCGATGAGGCGGCAATCTGCTGTTTGGTGCGGTTGACCGCTATGTAAGCGGTGCGCACGTCGACTTCCACAAGCTGTGAAAGGTTATCCAGAGCTTTTTGCGCCTGTTCCCGGCTCAGCAGCGCTCGCCGGTGAATGGCTTTTGCATCCCGATTGAAAACAGGGTAATTAAATCTGACGCCCGCCAGGGCGTCATAACGGTCTTCGGTGATATTGCCGATGGATACGCCAAAAGAATTCGCATATCCGCTTTTGCCGAGCGTGATGAAAAGATCCAGCAAGGGCAGCAATCCGTTCTGGGTTTTGACGAGTTCCAAATTGCCGCGTAATATTTCCAAACGGGCCTGATTCAAAATCGGACGCATGCGCATCGATACGGCCACATAGAGCTCAACATCTTCGAGTTTGATTTCGGGCAAGGTCGGCTGATGGATGAGATCAACTTCCCGCTGCCAGATTCCCGGCCCCGCAGGATTGAGCAGCCGCAGCAGTTGCAGGCGAATAGATGCCGCGTTGGCCCGTGCTTCGATGAGAGCCTGCTCCTGTGCCGCGACCTCGGCCTGGACGGCGGCCAACTCGGCTCTTGCCAATCGGCCGACGGCGATCAGTTCTTTGGTCTCGTCGAGTTGCTGACGGGCGACTTTCAGTGACTCCTCAACGATTTCGATTTGACGCCGGGCCAGCGCATAGTCCCAGTAGATGCGTTCCACCTCCGCCACCAGAAATTCGGTAAACCCCCGCAACTCATATTCCGACATGCGCGTTTCCAGGCGTGCCTGCTGCAGCCGGGCCAGATTGACATCTGTACCGTATCCTCTCAACAGCGCTTGAGTAAGCGTCATGCCCAAGCGGGTTTCGTAAAAGGTGTCATCGTAAAGAGATGAGTCGTTCATTTGCGCGCCGGCTTCCAGGGCAACCGTCGTGCCGGTCGGGAAGTATTGCGCCAGAGAAATGATGCCGTCGGCGACATCGGTGGTGAAATCCTCAGTATCGGATCCGGACCGTGCGAGGCGCTCTCCCTTAACCCTGCCGGCGGAGACTTCCGCGTTTGTTTCCGGATCAAAAACGGCTCTTTCCTGGTCCTCAAAGGTTTGTCGGATCGAAGGATTCAATCTTTGCACCTCAAGCTCGCGGTTGTTCTCGAGACAAAGCAAAATCGCTTCGGTGACCGTGAGTTTCAAGGGCCCCGGCGGCACCGCTCGCGCTGAAATCTCTCCCGGTAGTTCGGCAGGCACAGAGCGCATGTACACCGCTGTATCGGCAGGCGCGTTCGGCCCTCCCGTCGTGCGGTCAATCCTTTCTTCGACCAGCGTGCAGGACGCCGACATCAGCAATAACCCGCACACGGCAAGGAATCCCAGCAGTCGGTGACACCATCTTGCAACCATCAAATCTGATCCTCACGAAGCCCGATACCGACCGATAGCGGTCATTTAATACGTATTTTTTAAAGCCGTTCGACTGACTTTACAGCTTTTTGCTTCACCATGGCAACCGATAACACACTTGACCATATGATGTATCTGCATAGACTTGAGAAATGGGGAAACAGCACTGACGGGGCGCCATACGAATTCCTTCATCAATCAATTTCGGTTGCAATATGAGCCCTGAAAGAGCACACTGTTCCCTCTGTCGGACCAAACCGGCATATTTTTTAGAAAGGGCCGATTTTGATAACAAGGGAATAGGTATTTTACCATGAAATCGAGTGCCCCTAAATTTTTTATTCTGTTGGCCCTTCTGATTGGAACGGCGGTGGTATCGGGCTGGGTAATTTTTGGTTATTTCCAGGAACGGGCCGGTTCGCGTAAAAGCGCTAAGACCTCACGACCGGTGCCGGTAGAAGTGACTCAGATTCAGCGCGGACCGATCGTGTTGCAGCGGACATTCAGCGGTGAACTGGAAGCCCTGGCCGAGTTTGTCGTCGCGCCGAAAGTCAGCGGCCGCGTGGAGCGTGTGATCGTGAATATCGCCGATACGGTAAAGCGGGGTCAGATTGTAGCCGAGCTGGACAATGATGAGTATATCCAGGCCGTCGCCCAGGCCCAGGCCGACCTGGAAGTGGCCAGAGCCAACCTGTCCGAGGCCGAGAGCGCCCTGGGAAATGCCAATCGCGAGTTTAACCGCACCCAGTCACTTTTGAAGCGCGGCATCGCATCTGATTCTGAATTCGATGCCGCTCAGCAGGATCAACTGGCGAAGCAGGCTCAACTCAAAGTTGCTGCGGCCCAGGTAACCAAGGCCGCGTCCTCGCTGGAAACCGCCAATATCCGGCTCGGCTACACCCAGGTAACGGCGGGCTGGGCCGGCGGCGACGAGCAGCGCGTCGTCGCTGAGCGCTATGTGGATGAAGGCCAGACCGTAGCCGCCAACGCGCCCCTGCTCATGATCGTCGAACTGAATCCCATCGTCGGAGTCGTTTTCGTCACCGAGAGAGACTATGCCCAACTGAAACCCGGGCAACTCGTTTCGTTGACAACCGACGCCTATCCGGACGAACAGTTTACCGGCCGCATCGACCGCATTGCCCCCGTCTTTCGCAAATCCACCCGGCAGGCACGGATCGAAATGATCATCGAAAACCCACAGCGTCGACTCAAACCCGGCATGTTCATCCGGGCCGCCGTCGTATTGGCCCGGGTGCCGGAAGCGACCATCGTCCCGGAGCAGGCTTTGACCATACGGGATGACAAGAGTGGCGTTTTTATCGTCAGCAAGGATGGACGGTCGGTCGCCTGGCGTCAAGTAAAAGTGGGCATCCGCGAAGGGGGCCGGGTGCAGGTGATCGGCGAGGGGCTGTCCGGTCGGGTCGTGACCCTGGGGCAACAACTGGTAAACGACGGCTCCGCGATCCTGTTTTCTTCCGAGCAGAAAAACACCGCTGCCGGCCGCGAGAAGGTCGACTCCTGATGAATCTGCCGCGCTTCAGCGTCAAACGCCCGATTTTCACGACCATGGTAACCCTGATTCTGGTCATCCTCGGCGCCGTTTCTCTGAGCAGGCTGCAGATCGACATGCTGCCCAACATCGAACTGCCGACATTGACCATCCGAACGGATTACGAGGGTGCCAGTCCCGAGGTGATGGAGCGGCTGGTCACTCAAATTATCGAAGAGATCGTTGCCACGGTGCCCGGGGTAGAAGAAATCACATCATCGTCCTCAGAGGGCCGAAGCACGGTTCGTGTCAGTTTCGTATGGGGCACGGAAATCGACACGGCGGCGATTGACGTGCAGGGCAAACTCGAAGACGAGATCAATGAACTGCCGGAAGATATCGTCAGGCCCCGCATCCGAAAATTCGACATCGCCAGTTTTCCGGTCGTTCTGCTGGGAGTTTCCAGCAGCCTCGACCCCTTGGAACTCACGGAACTGATTGAAGTTCAGATCCGCTACCGCTTTGCCCGCATTCCGGGTGTTGCGCAGGTTGACGTCTGGGGCGGCTTCAACCGCGAGGTCCGGATCGAACTGGACCCTGACCGGATCAAGGCCGTGGGCCTGCCGCTGGACCGGGTGCTCGATGCTATTCGCGACGCCAACCTCGATCTTCCGGCCGGCAAGATCGAACAGGGACGCTACGAGGTCATGCTGCGCGCACCGGCCGAGTTTGTCAGCCTCGACCAGATTCGAGACACGGTCATCGTCCGGCAGGACGGTGCCGCCGTGACGCTGGGTCAAATAGCCGAAGTCAAAGACACCTACGAGAAACTCGCCCGCATCGTGCGCGTTAACGGTGGGCGTGGACTGCGCGTGGCGATTCGCAAACAGGCCAACGCCAATACGGTCGACGTGTCCAAGCGCATCCTGGCCGAAATTGATGCCGTCAACCAAGCCTATCCTCAGATTAAAATTGTCCCGGTCATCAACCAGGGCAATTTCATCGAACGCTCAATCGCCAACGTTGCTCGCTCGGTGCTTTACGGAGGCGGTCTGGCCATCGTGGTTTTGCTGTTTTTCCTGCGCAACATCCGCAGCACGATAGTGATTTCCCTATCGATCCCGATCTCAATCGTGACCACCTTTGCACTCATTTTCTTCGGGGGATTCACGCTCAATCTGATGACCCTGGGCGGGTTGGCCCTGGGAGTGGGCATGATGGTCGACAGTTCCATCGTCGTGCTCGAAAACATCTTCCGCCGTCGCAACGAGTACGACGAAACGCCGGTGGAAGCAGCAGTGGAAGGTGCCCGGGAAGTCGGGCCGGCCATCATTGCCAGTACCATAACGACACTGGTCATTTTTCTGCCGTTGATTTTCGTGCGCGGCATCTCGGGCATCCTCTTCAGGGAGCTGGCGTACGTGATCATTTTTGCGTTGATCTGTTCACTGACGGTGTCCCTGAGCCTGGTGCCCATGCTGGCCTCCCGTCTCCTGACATCAAGCCAGCAGCGGCTCGAAGAGCCGGCGTCTCGACCGAACCGTTGGGCCGCCGCCGCCAATTCCGCCTTTGCGGGTCTCGAAAACGGCTACCTGGATTTGTTGCGTTGGACATTGGGCCACCGTCTGGTCACCGTCTTTGCGGCGGCCGCCATGCTCGGTGCCAGCCTGCTGCTCTTACCCCTGATCGGCAGTGAATTTCTGCCTCCCAGCGATGAGGGCGAGGTTCGCGTCACCGGCAAGATGGAAATCGGTACCCGGCTCGAACTGGTCGATCGGCAGACACGCTTAATAGAGCAGATCGTTCAAGCGGCCGTGCCCGAGGCAGTCGCGTCGGTGGTCAGTATCGGCGCCTCCGGCTGGCGGGCTGACGCCGGCTCAGAGGGTGAAATCAGCATGTCTCTGCTGCCGGCCGCCCAACGCGAGCGCTCCAACGGGGAAATTGCCCAAGACCTACGGCGCCTTTTGGACGGTCGCGTCCCCGGAATGGAGATCCGTGTCCGAGCACCGCAGGGTCAGTTTTTACTCGAACGACTGCTGGGCGGTGACGAGGGACTGACCGTCGAGATTCGTGGCTACGAACTGGCCACGCTCGACACCCTGGCCGCGAGCGTGGCCAAGTTAATTGCAGAAGTGCCGGGCGTTACGGACGTTCAGTCCAGCCTCGAAGCCGGCATACCCCAGCAGGAAATCCGCGTGAACCGTGACAAAGTCGCCGATCTCGGCTTGAGCGTTCGCGACGTCACCCAGCTCCTGCAAACCGCGGTGGCCGGATCCAAAACCGGCGAATACCGAAGGGGAGGCAACTCCTATCGCATTCTGGTGCAGCTCGAAAATGCCGAGAAACGCTCCATCGACGAAATTCTCAATCTTACCCTGACAACGGCATCCGGCGAAAAGGTGGCGCTGCGCAACCTCGTCGCGGCAGAATCGGGCCGCGGTCCGATTCTGATCGACCGCAAAGACCAACAGCGACGGGTGACGGTCAGCGCCAACGTCGCGGGGCGCGATCTGGGTTCCGTGGCTGTTGACGTGCAGGCGCTGCTGAATCAAATTCCACGCCCCATCGGCTATGACCTGACGGTCGCCGGCAATTTCGAAGAACAGCAAAAGGCCTTCAGGGAACTGGTGATCTCACTCGTGTTGGCGCTGGCCCTCGTCTATATGGTGCTGGCCTGTCAATATGAATCGCTGCGGGATCCTCTGGTCGTCATGTTTTCCGTTCCTTTGGCGGCGGTAGGCGTGCTGGTGACGTTGTTCATAACATCAACGACGCTGAATGTGCAGTCCTACATCGGTTGCATCATGCTGGGGGGGATCGTGGTCAACAATGCCATTCTCCTGGTCGACCAGGCCGGGCGGTTGATTCAAGACGGGATGCCCACACGCGATGCTTTGATCGAGGCCGGTCGTCGCAGATTGCGGCCGATCCTGATGACGACGTTGACCACCATTTTCGGCCTGCTGCCGCTGGCGCTCGGCATCGGCGAAGGATCCGACGCCCAGGCCCCGCTGGCACGGGCGGTTGTCGGGGGCCTCACCGGATCGACGCTGATCACGCTGGTCCTTATCCCGGCCGTCTATTCATTGTTTCATCCCGATCCGACGACGAGTCGGTAGCGGTCTGTTATTTTTGATCGGCCCTTTGGGTTATTGGCCTCACCGACCGGGTCTGCTCCGACCCCAAACAGGCTGCGTTTCACGACCCGCCGTTTCTGTACACTATTTTTCCGCCCGTGATGGTCATTTCTACGCGGATATCTCGGATGAGGTTCGGCGGGCAACGGGTGGGATCTTCAGATAAAACCACACAATCGGCCAGTTTTCCGGGAGTCAGCGTTCCCTTCTCGGATTCCATGAATTCCGCGTAGGCAGAGCCTTTGGTGTAGGCCGCAAGGGCTTCATGGGGACTAATTTTTTCGCCGGTTTGGCGGTTTACGGCCAAGTGTATCAGCTCCAAGGGCTTGAACTGCGATTCTCCCGGGACATCCGAACCGAAGGAAAGCGGAATACCCGCTTCAAGGATGGATTTAAAAGGGTAGGCCTTCTCGGCTCTTTCTGCGCCAAGCAATCCCTGGTCTTTTTTCAGATTGATCAACGCCGACGGTTGGACGGCCAGCAAAATACCCCAATCTGCCAGTCGCTCCAAGTCCCGGGGCGCAATTAACTGCGCGTGCTCCAATCGAAAACGCAGCGCCGGGACGCGGGGTTTAGCCTCTCTAAAATCTTCGAGGGTATCGAGAAATTGTCGAATGGCCCTGTCTCCGATCGCGTGAAGGGCGAGCTGGCGCTGCTGCTGAATGCCTTTTCGAATCTCATGATAGAGCCTTTTAGGGGATATGGCCGGCAAACCGACGTTTTCCGGTTCACCCCGGTAGGGCGACTCGAGCATGGCCGTGCGCGTGGAGAAGGTTCCATCGATAAAAAATTTACGGGGCCCTCTTCTGACCCAGTAAGGGTCATATCGCTTGTGTTCCAACCAAATTCTGGACCAGGCCGGCTCGCCGCGGGACCAACAAGAAACTCTTGCCGTCAGGACCCCTCTTCTTTTCAAGCGCTGGAAATGACTGACGGTAAAGGGAGACCAGGTGTTATCCTGAACCGATGTCATTCCGTTTTCGCGAAAAAGAGCCAGGGCGGTATCAATCAGCCCGGCGCGCAGTTTGGGTCGCCGGTTCATCTGCGTGAAACGCTTGTGATGAACCGGATAGGCGGCCCTGTCCTTCAGGATCCCGGTCGGTTCTCCGGCGCTGTCTTTTTCGATTTTGCCACCCGGCGGATCCGGCGTATTGGCGGTTACTCGCAATTTTTTTAAAGTAACCGTATTGACCCATACGGCATGACCGGAATATTGAAAAAGGGCGACCGGTCGGTCCGGGAATTCACGATCCAGGAGTTTACGGTGGGGATCGGGACAAGACGGGTAATCCCAACCAAAGGCATACAGCGTCTGACCCTTGTCAAGCGTTGTATCCACCGCCAGCAGTTTATTGATGATCTGTTCATGATCGAGTCCTGAAAGGTTGGGTCGCGAAAAATAATCACCCATGTAAATGGCGTGCAGGTGATTGTCATTGAATCCCGGTATCAGCGTTTTACCGTCCAGGTCGATTATTTCTGTGCCGGGGTCTTGATATGGTGCCGCGCCTTGCGCGCACCCCACATAAGCGATACGGTCTTGTCGGATCACCACCGTATCCGCTTCAGGAATCGATTCGTCAAGGGTGACAATGTTAGCGTTTGTAAATGTTATATCGGCCATGAGGAGACCTGTTCGGTTAAGGGTCGCCGTCAGAAACGAGTGCGCAAGATTACGCCGGCAATAAATTCGTCAGCCGAAAACATAAGGCTCGTCTCTGGCGGTGTCTATTGGGCCGTTTTAATATGCCGCACGCCTGCGCAGTTTGAACGGTCAAAGGACAAATTCGGCGATTTACCGAGGCATTGAATGCAGCTCTTCAGTTGCCAAAAATCGGCCGCGAGTGTAAACCATGGTGTCTATTTCAGAACGAGCCGCGATATGGACGGCGGTAAGATTAAAAAAATTGCCTGAGATCTTGCGTTCCCGGATCAACGTTATTAGATTTTCGGCCTTTGGATCCTATGCAATAGAGTCGATAAGGACCAAGGAAAATTGGGCGGCTCAACAACCGCGCCAGCCGATAGAGTGATCCGGTCAACCAGGGAGAATACAGCCAATGCACAGCATTAATCGGGTGTCGAACGGAGTCGCTTTTCCCATTGTCTTTTTCAGTCTATTCATTGCAGGCGTATTCAGCGTATTGCTGTACTTCGGCACTGCGAAAATGGTCGCAGAGCTGCGTCCCATCCTGCAAACCGCCGCAAATGAATCGTCCGGCGCACAGGCTTGGAATCTCGTTCTGTTTTATACCCCTCGATTTTGGTACACGGTTTTTCCTGCTCTGATGGTATTTGCGCTCTTCGCAGGGCTTGTGACCTGGCTCATCGTCCGGTCGCGCGTTCGCCGGCTCAAACCGACCAGTGAAAAAAAGGCCGACATCGCCGCCAAAGGGCCGGCAATAGAAAAGGGAGATATCGCCGAACGCCGCCTGTTTTTGCACCTCTTTTCGATGATGCAGCGGGAAGGACGGTTGATGGACTTTTTGGCCGAAGACCTCGACCAATATGAGGATTCCCAAATCGGTTCAGCCGTCCGTGCGATTCATGCCAGCTGTCTTCAAATCGTGCGGGAGTATCTCGATCCCAGACCGATAATGGCCCAGGCTGAAGGAGAGCGCGTGACTGTCGATGTTGATTTCGACCCGGGCGCCATCAAGCTGACCGGAAAGGTCGTCGGCGAACCTCCGTTTAGCGGCATAATCCGTCATAAGGGATGGCAGGTCGGCAAGGTAAAGCTGCCAACGCTTTCTGGCCGGCAAAATGCAGAGATCATTGCACCGGCGGAAGTGGAAATTTGACGATTTCGTCAATAGTCCGGTATCGGGTGCTGCGCTTCATTTCGACGCATCTGCGGCGCAAGAACAGCGAGCCGCCTGCAGCACCATGTGTGCGCTTCGACCTTGAACCGTTTACGAAACCCTCTCTATTCTGACACATATGACATCATCAAACGTGAGAATTGAAAATGAGTGACGCAAAGTTCATCGTCGGCATCGACCTGGGAACAACCAACAGCATTCTGGCGTATACGGAGGTTGAATCGGAGGCCCGGGAGACCCCCGACATTCACATTCTTGAAATTTCTCAGTTGATCGGTCCCGGTGCGGTTGCCGCGCGCGAGATGTTGCCCTCCTTCATCTATATGCCGGGAGAAAAGGACATCGCTTCGGATGCGCTCGAATTGCCGTGGCACCGCGATGTCGAACAGATTGTCGGCGAACTGGCCCGCAATCGGGGCGCTGAACTCCCACAGCGGTTGATCAGTTCTTCCAAATCCTGGCTGTGCCATGCGATGGTGGACCGCAACCAGGCCATTCTGCCTTGGGGATCTCCGGCGGAAGTTCACAAACTTTCGCCGGTGGAAGCCTCGGCCGCCATTTTGGATCACATCCGCCGGGCCTGGAACCACACGATCGCCCGTGACGACGAGAACCTGATACTGGAGCGACAGGAAATCTTTCTGACGGTGCCGGCCTCTTTCGACGCCGTGGCACGCGAGTTGACCGTCAATGCCGCCGCCATGGCCCAGTTGCCCGACATTACCCTGCTGGAAGAGCCGCAAGCGGCGTTCTACGCCTGGATCGTGGCCTCCGGCGACAGCTGGCGAGAGGCCGTCAGGCCCGGTGATCTGGTGCTGGTTTGCGACTTGGGCGGCGGCACGAGCGACTTCAGCCTGATCCGGGTTTCTGATTATTCAGGCAATCTCGAGCTGGAGCGAATCGCCGTCGGCAATCACATCTTGATTGGCGGAGACAACATGGACCTGGCCCTGGCGTATGCCGTCGCAAATCAGATGGCCGCGGCCGGCCAAAAGTTGGACGCCTGGCAAATGCGGGCGCTCTGGCACACCTGCCGAAGTGCAAAGGAGAAAATCCTGGCGTCTTCCGACACCGCCGCCGTTCCCATTTCCGTGCTGGGCCGCGGCAGCAGCCTGATCGGCGGCACGCTGAGAACGGAAGTGAGCCGAGATGTCGTCGAACAGGTCATCGTGGAAGGCTTCTTCCCGTTTTGCGAGCCCGAGAGCCGCCCCCAGACAGGACTGCGGACCGGTATTCAGGAAACCGGGCTGGCCTATGAAGCCGATCCGGCCGTAACCCGACATCTGGCCCAATTCCTCAGTCGCCAAGACGATCGCCCGCGTGAACTGCCCACGGCCGTTTTGTTCAATGGCGGCGTGATGAAAGCCCCGCTGCTTCAAAGACGAGTGACGGAAGTGCTGGCCTCCTGGCAAAGCAATGCCGAACTGCGGGTGCTGGAATCTTCAAATCTGGACCTGGCCGTCGCCACCGGTGCCGCTTACTACGGCCTGGCTCGCAGGGGCAGAGGCGTCCGGATACGCAGCGGGCTCAACAAGACCTATTACATCGGGGTGGCCGCCTCCCTTCCGGCCGTACCGGGAATGCCGGCCCCGCTCAAGGCCCTTTGTGTGGCGCCCTTCGGCATGGAAGAGGGGTCGTCCACCGAACTGACCGAGAGAGAGTTCAATCTCATCGTCGGTGAACCGGCAAAATTCGACTTCCTCGGTTCCTCGGTTCGCACGGACGACACCGAAGGCTCCCTGATCGAAGACTGGGAAAGCGACATCGAGCCGATCACCACCATCGAAACCACTCTTGACGGCACCTACGGCAGCGTTCTCCCGGTTTCGATCCAAGTCAAATTGACTGAAATCGGCACCCTTGAGCTCTGGTGTGTCTCGCGGCAGGACGGCAGCCGCTGGAAACTCGAATTCAACGTGCGGGAAAAAGCATGACAAGCGAAGTGGAGGATCGGCGGTTCATTATCGGCATCGATCTGGGGACGACCAACTGTGCCGCAGCTTATGTGGATTTGCAGGAAAAAAAAACGACGGGCAAAGGGATCCGGATTTTTAAGGTGCCCCAACTCACCGGACCCGGCCAAGTGAACCGCCTGCCGCTTCTGCCTTCCTTTCTTTACATACCCGGTGAATACGACATTCCCGAGGATGCCGTCGTCAGGCTCTGGGAGGACCAGGAAACCAACCTCGTCGGCACCTATGCCCGGGATCAAGGGGCACTGGTGCCGGACCGGCTGGTGTCTTCGGCCAAAAGCTGGCTTTGCCATTCCAAGGCCGACCGTCGCGCCCGCATCCTGCCGTGGGGTGCGGCCGCTGAAATCCCCAAAATCTCTCCGGTGATGGCCACTGCCGCCTATTTGAAGCACATTCGTCTGGCATGGAACAGCGCCTGGGGAGCAGACGAGAGTCTGCATCTCGAGAACCAGTTCGTCGTCGTCACCGTGCCGGCATCTTTCGACGAAGTTGCCCGGGAGTTGACCCTGGAAGCGGCTAAAACGGCCGGCATCGATACCGTCGTTTTGCTCGAAGAACCCCTGGCGGCTTTTTACAGCTGGCTCATGCAGCATGAAAACAACTGGCGGCAGTATGTTCAACCCGGCGAGTTGATCCTGGTCTGCGATGTGGGCGGCGGGACCACCGATTTCACCCTGATTGTCCTGCGGGACGTCGACGGAAGCCCCCGTTTCGAGCGGATTGCCGTTGGAGACCACCTGATCCTGGGCGGCGACAACATCGATCTGGCCCTGGCCCGGCAGGTCGAGGCGCAGCTCACCGGAACGCGCCGTTCCATGAGCACGGATCGTTGGAAAGCCCTGTGCCACCAATGCCGTGAGGCGAAAGAAGCCCTTCTGAGTGGTACGGCCGCAAATTTCAAGGTCACGCTGATGGGAGAAGGCAGTCGCCTCATTGCCGGAACACAGCGGGTGAACCTGGACAAGGCCGAGGTCGCGAAACTCGTTCTGGAAGGCTTTTTCCCAACCGACACCATAGATGTCCGGCAACCCGCATCCGACCGCAAGGGCATTACGGAATTCGGCCTGCCCTACGAGCAGGAACCCGCCATTACGCGGCACATGATGTGGTTTCTGGATCGCCACCGAAACGACGTCTCGAAAATTCTGCAGCGATCGTCAGTTGCTCCCGATTTGGTCCTCTACAACGGCGGCTCACTCAAACCGGCTGAAATTCAAGCGCGGATCCGGATGGCATTGCAAAATTGGACTGCTATCCAGGATTCGGAACTCCCGAAGGTACTGGAAAACCCGGACCTGGATTTAGCGGTGGCCTTCGGCGCGGCTTATTACGGCCTGGTCAAAATCGGCGCGGGTGTGCGCGTCGGCAGCGGCAGCCCAAGGGCTTACTACCTCGGAGTGGCACGACACAATCGGGGGCAACCAAAACCCCACGACCGCGAGGTCATGTGCATCGTCGAACGCGGGCTCGACGAAGGCAGCGCCATCCCCCTGGAAGACAAGGCCTTTGACGTTTTGACCAATCAGCCGGTCAGCTTCGATATCTTCAGCTCGAGTTACCGCAGCGGAGACCGCAGCGGCGACCTGGTTCGCATCGATGACTCCTTTACGGCCCTGCCGCCGCTGCAGACAGTCGTGCAGTATGGGAAAAAAGGTAATCAGAAGGCCATCCCGGTCAAAATCGAGGCCGAGTACACCGAAGTCGGGACCCTGGCAATCTGGTGCCGTTCCCGCATCAGCGAGCATCGCTGGAAGCTTCAATTTCAGCTGCGCGAAACCGCGACGCCCGAGGCGGCTGGCGATGCCCAGATTTTAGAACTGGCGGTCGTCGAAACCGCCCGAGACCTCCTGCACCGGGTCCTAAGCGGTGACGACAAATCCGGAGCGGAAAAACTCGCCAAAAAACTGAGCCGGATTGTCGATCTACCCCGAGACGACTGGCCGTTGGGGTTCATCCGCAGCCTGGCCGATGATCTGCTGGACTTGACGCCGGTTCGCAACAAGGGGCCCGATTTTGAAAGCGCATGGATGAACCTGCTCGGGTTCTGCCTGCGACCGGGCATTGGCGAGAGCCTGGACAGACAGCGCCTGCAGAGGCTCTGGAAACTGTATCAGAGCGGGCCGGTGCACGCCAAAAACCAACGGGTGAGGCTGGAATGGTGGATCATGTGGCGCAGAGTGGCCGCCGGACTGACGCCGGGACAGCAGCGCCAGTTCTTCCAAGACCTCTCGGCGGTGTTTTTCGAAAAAAAAGCCGCCGCCAAGAGAGTTGGCCCCCAGGAACGGCTGGAAATCTGGATGACCGCCGCCAACCTGGAAAAGCTCTACAGTAAAGACAAACTCCGGCTGGGACGTCAACTGCTTACTGAAATATCGGCCAGAAAGCCCAAATCTCAGCACCTCTGGGCGCTTTCGCGACTGGCTGCCCGTGAACTCTTGTACGGTCCGTCAGATCGCACCATCCCGCCGGATGAAGCCGCCCGCTGGATTGACCAGCTGATCGACTATTCCTGGTCGAATCCGACGATAGCCGGCCGGACCATTTCGCAGATGGCCCGCAAAACAGGCGACAGGGCGCGGGATCTCGACGAAGAGATGCGACATCGGGTGCTTGAATGGATGGCGCTCAATGAACTGGCAGAAGATTTGAAGCGCCGCGTCATGGAGATCACACCCCCGGCCCGCAATGATCAGACGGTCATGTTCGGCGAATCCCTGCCCCTTGGAATCATTCTGAGGACAGGCTGACGATTGAACCTAAACGGCAAATCAGCGGGCGTTACCTCCTCTGAGTGAGGTTTGTCCCGACGTCAGGCGACCGCGGAGCAGCATAACTGTTTCTTTGACGGCGGCGACGCAATTGTCGACAACGCCTTGCAGATAATGCCGCGCATCTCCCGGTAACATAGAACCGGCAGTGCCGATGAAGCAGCCGCCCCCACCGCCCCCGCCGCTGCTGCCGACAGCGGTCGGCGATGTCGTGTCGGCAACCGTCACATAACCGACGCCGGATGGATCGACGATCATACCGTTCAGCGCGCCGTCGGCATCACCGAAACCGCCGTCCTGCAATTCCAATGTCACGGATCTGCCGTCGGCGGCAATTTTGGCATGCTCGGCATATGAGTGCCAGCCCTTGGCCGGGGTGTATTTGTACCACGTCAATCCCTCCGGCAGCGCTTCCGAGAAGTAGATGACGACCGTTGCCGTGTCACCCGGGTTTGGAACGGCCAGTTTGAAATTGACCAGCCCCATCGGAAACTGAAGCCCTATGGCGAAGGACGAATTGTTTGGATCCGGCACCGAGGTTTTGAACGTTTCTATAAAACCTTCGGCCGGCGGGCTCTTGAGGCTTACCAATGCATCACCTGCTGAGGCGTGAGCGCTTTTTATCTCGTCCTGGCTTTGGTCGGGCACACCGTTTTTATCGAGATCAATATCGAAACCGACTTCCTGCGCGTCCGGAACGCCATCACCGTCCAGATCGTCGTCCGCACTGAGGACAGTAATGAAGGAGTTCGGGTCGGACCATTCGGAAGCGGCGGCATGGTCGTCGAAATACCGGACGCGCCACCAGTAGGTACGGTCCGGGTCCAGCATATAATCGAGCAACGGCAATTGGGTCAGGAAGGTGGCCGATTGCAGATCCAGCACCAGGTCTGAAAATTCCGTGTTGCTGCTGACCTGCCAACGGGTTTCGGTGTGAAAATCTCCGACGTCCGGGTCCGTAAAGAGGTCAGACCGGAGTACGGACACCAAAGCGACGTTTGCTGATCCGTCGCCCGGCTCCGTCAATACCGGCCTACCTGGGCGCTGGTTGTCGGGTTGGGTTTGACGAAAAAACTCATCCAGGTTGCTGATGCCGTCGCGATTCAGGTCCCCATCGGCATCGTCTACGAGGGGGTCGGTTCCGTAATCGATTTCCCAATCATCATTCATGGCATCGCCGTCGCTATCGCGTTTGCCCGGGTTCGTGTGATAGATGTTTATTTCCTCGGTGTCCGGCTCTCCATCGCCGTCCGTATCACGGTGTGTAACGCGGTGCATCAGTTCTTCCGAATAAACGCTTTCATTGTGGTCCGCATTGTAAGCTGTGACCGCAAAATAATAGACTTGCCCTTCCTGCAGGCCGGGTATCTCGAATGTCGTCGCTTGACCGACGTCGGTGTTTGCGGAATAATCCCGGCTGGAGGTACCCCAATAGGCCACATACCCGGCCGCACTCTCTACAGGATCCCAGGCCAGTTTAACCTGCTCCTCGAAACCGTCAGCCTGACAAACCGGCATCAGAACCGACATACTCAAAAATAACAGAACAAGAAGAGGCGGCAAGTTGAATTTTGACGCTTTTTTATCACGTGGATAATTTAGTAGTTTGGTCATATCGAGTCCGTTCATTCCTTTCATCTCTTGGCTAAAACTGGATGGACGATGTGCCATAGGCAAGGGATGTGCCAGACTGCGATATATTTATAAGTAATTGTTATTTATCTGATTTTAAAAAATTATGACCTCTTAAAGCCGCAATACGAAGGAAATTCCATACGCCATCGAAAGGATAAGGGCTCCGCCGGAAGGTAACCGGCATGAATTAAGTCCCTTAGTATTGTATGGTTTTTCCTGCAGGGATGGGCAGGTCATAAAGACGTGGTGGCGAAAAACCGCCTTCGGAAAGATGGATATCGGTGGGGAAAATCAGACTATTCTCTGAAGTTGGACGGATCCAGTTTGTATCTTTTCATCAGTTCATAAAGATCGGCGCGGTATTTTCCGGCGAGCTTGGCGGCCTGGCTGACGTTGCCCTGCGTGAATTCGACCAATTGCAGCAGGTAGTTTTTCATGAAGTCGTCCTTGGCCTCTTTGAGCGGTTTGATGCAGTCATTGTCGGCTTCGCATTTTGGCAGGATCAAATCGGCGTCGATCTCGTTGCCGGCCCCCATGGCGACGGCACTTTCGATCGTGTTCTCGAGTTCACGGACGTTGCCCGGCCAGTGGTGACGCAGAAGTTTCTGCAGAGCGGCGGATGAAAAACCGGTGATCTCCTTTTTCATCTCGGTAGTGTATTTCTTGAGAAAATGTTTCGCGAGAAGCGGAATGTCGTCTCTTCTATCCCGCAGGGGTGGCAACTGGATCCGAATCACGTGAATACGGTAATACAGGTCCTCACGGAAATTTTTGTTTTCGACTTCCTGCTCGAGGTTCTTGTTGGATGCCGTGATGATCCGCGTGTCGACCTTGATGGTCTGTTGACCTCCGACCGGAAAGAATTCGCGTTCCTCCAGCACACGCAGAAGCTTGCTTTGCATGCTCAGCGGCATTTCAGAGATTTCATCCAGAAAGAAACTGCCGTTGTGGGCCTGGACGAAGAGACCCTTCTTGTCGCTCACGGCTCCACTGAAAGCCCCTTTTTTGTAACCGAACAACTCGCTCTCTAAAAGGGTTTCCGGAATCGCGGCGCAATTGATGGCAACGAAGGGACCTTTTTTTCTGGGGCCGGTAAGATGAAGTGACTTGGCGATCAGCTCTTTCCCGGTTCCGCTCTCTCCTTCGATGTGAACGTTCGAATCGGTCTCGGCGGCCTGGGCTACCTGCTCCAAGACCCGTTTCATCCCCTCGCTTCTGCCGATGATGTTTTTGAATCCGAACTGAACCGCGCAGATATTTCGCAGCGTGTTGACCTCCTTGGACAACTCGCTTTTCTCCAGGCAATTCTGGATCTGAAGCAGAAGCTCCTGATAGTTGAACGGCTTGGTCAGGTAGTTGGCCGCACCACGCTTCATGGCCTCCACGGCACTGTTGATACTGCCGTGAGCAGTCAGAATAATGATGGGCAGATTCGGGTGGGCGCGATGGATATTTTCCATCAGCGTGATGCCGTCTTCGTCTTTAAGTCTCAAATCGACCAGCGCGAGGTCGATGTCGTTGTCCCCAAGAAAAGTGAGGGCCTGATTCGAATTGAGCGCCTTGAAAACGCGGTAGCTTTCGGCCTCGAGTCGCATCTGGATCACATTCAGAATATTGCGGTCATCATCGACCACCAGGATATTGTTCATGACTTCCTCATTGACTGCTGTTTTGATTCAAGGAGTGACTTTGCGTTTTTTTTCCTCGATTTTGATATCCACCTCTTTTAGTTGGTCGATGTTTTCCTCCAGCTCTTTGATCTGTCGATCCTTGTCTTCGATGGCCTTTTTGATCTGTTGATCCTTGGCTTCGATGGCCTTTTCGTAATGAACCTCTTTGGTCTCGCTGATTTTCTGTTTCTGCGCCTCAAGCTTTTTCACTTTTTCCTGTTGATCTCTGAGTTGGTCCTTGGAACGGGCCAACTCCTGATTTTTAGCGCTCAACACACTCTCCATGTCCTGCAGGTTCCGCAAGACCATAATCCACATTTCAGCTTGAGGCTTGAGCGGGCTTTCAGGATACCGGTTCACGAGTGCCCCGAAAGCCTCACGGGCTTTCATGAAATCATGTTCCGGATTTTCGGGATGACTGTATATGAGG